>JANQFP010000229.1 GCA_028277795.1 Rhodospirillales bacterium
CGTCATGTGGCGCGGCCTGTCGCGCCTCATCGACATCAAACTGGGCGCCATCCACGGAGCCGCACTTGTGGGTAATTGAAAGCCTGGCCGGACGCGTACACTTGAACAGTGCCTCGAAAATTGTTGAGTAAGCGCAATGGCCTGCGCCGGCCTGGCCGGTTGTTAGCACGACATTTCGCGGGGGACGGGGGTCAGGCCGGGTGGTCGCGGGTGTTGGGCGGGAGAGCGACGCCGGCGGCCTGGAAAACGCGGCCGACCTGGCCGGCGACGGGGGTGCGAGTGGTGATGCGTTTGCCGTCCTTGTCGATCGTCGCTTCCTGCAGGCGGTCGAGGTCGCGGAGCAGGTCGGCCCATTCGACGGTGAGGCCGGCGGCGCGGCAGCGGTCGGCCAGGTCCTTCTGCAGCACGAGCGCGAGGAACGAGCAGAAGACGTGGCCGCGGATCGCAGCGTCGGACGAATGGGAGATGGGGCGGGTACGCAGCGCCGCCTTGGCCCGCCGAAACAGGTCCTCGACCTGCAACAGGTCGCGGTAGCGCAGCACCGCCTGCAACGGGGTGATGCGGGCGTTGGTGCGGAGCACGAAGAGGCCGTCGTAGCGGGCCTCGTCGGCCAGCTTGCCGGCGGCGATCTCGAAGGCCGGGCCGTCCGGTCCATCGCCGTCGCGCACCCGACGCAGGTAACGACGGTAGGCGCTGTTGCCGATCAGCGCCTTGTCACCGCGCTGCAATTGTTTCTCCAGTCCGACGACGATGGCTTGCCGGTCGGCGCGGTCCTTCTCGGCTTCGGCCTCGTTGCGGCAGACGACATGGCGGACGCCGTCGACGCGGACCTCCTTGACGAACAGCTGCGTCTCGCCGCGGTCGCGTTCGATGACGAGCGGCGTGAACGGGGCGTCGTCGGCGAGCACCGTCCGGCGGACCACCGCGCTGCTGCGCTCCCGCACGCCGAGGATGTATTCGAGCCCGCGCTCCTCCAGGGCCTCGATCGTCGCCCGGGAGATCATCCCGCGGTCGGCGACGACACAGATGCGCCCGACAGAGAACCGCGTGCGCAGCCGGTCGACCACCGGCAGCAAGACGGTGACGTCGGCGGTGTTCCCCGGCAGCATCTCGGTGCACAACGGCCGGCCGTCGCCGTCGAGAACGACGGCCAGCACCATCTGTTTCAGATCCGGCCGGTGGTCCTTGGAGTGGCCCCGAACACCGAGCGCCTCGCCACCGGCGCCCTCGAACGAGAGCGTCGTGGTGTCCATGAACACCACCGACAGCTCGCTGAAGAGGTCCCGCTGCCGCTCGAAGAGCTGTTCCTCGATCTCGTCCTTGACGCAGCGGGACGTCAGCCCGCCGTCTTCGGCCGCCCCACACTCCTCGCCCAACCACGCCATCGCCCGGTAGAAGTGATGGAGCTGCAGGCCATCGGCGCCGGCAATGGCGTAGTCCGCCACCCACTTCTCGCAGGCCCGGTCGGAGCCGGAGACGAACAGCCGGTGGAGGACGGCGACGAAGACCGCACGCTCGACCGCGAACTCGAAGCCGCGGCCTTGCAGCAGTCCGGCGAGGACGTCGGCGATGCCGAGCCGCTCCCACAGGCGCCCGAACAACAG
>JANQFP010000233.1 GCA_028277795.1 Rhodospirillales bacterium
GGGCGGCCGCCGGGACGCGACGCAGACCGTGGCGGATGTGAGAAATGTGGGCTAGGGGCTTGGTCAACGGACTACCGGTCAGCGGTTCATGGCGTGGTCGTCGGGGGTGGGCATGGATGCTCTGCGTTGGCGGGTAGGGCCGTCAATACGCGGGGGGCGGATATGACGGCGCCGAGGTTCACACTTCGAACGAGTTGAGTATGTCGTCGGGCAGGGGTGCGTCGAAGTCGTCCGCAATCCAGATGCGGCCACGCGCGCTGCCGGGCTGGCGATCCATCTTCGGCGCCTCGACGGGGACCAGCCGCGCAACAGGTCGCCCGTCCCTGGCGATCACGATCTCCTCGCCAAGGCGGACACGGTCCACCAACTTGGAGAGGTGCGCCCTTGCTTCGCGCATGTTGACGACCGTCGCCATGGAAGCGCGCCCCTTGGATCAGACGGGCATTCCGGACCAAGTCCAGGACTAAGTCAACTTAGCCGCACTGGCCGCGGTGGCGGAGCAGGTGGTCGGCCAACACGAGGGCCAGCATGGCCTCGGCGATGGGCACGGCGCGGATGCCGACGCAGGGGTCGTGGCGGCCCTTGGTGACGATCTCGGCGTCCTGGCCGCCGGCGGTGACGGTGCGCCGCGGCACCAGGATGGAGCTGGTGGGCTTGAGCGCCAGGCGGGCGACGATGTCCTGGCCCGACGAGATGCCGCCCAGGGTGCCGCCGGCGTTGTTGGACAGGAACACCGGGGTGCCGCCGTCCATGCGCATCTCGTCGGCGTTCTCCTCGCCGGACAGGGCGGCGGCGGCGAACCCGGCACCGATCTCGACCCCCTTGACCGCCGGGATGCTCATCAGCGCCTTGGCGATGTCGGCATCGAGGCGGTCGAAGACGGGCTCGCCCAATCCGACGGGCACCCCCGACGCCGTCACCTCGACCACGGCGCCGGTGCTGGACCCGGCCTTGCGCACCTCGGTGAGGAATCCCTCCCACCGGTCGGCCGTCTCCGGGTCGGGGCAGAAGAACGGGTTCGCGCCCACCGCCTCCCAGTCCCAGCGGTCCCGGTCGATGGCATGGGGGCCCACCTGCACCAGGGCGCCGCGCACCGCGATGCCGTCCCCCAGCACCTTGCGGGCGATGGCGCCGGCGGCCACCCGCACCGCCGTCTCGCGGGCGCTGGAGCGGCCGCCGCCGCGGTGGTCGCGGATGCCGTACTTCTCCTGGTAGGTGAAGTCCGCGTGGCCGGGACGGAACAGGTCGCGGATGGCGTCGTAGTCCTTGGACCGGGCGTCCTCGTTGACGATCAGCAGGCCGATGGGGGCGCCCGTGGTCCGGCCGTCGAACACGCCGGACAGGATCTCCACCCGGTCGGATTCGCGGCGCTGGCTGGTGAAGGCCGAGCCGCCCGGCCGCCGCCGGTCCAGGTCCGCCTGGATGTCGGCCTCGGTGATGGGGATACGCGGCGGCACGCCGTCGAGCACGCCGCCGATGGCCGGCCCGTGGCTCTCGCCGAAGGTGGTGAGCCGTAGCAGACGGCCGAAGGTGTTGCCCGCCATGGGGCGCCTACACCACCGAGATGTCGGGGGCGTCCGCCGCTTTCATGCCGACCACGTGGTAGCCGCAGTCCACGTGATGGATCTCGCCGGTGACACCCGACGCGAGGTCGCTCAGCAGATACAGCCCGGCCCCGCCCACGTCGTCCAGGGTGACGTTGCGCCTGAGCGGCGAGTTGTACTGGTTCCACTTGAGGATGTAGCGGAAGTCGCCGATGCCCGATGCGGCCAGGGTCTTCATGGGGCCGGCCGACAGGGCGTTGACCCGGATGTTGGCTTGCCCCAGGTCCTCGGCCAGGTACCGCACGCTGGCCTCCAGCGCCGCCTTGGCCACCCCCATGACGTTGTAGTGGGGCATCACCCGCTCGGCCCCGTAGTAGGTGAGGGTGAGCAGCGATCCGCCGTCGTCCATCAGGTCCGAGGCACGCCGGCAGATGTCGGTGAACGAGTAGCACGACACGTGCAGGGTGGCGGCGAAGTTGTCGGCCGAGGTGTCGACGTACTTGCCCTTGAGCTGCTCCTTGTCCGAGTACGCGATGGCATGGACCACGAAGTCGAGCCGGCCCCAGGTCTGACGCAGATGCTCGAACAGGGCGTCCAGGCTTTGCGGATCGGTGACGTCGCAGGGCAGCACGGCCGCCGCGCCCAGGGACTCGGCCAGCGGCCCCACCCGCTTGCGCAGGGCCTCGCCCTGGTGGGTGAACGCCATCTCCGCGCCCTGGGCGTGGGCGGCCCTGGCGATCCCCCAGGCCATGGAGCGATCGTTGGCCACGCCCATGATCAGGCCCTTCTTGCCGGCCATCAGTGGTGCGGAGTTGTCCATGGGTCTCACTCTGGGCTCTGGGATGGATTCGGGCCGGTGGCGGGGAGGCGGCATCCTACACGAAAGCCGGAGCCGCGGAACCCGGAAAAACGGCCCGATTGCCCGCGTCGTGGCGCGAGTCCACCCGTTCTGGTAGACTCGCCGCCTGGTGGCACAGGCAGGGGGCCCGATGACCGAACCCACCGACGAGACTCCGCAGGACCCGGGACCCGCCCCGGCGGGACCGCTGGCGTTCGCCAAATACGTGTGGCGGCGGTTCATCGACGACGACGGCCCGGGCATGGCGGCGTCCTTGAGCTACACGTCGCTGCTGGCCATCGTGCCGCTGACCGCCATCGCCTTCGCCATGCTGGCCGGCTATCCCGCGTTCGCGGGCATGCGGGAGCAGTTCTACGACGCCTTGTTCGCCAACTTCCTGCCCGATTCGGCCCAGGCCACCCGGGAGTACTTCGATCAGTTCGTGGTCAACACCGGCCAGTTGACCGCCGTCGGCATCGTCGGCCTGGCGCTGACCGCCGTGCTCATGCTGGGCACCATCGAATCGGCCTTCAACGGGATCTTCCGGGTCACCCGGCCGCGGGCGCTGGTGCCCCGGCTCCTGGTGTTCTGGGCCCTGATCACCCTCGGGCCCCTGATGGTCGGCGCCAGCTTCTCGCTCTCCACCTACTTCTTCGCCCTCACCGAATGGGCCGGGGTGGACCCCTCCGCGGGCCCGACGGCGTGGCTGACGGCGGTGGGGCCGACGGTCCTGTTCATGGTGGCGTTGGCGCTGTTCTACGCGGTCATCCCGAACCGGCCGGTGGGCGTGATGGCGGCGTTGGCGGGCGGCATCACCGGCGGCCTGCTGTTCGCCGTGGTGCGCCAGGGCTTCGCGCTCTATGTGTCCAACTTCCCCACCTACCAGACCATCTACGGGGCCGTCTCCGCGGTGCCCATCTTCCTGGTCTGGATGTACCTGTCGTGGACGGTGGTGCTGCTGGGCGCGGTGATGACGGCGGCGCTGGGCGATTGGCGCAAGGCCGGCGGCGCCCTGGCCGCCGGGGCGCCGACCCCCGGCGCCCGCCTGGTGGCGGCCGTGCAGGTGCTGGCGGTGCTGTTCGACGCCGGCCGCGACGGCGGCGGCGTGCCACGGGCCCGGCTGCTCGAGGAGACGGGCGGCAGCGAGCGGGCGCTGGACCGGCTCCTGGCCGACCTGCAGGCGGCCCGCTTCACGGCCCAGACCGCCGACGAGGATTGGGTGCTGAGCCGCGACCCGGAAACGGTGACCCTCGGCGACCTGCTGACGGCGCTCGGACTGGGCCTCGACACGGACGGGCTGGTGGTCGGCGGCGACGGCTGGAAAGGGCGCTTGGCCGACTGCCTGACCGACCTTTCCCGCGCCCAGCACGACACCACGGGTGTCACGCTGCGCGCCCTCCTGGCCGAGCCGGAGGGCGACCAAGTGCAGGCCGCGCCGACGCCGGGCCCGGGCCTGCGGCCGGTGTCGTGAGGGGTGGCACGGCCCCGCAATCAGACCACCGCCCGGAAGGGCTGCTTCGGTCGATTCGCCACGGACCGCAGCGGAATCATCTTGGACCGTTGAATTTCCCTTGATAATCACTCTCAGTTGTTTGCAGACTGGGTGATCTTGGCCGAGCAGGGGAGGGCGGTGTGCAAAGCCAGGATGACCTGCTCGACCTCGTCGGCCGCATCTACGACGCCGCGATCGATCCGTCGCTGTGGCCCGATGTGCTGTCCGCGCTCTGCGACGCCACGGGCAGTGCCGGCGTCAACTTCATGATCGTCGACAAGGCGTCCGGCTTGATCCCGAGAAGTGTTTCCGTCGGCATTCCAAGCGATAGGGTCGACGAATACAACTATCACGTCGTTAAGTTCGATCCTCGTGTGAAGTATGGATTCGAGAACCCTCAAAAGAAGATCATCTATGATTACCAGTTCACGAATGAATCGGAGATGGACAGGAGTGAATACTATAACTGGCTGAATATGCTCGGCGGATTTCGATACTTCCTTGCCGCCCGCGTCTTGGAAAATCAGGACGTCACCGCATTCGTTTCGCTCCAGCGGCTCGCCCGCGACGGGCATGCGGACCAACCCGCCATCGACCGGTTTCAGCGCCTCGCGTCCCACCTCTCCCGCGCGGCGGAGATCGGCCTTCGGTTCGACGACCTCCATCTGCGGACCGGGGCCTTGGGCGATGCCATGGACTCGCCTCGGTTCGGCATCATCCTCCTCGACGAGCAAGGCGCGGTGCTGCAAGCGAACCGCGCAGCCGACGAGGTCATCGCCGCCAGTGACGGTCTCCGCGGGGGTTTGGACGGGGTGCGGGCCGTGCGCCCGCACGACGACGCAGCGTTGCAACGGCTGATCGGCGAGGCGATCCGCACCGGCCTGGGCATCGGGCTCGGCGCAGGCGGCGCCATCGCCATCCCGCGTCCCTCCGGCAAGCGTCCGTATCAGGTCATGGTGTCCCCGTTGCCGGTCCGTGAGTCGCTGTTCGCCCTGCGCCGGCCGGCGGCGGTGGTGTTCGTCACCGATCCGGAGCACGCGGACGAGCTTCCGGAGGCAACGCTGCGCCGATTGTTCGGCCTGTCGAAGCGGGAGGCCGCCGTGGCCGCCCTGATGGCCACCGGGATGACCATCGAACGCGCCGCCGATGCCCTCGGCGTCACCCGCAACACGGCACGCAACGCCCTGCAGTCGGTCTACCGCAAGACCGGAACCCGCCGCCAGTCCGAGCTGGTCCGCCTGCTGCTCCGCTCCCCCGCCGGCCTCGCGCCCGGCACCTGAGCGCTCGACAGAACATCCGAACTGTCGGCGGGGGTTACACAGGAATCGCCGCTGAACTCCGCGCCGCGCTGCGGCAATTCGCTGTCAGCAAACGAGGAATCGGAATCCTCGGTACGTTTGTACCTGTCGCCGGGGTTGCCAATCCCGCGGACGCCGTGGGCGACTCTTCGAATTATCCGTTGAGTATCAAGTCGTTATGAGTCTGGCACGCGGGTTGCTTTCTTCCCCGTCGGGAAGGTGCCCGTGAGTGGCCCGCCGCAACAAGAGGGAAGACGGGAGGTCCCGATGACACGCTCCAAGTTGCTTGCCGCCGTCTCCATGGGCGCCGCGCTCGCGGCCGGTGCCGCGTCGTCCGGCAACGCGACGGTCCTCACCTTCGATATCGATCCGATCGCGAACAACGATGCGATACCTGACGCCTACGGAGACCGGGTGACGAACAGCTCGGCGGCATCGGGTGCGTTCACCTTCGGATATCTGGAGGGTGTCGGCTTCACGCCCAACGTGACCGTCGAGTACACGACGGACACGACGGTCCCGGTCCAGTGGTGGGACACGGGCTATGGCGACCTCGTCAACATCGCCTGGTCGAACCAACACATCGGGGCGACGATCATCCTTACCCCCGATGCCGGGTTCGAGGTCGTTCTTAACAGCTTCGACCTCGGGGGGTGGATGGGGGACCAGCACGACAACCTGACCGAGCTGTTCGTGCGCGTCGACGGCTCGCCGGTGATCGACTACCTCGACAACCCAATCACGGTGCTCGGCGGCTCGGCGCACAGCAGCTTCACGCCGGGGATAGCCTCGTCCGACCCGGTCAGCATCTCGTGGGCTTCGCCCTGGTTCGTCGGCATCGACAACATCGATTTCCACCAGCGCGCGTCCGGCGACTCACCCCAGACGCCGCAAGTCCCCGAGCCCGCCACTCTCGCCCTGTTCGGCGTCGGCCTCGCCGGGCTCGGCTGGGTCCGTCGCCGCCGTTGAACACGGCCAACGTCCTTGGAGGGGAGGAAAGACATGCGAAACAAGCTCTTCAGTGTTGTGACCGGCATCGCCGTGATGTCGGCAGTTCCGTCAGCGAATGCCTCGGTCGTCGATCTCGTCGATAACGATTGGTTCACCACGGTTGCCGATACTGGTCTCGACTGGGCCGACGTCACGCTGACGGCCAAGGAGACATGGTTCGACGTCTTCAACAACGTCACGACGCATGGCACCTATGCGCCGACCGGCTGGTACGAGGCCGGTTGGCGGCACGCGACACGGGGCGAAGTGCTGACGCTGTTCAGCGCCTTCGATCCCGATTGGCAGGACGTCGGTTTCCATGTCAACAACCTGGGTCTCGGCACCAGCCTTTCCCTCTACCTCGGCGACATGGCGCCCTTCTACGACCCCTTCCATCCTTCCGACCTCTCCGAAACCGATCTCGTGCGCGGTTTCACGGCAGACGGGACAGGTACCAGCTTCTGGGCTTCGACGGCGAGCGATGCCCCCACCTACGGGGGAACCGGCCATGCATCACTGACCCACATCAGCCCGACACACGCCCTGAGCGGCCATAGCAGTTTCCACGACATCGGTCACTTCCTGGTCCGTGACGCCTCACAGGTTCCCGAGCCCGCCTCCCTCGCGATACTCGGTGTCGGACTGGCGGGGCTGGGATGGATCCGGCGCCGGCACCGGCGGCGCGACGAGGAGGCGGTCCGATGACCGCGCCGTGGCCGGCCGGCCGGCGTGTCGATGCGGTGGAGGCCCACGCACTTTTCATCGCGCGCCGGGCTCGGCCGCTCGCCGTCGCCCTGTGCGCAGTCCATGCGCTCGCCGCCGGGTACGGCGTGACCCTCGGCGGCCCGTATCTGTTTGCCTCCCTGTTCTCGGCCCTGATGCTGGCCGCCGGGGTGGTGATTTTGTTCGGGTTGGCGCGAACCGGCGACGGGTCCGGTGCTGCAGTCGTATCGTGGATGCGTGTGCGCGGTGGATTCGCAGGCGCGGGGACGCGTGATGCCTTTCGCAACTCCTGAACCGACGGCGGCTAACTAGAATTCCGAATTCCGCCAATTCCGGGGCCAATTCCGGCAATTCCGGGCAATTCCGGGGACACAATTCCGGACCAATTCCGCCAATTCCGGGCAATTCCGGGGACAGTATACTAATTTCCTTGCGTTGCCCCGATAACCGGCTAGTCTGGCGCCATGGCACGGATGGCGCGCGTCGTGGTGCCGGGTGTCCC
>JANQFP010000245.1 GCA_028277795.1 Rhodospirillales bacterium
CAGGCTACGCTTTTCGGCCCGCTCCTGGCGGGGCGGCAGCCGGGACGCGACGCAGACCGTGGCGGATGTGAGAAATGCGGGCTAGACTGTCTCCGACCAATACGGCGACGGAGGCGGCGATCATGCGGCTGACGCGAGCAATGGTGGTGGCGGCGGTGCTGGCCGCAGGCCCGGCCACTCCCGGCCTGGCGGCGCAGGAGAGCCAGAGCGGCCAGCCCCTGGAGGTCTACTGCAACACGGCACCTGACCTGCGCGTGCAGCGGGCCGACGCGGTGGATAACTGGGTGAGGATCTGCACGGTGTGGTTCGCCGCCAAATGTCGGGACTCAGGCCCTTCGGCGGCCGCGCCGACGGCTGCGCCGGCCGCCCAATGATCCGCCGGCGCGCGGGCCGCGCCGGCATTTGAAGGTCAACGGGCCCCGTCGTTCGGCGGCAGGATCAGCATCGCCCAGGGATCGTTGATGTCGTCCGGATCGTCCCAGCCATGGTCGTCGCCGCTGGCGGCGTCCCGGCGGCGGTCCGCGGGCCCGTCCGTGTTCCAGTCGCTGTTGTCAGGCGGACCCGCGGCGGACCCGCGCATCCGGTGGGGCTCGAAATCGTCGTCCGACGTCAAGTCCGTTTCATCCATGTTCAGCAGTCCCCGAAAGGATAAGCAAAGCCTCAGTAACTTGTATGGTCATTCCGTCTTTTGAAGTCAAGTCTATCCGCAATGCCCGGGGTGAGGTCAAGAGATGAATCGGGGTCGGGTGAAAAGAGTTCTTGGGATCTTTTTATGACTGATTCGCGAATCCTCTATTTCAGGTTTATTATCTTTTGGCCGGCGTTCGCCCAGAGATAATTTATTGCCATTGCACAAATGGTAAACTGACTGGACTCGCTTTCCCTTGTACACTCCGTTCGCGGAAAATGGCCCGGCGCCCTTTGCGCGGCGCCGATTCCATCGCCATATTGGCGGGGAGGCAATTCGGCGTGTCCTGCGCATGATCAAATGGTTGGCGCTGTCGGCCCTGGTGGCCACCGTCCTGCTCGGCGCGTTCTCCGCCATGTCCGGTGACTGGCGGACGGCGAGCCGCGAGCCGGTGGGGATCGCGCCCGATCCGGCGACCACGCCGGAAGCGGTGGTCCAGGTCTACGTGGCCCGGGCGTTCGGCTGGCGTGGCATCTTCGGCGTCCATAGCTGGATCGCCGTCAAACCCAGCCATGCGCCGAGCTTCCTGGTCTACGAGGTGATCGGGTGGCGCGCCTATCGCGGCATGCCGGTGGTGGTGGCCAGCCGCCGGCCCGCCGACGGGCGCTGGTTCGGGGCCGAGCCGGAGATCGTGGTCGACCTGCGCGGCGACGGCGTCGACCAGGTGATCGAGCAAGTCCGCAATGCGGTGGCCAGCTACCCCTTCGAGAACGAGTACCGCATGTGGCCCGGTCCCAACAGCAACACCTTCACCGCCCACGTGGGCCGCGCGGTGCCGGAACTGCGGCTCGACCTTCCGCCCACAGCCATCGGCAAGGACTACCTGGCCGACGGCGTCTTCGCCCGCTCGCCCAGCGGCACCGGCGTGCAGTTCTCGGTGCTCGGATTGCTCGGCGTGCTGATCGGCATGGAGGAGGGCCTGGAGGTCAACCTGCTGGGCCTGACCTTCGGCGTCGATCCCCTGGCCCCGGCCCTCAAGCTGCCGTTGGCCGGCCGTCTCGGCCCCTCCTGACCAAGGCCGCCGGACGGCCCTTGTGTCCGCCGGCCGGCCGGCTATGGTGAGGGCGCACCGGGCCGTGCGGAGGGAGATCCGATGAGCATCTGGGGCAAGGTCATCGGCGGCATCGCCGGGTTCGCGTTGGGCGGCGGTCCCCTGGAGGCCTTGTTCGGGGTGCTTGCCGGGCATTTGGTCGACCGCATGAACCGGGCGCAGTCCGGGCCCGGGAAGACGGCGGGTCCGATGCCCGACATGACCGAATCGCGGCAGGTGGCCTTCACCATCGCGGTCATCGTGCTGTCGGCCAAGATGGCCAAGGCCGACGGCGTGGTCACCCGGGACGAGATCGACGCCTTCAAGCGGGTGTTCCACATCCCGCCGCACGAGATGGACACCGTGGGCCGCCTGTTCAACGAGGCGCGCCGAGATGCCACCGGGTTCGAGCCCTACGCCCAACAGATCGCCCAGATGTTCGCCTATCAGCCGGAAGTGCTGGAGGAGCTGCTGGGCGGCCTGTTCCACATCGCCATGGCCGACGGCGTCATGCATTCGACGGAACTGACCTACCTGCAGGCGGTGGCCCACATCTTCGGTTTCGACGGCACGCAGTTCGAGCGCATTCGCGCCCTCCACATGGGCGCCGACGGGAGCGCCGTTGATCCCTACGAGATCCTCGGCGTATCGCGCACCGCGACCGATGACGAGATCAAGACCGTCTACCGGCGCCTGATCCGGGAGAACCACCCGGACGCCCTGATGGCCAAGGGCCTGCCCCAGGAGTTCATCGACCTGGCCAACGAGAAGATGGCCGGCATCAACACCGCCTACGACCGCATCCGCAAGGACCGCGGTGTCAACTAGCACCGGACAGCCGGGTCCGGGGCGGCGCGCCCCGTGAGGTCCCTGGACATCCTCGCCGCCCTCACCGTCGTCGTCATCTGGGGGCTCAACTTCGTGGTCGTCAAGATCGGGGTCGCCCAGTTCCCGCCCCTGTTCATGACCGCCCTGCGTTTCGCCTTCGTGGCGGTCCTGCTGATCTGGCTGTATCCACCGCCGGTCGGCCGCATTGTGCCCATTGCGGTGCTGGCGTTCTCCTTCGGCGGCTTCCATTTCGGGGCCCTGTTCAGCGGTCTGGTGAAGGTCGATGCCGCCGTCGCCGCCATCGTCATCCAGTTGGCGGTGCCGTTCAGCGCCCTGTTCGCCTGGCTGTTCCTGGGCGACGCGCTGGGCTGGCGGCGCGGCGCCGGCATGGCCGTCGCCTTCGCCGGGGTGGTGGTCCTGGCCGGCGAGCCGGCCACCGCGTCGAGCCTGGTCCATGCCGGCCTGATCCTGGTCGCGGCCGTGGCCTGGGGGCTGGGCAACGTGCAGATCAAGCGGATCGGCCGCATCAACGTGTTCCAGCTCAACGCCTGGATGGCCCTGTTCGCGGCGCCGCAGCTCTTCGTCGCCTCGGCGGTGCTCGAAGACGGACAGATGGCGTCCCTGGCGGCCGCCGACTGGCGGGGCTGGGCGGCGGTCGCCTATACGGTGGTGGCCGCCTCGGTCACCGCCTACGGCCTGTGGTACTACCTGGTCGACAAGTACCCGGTGAGCCGCGTGATCCCCTACACCCTGCTGGCGCCGGTGATCGGCGTGGCCGCCGGCGTCACCCTGCTCGGCGAGGCCCTCACCTGGTACAAGGTGTTGGGCGGCCTGTTGACCATCGCCGGGGTGGCGGTGGTGGAGTTGGCCGGCAGCCGCACCCGCGAGGCCGCGGCACCGGTGCGGGAGGGGCGCCCGTGACCGCCCACCGCTCGCCCAACTTCGACGCCCGCCCGCCGGGCGTGCCCGTCGATATCCTGGTGCTGCACTACACGGGCATGGCCAGCGCCGGCGAGGCGCTGGCGCGGCTGTGCGACCCGGCGGCGCGGGTCGGCGCCCACTACCTGATCGACGAGGACGGAACGGTTCACGCCCTGATCGACGAGGACAAACGGGCCTGGCACGCGGGCGTTGCCTGGTGGCGGGGGGTGGCGGACGTCAACGGCCGGTCGGTCGGCATCGAGCTGGTCAACCCCGGTCACGATCTGGGCTACCGGGCCTTTCCCGAGGCCCAGATGGCGGCGCTGGAGGGCCTGGCCCGCGACATCCTGGCGCGCCACCCGATCCCGCCGCGCAACGTGGTCGGCCACTCGGACGTGGCGCCGCGGCGCAAACGGGATCCCGGCGAGCTGTTCGACTGGGTGCGGCTGGCGGCGGCCGGCATCGGTCTGTGGCCGCAGGATGGCGAGCCTGCGGATGCCGACGCCGCCGCAGTCGCGGACATGCTGGCGGCGTACGGCTACGAGGCTGCCGGCCGGGAGACCGTGGCCGCCTTCCAGCGCCATTTCCGGCCGGCCCAAGTGGACGGGCATGCGGACGGCGAGACCGTCGGCCGGCTGCGCCGCCTGCTGGCTTTGACCGAATGACCGGAGCCGGTGTCGGCCGGGCATAGACGCCTGTACCGATTGTGTTTTGGCGGCCCCTGTGGCATAAACCGACCAGTGTCGAGAGGGGGTGCGGTGCGATGAATGCGACGCGTTGGATCGATTGGCCCGGGGCATTGGCCGTGGCGGCCCTCGCCATCCTGTTGGTGGCGACGCCGGCGCTGGCCGGGGACGATCAGACACCACCGGCGGCGGCCGAGGACGAGGCCATCGAGGAGGACACCGGGACCGACGACCCCCTGGAGCCCCTCAACCGGGCCACCTACCAGCTCAACCGGGTGCTCCGCCATTTCTTCATCAACCCCGTGGCCGGCTTCTACAAGGCCCTGGTGCCGCCGCCCATCCAGGAGGCCGTGTCCAACGCCGCCTCCAACCTGACCGAACCCATGACCGTGGTGAGCAGCATCCTGCAGGGCGACACCGAGAATGCCGAGAACGCCACCAGGCGCTTTTTCATCAACACCACCATCGGCATCGGGGGCATCCGCGACAAGGCCACGGAGATGGGCTACGAGCACCGCAAGGAGGACCTGGGCCAGGCGGCAGGCGCCCACGGCGTCGGGGGCGGCGTTCACGTGGTGGTGCCCATCCTCGGCCCCAGCAACACCCGCGACCTGGCCGGGGACGTGGTCAACTTCCTGGTCAATCCCCTGTCGGCGGCAGACGCAGTGGACGCGGCGTCGGACTACGCGGACCAGCGCGAGTCCCTGGAGAACCTGATGAAGACCTCGGTCGATCCCTACGTGACCGAACGGGATGCCTACGAGCAGAACCGCGACTACAAGATCCGCAACAACGAGATCGAGGTCGAAGAGATCCCCGACTTCGACGAGGAGTGAGTCCCCTCGCCGCCATGGCCCGGCATCGCGCCCTGGCGGCGGCCGTTGCCGTACTGGCGCTGGCGGGGGCGTGCGACGGCGGGTCCACCGGTCAGGTCCATCGGTCGTTCCCGGCCCGGGTGTCGCCCGACACCACTTACGTGTTCTACGTCCATGGCCGCCCGGCGGCGGACCACGAAGCGATCGCCCCGGCCCTGGCGGCGCGCGGGTTCGAGGTGATCGCCGAGCGCCGGGCCGACGGCTCGGACCCGGAATTGGACGCGCTCGCCATCAAGGAACGCGTCCGCACCCTGTTGGCATTCGGCGTCCCGGTGGGCCACATCGCCGTGGTCGGCACCGGCGAAGGCGGCGCCGTCACCCTGGCCGCCTCGGGTCTCCTGCAGGTGCCCGACATGGCGTTCGTGGTGCTGGGGGCCTGCCCGCCGGCCGGGGCGCCCGGGCGCGCCTTTCTCGACCGGGTGGCGGACATCTACGCCCGCACCCTGCGCGGGCGGGTGCTGTCGGTGATCGACCTGGGCGACCCGGACGCCGGGTCCTGCACCGACATCCTGGACCGCGGCGGCGGGGCCGAGACCTGGGAGGTGGAGCTGGACAGCGGCGCCGGCGGCGCCGTGTTCCGCCGCCCCGACCCGGCCTGGCTGGACGAAACCGCCAAGTGGATCGAAGGGTAGCGGAAGAAGGGGATAGGCCATGCGGTTGGAGGGATCGTGCCATTGCGGCGCCGTGCGGTTCTCGGTGGAGTCGCACACGCCCTATCCGTACATGCGCTGCTACTGTTCCGTGTGCCGCAAGACGGCGGGCGGCGGCGGCTATGCCATCAACATCATGGGGGATACCGAGTCCCTGCGGGTGGAGGGCGACGATGCCGTCGGCGTCTACCGGGTGCGCCAGGACGACGGCAGCCCCGGTCATGCGCGGCGTCACTTCTGCACCCGCTGCGGCTCGGCCCTGTGGGTGCACGACCCGCGCTGGGGTCAGTGGGTGTATCCCTTCGCCTCGGCCGTGGACACGCCTTTGCCCCGCGCCCCCGAGCACGTCAACCTGATGGTGGAGTTCGCCGCCTCGTGGGCCCAGGTGCCGGAGGGCGCCGGCGAGACCACCTTCCCGGAGTGGCCGGAACACTCGATCGAGGACTGGCACCGCAAGCGGGGCCTGTGGCGGGAGTGAGGCCGACCCGGTGTCATGTCTCGGTTGAACAACTGTCGGCACGGTCGTAAGGTAACTTGAAAAGCAGATCGCCATGGCATGTGGCGATGAGGGGAGAGGGTACAGTGCGCGTCAGGCTCTTCGTGGGGCTGATCTCTGTTGCCGCGCTGTTGACGGGGATTGTCGACCAAAGCTTCGGGCAGGTCGAATCGCGGTCTTTCAAGGTCGCGGTGCGGACGCTGCGCTTTGTCGCCGAACCGCCGAAAGGACAGACCGAAGTCGCCATCGTATTCGCGCCCTCGGACCCCCAGTCCAAACGCGAGGCCGAGGAAATCCAGGCGCTGCTCGGTGAGGGCCTGAGTATTCGGGGTGCGACCCTGGTGCCGGTCCTGGTTCCCGTCGACCGCCTCGAGGCCTTGGAAGGGCGGCGTTTCGCGTTCATCGCCGGCGATCTCGGTGAATACCAGGACGCCATTTTCGCGGCGACCCGCAAGCACGGAGTCCTGAGCATCGCGACGCGGGCCGAATGCGTGGAGGAGGGGCGTTGCGTGATGGCCGTAACGACCCATCCCCGGGTCGAGGTGCTGGTCAGCCGCTCGGCTTCGGTGGCATCGTCGATCGAGTTCGCCACCGCCTTCCGGATGCTGATCCGAGAGCTCTGATCAATGGGCAGGAATCGCGTGCCCCCGTCGCTTTGGATGGTTAGGCCGATGGCACGGGTCGCCGTCTCGGTTGCCCTGGTCCTGACCGGGATGGGAGTCGCATCCACCGCTTTCGGGCAGGCCGTCGACTACGGGGCGCTGGAAGAGCTGTTCGGCGAACCGGTCACCACCAGCGCCACGGGCAAGCCGCAACGGAAGTCCGACGTGCCGGTGACCATGGAGATCATCACCGCCGACGACATCCGCCGCAGCGGCGCCACCGATATCCCCGGGGTTCTCCGACACCATGCGGGGGTCGATGTCTGGCGGTGGTCGCTGGGCAACGCCGACGTTGCCTTCCGCGGATACAACCAGCCCATGTCGCCGCGCATCCTCACGCTGGTCAACGGCCGCCAAGTCTACCTCGATTTCTACGGGCTCACGCGGTGGAGCAACGTTCCCGTCGCCCTCGAGGAGATCCGCCAGATCGAGGTGATCAAGGGGCCCAACAGCGCGCTCTACGGGTTCAACGCCGTGTCCGGCGTCATCAACATCGTCACCTACAATCCGCTGTTCGACGACAAGACCTCGCTCGCCTTGCGCGGCGGCACCGAGCAGTACGGCGACGGCTCCGCGGTCGTCACCCAGAAGATCGGCGATTTCGGCGGGATCCGGTTGTCGGCGGGCGGGTTCCATAGCGACGACTACGCGGTCGATGACCAGGAGGAACCGTTCGAGACCAGCCCGTTGCGGCACTGGGTGTCCGTGGACAGCCTGTTTCAGGTCGCCGACCATGTTCAGGCCGGCGCCGAGCTCACCAACACCAAATCGAAACAGCTCGACTATCTCATCAACTTCGAACCGATCAGCATGATCATCCGCACGTCGTCGGCAAAGGCGCACGTGGCGGCCGAAACCGGAATCGGTCTGGTCACCGCGACCGGATATCTGAACCACACCCGTGCGGAATTCGCGATCGAAGGCGCGGGGAGGGCCCAGTGGATCAACAACCTCAGCGTCTTCAAGGTCGAGGACCTGTTCAAGATCGGTGCCAACGATTCGTTCCGAATCGCCCCGGAGTTCCGTCACAGCACCATCGACACCGCACCCGTCGAGGGCGCCACGGTGTCCTACGACGTCTATGCCGCGTCGGCCATGTGGGACCACGTGTTTTCCAAGGACGTGAGCTGGAACAATGCCGGTCGGGTCGATCATCTGCGCCTGAACCGCGACGGCGAAGTGATTGCCGGGTTCCCGTTCTCAAACGACGACTACGACGAAGACCTCACGGCCTTCAGTTTCAGCAGCGGATTGACGTACAAGGCGACTGACGAGGATACCCTGCGCTTCTCCATCAGCCGCGGCCATCTGCTGCCGAGCCTGGCCGAGTTCGGGGGCCTCAACGCGTCGTTCACGATCGGCGGGCTCGCGGCCGGCTCGACGGGCAATCCCGGACTCAGCGCCAGCCCGGTGACCAACTACGAAGCGTCCTATTCGCGCGATGTCGAGCAAATCGACGGCGAGGCCATCCTCTCGGCCTTCTATCAGAAGTCCAAGTCGTTGCGCGCGTTCTCCACGACGACCGGCGATTTCTTCCCGGCCCAGTTCCCGGTCCTCGGCGTTGCCAGCGTGAACGAGATCGGATCGTCCCAACTGTTCGGTCTGGAGGCGACCCTTCGCGGGACCGTCGACGGGAAATGGACATGGGGCGTCAACTACACGTACCAGCACATCCGAGACAGCTTCAACGTCAACCAGGCGGGCGCAATCACCCACGGGGTCGATTTCGAAGACAGCATCCCCAACCACAAGGTAGGGCTGCACGGGGGCTACAAGCAGGGACCGTGGGAGGCCGACGTGTTCGTCAACGTGGTGTCGGGATACGACATGCTGAGGTTGGTGTCGCCGCGGACGTTGACGGTGGCCTACACCGTCGAACGCATCCCCACCTACACGACGTTTTCGGCCCGTCTCGCCTACCAGCCCGTGGACGGGGTGACGGTCGGGGTGACGGGTCAGGAACTCCTTAGCCACAAGGAGACGATCGGTGGTAAAGTGGAGGGCCGCATACTAGCGACCTTAGACATTCGGATGTGATGGCGGGCGACAGCGGACCTGCACTCGATCGTTCCAGGCCATCGAGATTCTCCTCCCTGCTGCGGCTCGGGCTCGTCCCCCTGATTTCCATCCTCGTCCTCTCCGCGATGACGGCGATCGGCACGCAGAACATCACCGACCTCCTGTCCCAGACGCGCCAGATCGTCCAGCGGGACCTGGACGGCAGCGTCATGATCTCCGGCATCGCGACCCGGGTTCAGATCCTCAACGCCCGCATGCATACGCTGTTGACCAAGCGGGCCGCCGACGTCGAGGCGCTCGACGTGGCCACCGAGCTGGCGGAGATCGACCGCGAAGTCGGTGCGGTGTTGGCGGATCTCAGGCAGTACAAGTCCCAGCTCCTCGAGGACCGGGCCCAGGACCAGGCCGTCGACAACGCCCTGGAGCAGCTCGAGAACTATCAGGTTGCCCTCGATTTCGTGGGCTCGGTGCTCGAGGTGGATTTCCCGGCAACGGTGGCGTTTCTCAAGCCCTACAATGCCATGTTCGCCGACCTGGATGCGCAGTTGCGCGAAGTGGTCCGCGCCGCCGTGGTCAAGGCGCGGTCGCGGTCGAGCGCGTCGGCCGCCGATGCGCGGTCGGCCATCATCATCTTCGCGACGGCGACCATCAGCGTGTCGTTGGCGGTGGCGATCGTCGCCTGGCTGTTCGGCCGCTATCAGCAGAAGGTGCTCTACACGACCTTCATCCTCGAACAACAGGTGGCCGAGCGCACGGCGGAACTGCAGCAGGCCACCGACGACCTCAACCGCAAGAACGAGATGCTGGAACGCATGACGGCCGCCGCCGAGGCGGCCAACGAAACCAAGAGCCAGTTCCTCGCCAACATGAGCCACGAATTGCGCACGCCGCTCAACGCCATCATCGGCTACAGCGAGATGCTGCACGAGGATGCCGAGGACCGCGGCGACGACGAGGCCGCGGGCGACCTGGAGCGCATCCGGTCGGCGGGCCGGCATCTGCTGGCCCTGATCAACGACATTCTCGACCTGTCGAAGATCGAAGCCGGACGCATGGAGCTGAACATCGAGGACCTGCCGCTGGGGCCGTTGCTGGACGAGATGGCCGTGCTCGCCGAGCCGCTGGCGAAGAAGAACGACAACGCGTTCGCGCTCGTCTGTCCGGACGACATCGGCGCCGTGCGGGCCGATCCCATCCGCCTCAAGCAGGTGATCATCAACCTGCTCAGCAACGCCTGCAAGTTCACCAAGGAGGGCGACGTCCGATTGGTCGTCGAGGGGGCGGCGGCGGAGGCCGACAAGGTCGTCATTTCGGTGAGCGACACCGGGATCGGGATCGCCGAGGAGGACATCCCGAAACTGTTCGAGGAGTTCGTCCAGGTCGACGCGTCGTCGACCCGGAAGTTCAGCGGGACCGGCCTGGGCCTGTCCATCAGCCGCCGCTTCTGCCGGATGATGGGGGGCGATATCACGGTCCAGAGCACCCTCGGAGAAGGGTCGCGGTTCAGCGTCGAGATCCCGTCGGCCGGCGCGGCAGTCGAGACCGCTCCCGGGGCGGGCGACGACCTGCCGTCCGCCGCCGAGGCAGGCGGCTCGCAGCCCGGCCACGGGTGATGGACGGCGCACCGGCGTGCGGTCTCGGATGCGTTTCGATGGAAAACGCGGCGCAGTTGACCCATCATGGAGATGGCCCGCCGCCGCTGGCGGCAGGCAAGAAGACGCGGGAGAGACCGGCGATGGCCAAAATACTGCTTGTCGAGGACAACGAGATGAACCGCGACATGCTGGGCCGCCGCCTGCGGCGCAAGGGCCATGACGTGATCGAAGCGGTCGACGGCCAGCAGGGAATCGACAAGGCCCAGACCGATTCGCCCGAGCTCGTGCTGATGGACCTCAGCCTGCCGGTGATCGACGGCTGGGAGGCGACCCGGCGCCTCAAGGAGTCGCCGGAGACGGCAGCGATCCCGGTCATCGCCTTGAGCGCCCATGCCATGAGTGGCGACCGCGAGAAGGCGCTCGACGCCGGATGCGACGAGTTCGAGACCAAGCCCGTGGACTTCCCGCGCCTGCTGGCCAAGATCGACGACCTGCTGCCCGGGGCCTGAGACCAACACGCGTAGGTTGGAACCTGTGTCGGGATGCTTCGACACGGCGCTGACGCGCCTGCTCAGCATGAGGTATGTTTTTGGAATGTAACAGATTCCCTCATCCTGAGCAGCGGCGAAGCCGCGTGTCGAAGGATTGTCCGATCGGTCTCGGCTATTCCATCCGGGTACGAGACCCAATCACGCGGGACCGATTCGACCCGTCTTCGACCCGCTGATCACCCGCCCGTCAAGTGCCAGACGCAATCCCAATCCGGCGGCGGCGGGGTTTCCGCATAGGCCTTGCATCGTTCCAGGTAGATGCGCGAGGGGCTGTCGCCCACGTTCAGGGCCAGCGCGCGCTCGAAGCAGGTGATGGCGGCCGTCCAGTCGCGGTTGCGGTAGCAGGCGAGGCCGCGGCCGTAGGACTCGAGCACCCTCTCCATCTCGGGAAACGTCTCGCCCGTGTGGTATCCCAGCGATTCGTAGATGGCGAGGGGCTCATCGCGATTCCTGAGCTGCAGCAGATCGATTTCGCGGAGCGGATACGATCCGCCCAGTTTGGCCGCGGTGCTCTCGCACAACAGGACCTTGGTACCGTAATACTTGTTGGCCTGTTCGAGACGCGCGGCGACGTTCACGCTGTCCCCGATCACCGTGTATTCCATGCGCTTGGGCGACCCGATGCTGCCGGCGAGCACCTCTCCCGTGCCGACGCCGATGCCGATGTTGATCATGGGCACGCCGGTCCGTGCGTGGTCCCGGTTGATACGCTGCAACGCGCGGACCATATCGTCGGCCGCCTGGATCGCGTTGTCGGCGTCGTGCGGGGTCGCGAAGGGGGCGCCGAACAGGGCCATCATCGCGTCCCCGATGTATTTGTCCAAGATACCCTTCTTGCGCAGGACCACGTCCACCATGACGCCGAAGTACTCGTTGAGGAAGTTGACCGTGTCGCGCGGCCCCAGGGTCTCGGCGATGGCGGTGAACCGGCGGATGTCCGAGAACAGGATGGTCACCGACTGGTCCTTGCCGCCCAGCCCGGCCTCGCCACCGGACAGGAGCTGATCGGCGACCTCCTTGCTCATGTAGCGGGCCATGGTGGTCCGCATGCGCTTTTCCTTGGTCATGTCCTCGATGATCATCATCGAGCCGATGGGGTCCTCGGCCGTGTCGATCAGCGGCACCGTCGACAGGTTGGTCGACACCACGTCGCCGTCGGGCAGGGTCAGATCGACGTCGAACGCCACGTCGGGCTGGCCCGACGTCTCGACCTTGTCGATCCCGGCCAGCACCCACGTGTTGGCCTCGCCGAACAGGTGGGTCACCGGTCGCCCGACGGTGTCTTCGGGCGACGCGTGCAGCAAATTCGCCGCCGCCTCGTTGATGGTGACGACCTGGCGCTTGGTGTCCAGGGTGATGAGGCCGTTGCTGGTGCTGCGCAGGATGCTTTCGTTGTAGTTCTTGATGTTGAGGACGTCGTCGAACAGCCGCGCGTTCTCCAGCGACACGGCCACCTGGGCGCTGAACGCCGCGAGCCGTTGCTCGTCGCGGTAGGTGAAGGGTCCGCCGCGCTTGTTGAGGACCTGGGTGACGCCGATCCGCTGCCCGTCCTTGCCGGTGATCGGCATGCACAGCAGGCACCGGGTCACGTAGCCGGTCAACCGGTCCACGTCGATGTCGAACTTCGGATGACTGTAGGGGTCGTCGACGTTCTCCGTCTCGCCGGTCATGAAGACGTGACCGGCGATGCCGCGGTCGGCGGAGATGCGGATCTCCTTGTCGCCCAGGCCCTCCGCGACCCGCGACCACAGCTCGTGGGTCTTTTCGTCGTAGATGAACAGGCTGCTGCGTTCGGCGTCGAGGACCTCGCTGGTCGCGCGCATGATCCGTTGCAGCAGGAGATCGAGGTGCATCTCGCCGGCCAGGTCGCGGGTGACGTCGAGCAGCCGTGCGCCGTCGCGCAGGCCCTCCACCATGTGGTTGAAGCCCCGGAACAGGTGGGCGTAGAGGTCCCTGCCGCCGTCGTCGAGGGTGACCGCGAAGTCGCCCCGCTCGACCGTGCGCATGGCATCGACGAGGGTGGTGACGCTTTCCCGCTGCCGGTCGCGCCACGCCTTCTTTTCCAGCGAGGACTGCAGGCGCGCCCGCAGCAGCACCCTGTTGAACGGCTTGGTCAGGTAGTCTTCGGCGCCCGATTGCAGACAGCGCACCACGCTGTCGGTCTCGTCCAGCGCCGAGATCACGACCACCGGGATGTCGCGCAGGGACTCGTCGGTCTGGATCTGCGCGAGCACCTCGAAGCCGTCCATCTCCGGCATCATGAGATCGAGAAGGACGATGTCGAACGGGCTCTCGCGCAGCATCGCCAGGGCCCGCTGGCCGCCGTCCGCGGCCTCTACGTGGTAGTTCTCGCGCCGCAGCCAACGGACCAGGAGAAGCCGGTTCTCCTCGGTGTCATCGACCACCAGCACGCGGCCGTCGGTAGCGGGTGCCGCGCCCTCGGCGACGGCTTCGGCGGCCGTCTTCGACGCCTCGGCCTCGGCGGCCGACGGCGGCGGGTCGTTGATCCCGTCCAGGCGGCCGAGCACCCCTTCGGTCAGGTCGAGCAGCTTCTCCAGCCCGGTGCGAACGTCCGGCGCCTCGTCGCCGCTCACGTCCTCCACGAGCATCTCGCCGTAGCCTTTGATGGCGTTGATCTTGGAGCGAAGGTCGTGGCGGATGGCCCGCCAGTCCAGCGACGCATCGCTGCCCGCGGACGCGGCGCCCAGATCCTCGACATGCTGGCTGAGCCGGTGCCCGGCGTCGACGATGCGGTCGATGTCGTCCAGGAACTCGGCGAGGTCGGCGCCGTCGGCCCCGGCGCGCAGTGCCCGGGCCTGGTCCAGCACCGCGCCGGCGGGTTCATGCAGCTCCGCGTAAAGCGATTCGAGCCAGGCCTTGTAAGTGTCGACGTCGGAGACGGCGTGGGTGCTCACGGCGGCCTCCTCTCATCCACCCGCGTCCTCAGTCAAGCCCCGGCAGGGCGGGCGGCGGTGTGGTGAAGGGCGGATTCAGCTGCGTCGGCAGCTTACCGCGCCGAAGCGTAGGCGACTAGGCTGCGCCGAAGCGATATCCCGGATTCACTCGGCCGGAAAGCGAATGGCGCGCAGGGGCGGAATCGAACCCCCGACACGCGGATTCATGCTCCGCTACTCGGAGTCAAGCGATTCACCGTCCCAAGGCAGCCGGGCCCGCCGTTTCCCGGGCGGCAAAAGAAAAACGCCGGGGCGGGGAGGCGCCCCGGCGCGAGTTGGACCCTATGGGGGAGACGCTATTTGACGCGGCCTTCGCGCCAGGCCTGGATCAGCTTGTCGTAGTCCAGGGTCTGCCCTTGCGGCTTCTCGTTGGCGAGCTTGGCCTTGGGCGAGCCCGGCTTGTTCAGCCATTGCGCGGCGTCGACTTCGGGGTTCAGCTTCGGCCCGCAGTCGCCCTGGGCTCCGGACCGCGCGATCCGCTGCATGACGCGGTCCATCTCGCCGGCCAGGTTGTCCATGGCCGTATCCACGGTCACCTCGCCGGCCACCGCCTCGCCGATGTTCTGCCACCAGAGCTGGGCCAGCTTCGGGTAGTCGGGCACGTTGGTGCCGGACGGCGTCCAGGCGACCCGCGCCGGGCTGCGGTAGAACTCGACCAGCCCGCCGAGCTTGGGCGCCCGGTCGGTGAACGACTGGTGGTTGATGTCGCTGTCGCGGACGATGGTCAGGCCCACGTGCGACTTCTTCAGCGACACCGTCTTGGAGACCGTGAACTGGGCGAACAGCCACGCCGCCTTGCGGCGCTGGACCGGGGTCGACTTGAGCAGGGTCCATGACCCGGCGTCCTGATAGCCCAGCTTCTGGCCCTCCTCCCAGTACGGCCCGTGGGGCGACGGCGCCATCCGCCACAACGGCGTGCCATTGGCGTCGACGGTGTTGTTGCCCTCGCTCTTGGGCGCGACCATGGCGGCGGTGAAGGCTGTGTACCAGAAGATCTGCTGGGCCACGTTGCCTTTGGCCAACGACGGCAGCGACTGGTAGAAGTCCATGCCCAAAGCCCCCGGCGGTGCGTACTTGCGCAGCCATTCCATGTACTTGCGCAGGGAGTACTTGGCCGCCGGGCCGTTGGCGGCACCGCCGCGGGTGACGCTGGCGCCCACCGGGCGGCAGCCGTCGACGCGGATGCCCCACTCGTCCACCGGCTTGCCGTTGGGCAGGCCCTTGTCGCCGGCGCCGGCCATGGACAGCCACGCGTCGGTGAACCGCCAGCCCAGGTCCGGCGCCTTCTTGCCGTAGTCCATGTGGCCGTAGACGGCCTTGCCGTCGATCTCGCGGACATGCTCGGAGAAGAACTCGGCGATGTCCTCGTAGGCCGACCAGTTCTCCGGGACGCCCAGCTCGTAGCCGTAGATGTCCTTGAACCTGGCCTTGAAGTCGGGCCTCTGGAACCAGTCGTAGCGGAACCAGTAGAGGTTGGCGAACTGCTGGTCCGGGAGCTGGTACAGCTTGCCGTCGGGCCCGGTGGTGAACGACTTGCCGATGAAGTCGTCCACGTCGAGGGTGGGCAGGGTCACGTCCTTGCCTTCGCCGGCCATCCAGTCGGTGAGGTTGACGACGAAGCCATAGCGGAAGTGGGTGCCGATCAGGTCGGAGTCGTTGATGTAGGCGTCGTAGACGTTCTCGCCCGACTGCAGTTGCGTCTGCAGCTTCTCGATGACGTCGCCTTCCTGGATCAGGTCATGGGTGACCTTGATGCCGGTGATCTCCTCGAAGGCCTTGGTCAGGACCTTGGATTCGTATTCGTGGGTGGGGATGGTCTCGGAGACGACCTTGATCTCCATGCCCTTGAAGGGCTCGGCCGCCTTGATGAACCATTCCATTTCCTTCATCTGTTCCTCCTTCGACAATGTCGAAGGCTGGAACTCTTCATCAATCCACTTTTTGGCCGCCGCCATGTCGGCGCTTGCGCCGCCGGCATAACACGCAAACGATACGGCCATGGCGCCGCTCAAGAGCGCTTTTGTCAGCTTTGTCTCCCTAAGTCTCGTAGCCATGTTTAGTGCCTCCTACCGGCCTTCCGTTATGGTTTCCCGGCAGCCCCGGGATCCGGCCGGGGGCGCGAAGGCCAGCAACGCCGCCCGACCGGAAAACACCTCTTGCCCCTACCCCCAGCGCATGAGCACGACCATCCACACGATGGCGATGGCAAAGGCGATCCACAGGCTCAGGTCGGTCAAACCGATCCAGGCCAGGTGGATGTAG
>JANQFP010000011.1 GCA_028277795.1 Rhodospirillales bacterium
GCGCCCGAGTCTCCTCCGGCGGCGACCACCCCCGATCCCGCGAACTGGCTGGCCACCCTGGACGACGGCACCCGCCAGTGGGCGACCGAACAGGGTCTCAAGACCCCGGCCGATCTGGCCAGGGCGCATCAGGACCTGATGGCCACCGCACTGGTGGTGCCCGGTGACGACGCCACGGAAGAAGAGCGCGCCGCCTTTTATCAACGGCTCGGCCGGCCGGAGAAGCCCGACGGCTACGACTTCCAGAAGCCCGAGGATGTCCCCTCCTACAACGACGGCTTCGCCGACTGGTTCCGGACCAGCGCCCACGCGGCCGGTCTGAGCGCCGCCCAGGCCGGCGCCTTGCACGATCACTTCGTGGCCTTCGCGAAGACGCAGGAACAGACCGCCGCGAATGACCGCGCCGAGGCCATCAGGACCGGCACGGCCGCGCTGCAACAGGCGTGGGGGCCCCAACAGTTCACGGCCAAACTGGAAATGGCCAACCGCGTCATCGCCGACAACCCGGGCCTGGCGGCGCGGCTGGCCGATTTCGATCTGGCCAATGCCCCGGAACTGGCCGTGATCCTGGCCGAGTACGAGCACCTGAAACGCGGCGAGGACACCGTGGTCAGCGGCGACAGCGCCCCCCTGGCCGCCAACATCCAGGCCCGCATCGACGACCTGCACGCCCTGCAGTTCTCCGATCCCGTCAAGTACGGCCGCCCGGAGACGCAGGCCGAACTCACGCGTCTCTACAAGCAACTGGCCGGCGACGGGGACGGCGTCCCGGCGCCCTTCGCCCGCGCATAGGAGACAGGCCGTGGCCGCCCACAACACCATCGAACAGTCGTTCATCAGACAATTCGAGCGCGAGGTGCATGAAGCCTACCAGCGGCATGGCGCCAAGCTGCGCGGCACCGTGCGCAACAAGACAGGCGTCAGAGGGGAGTCCACCACCTTCCAGAGGGTGGGCAAGGGCACCGCGACCACCAAGGCGCGCCAGGGCGTCATCCCGCCCATGAACCTCGATCACTCCCCGATCGAGTGCTTCCTGAAGGACTTCTACGCCGGTGACTGGGTGGACAAGCTCGATGAACTCAAGACCAACATCGACGAGCGCACCGTCATCGCCAACGCCGGCGCCTACGCCCTGGGGCGCAAGACCGATGAACTGATCATCGAGGCTTTGGCGAGCGCCAGCACCCACGTCCTGCCCGTCGCCAACGCCGGATTGACACTGGCCAAGGCCCTTCAGGGCCTGGAAATCCTCGGCAACAACGATGTCCCCGACGACGACCGCTTCGCCGTGGTGGGCTGGCGCCAGTGGGCCGAACTGTTGCAGATCGACGAGTTCTCGGACGCCGACTACATCGGCGCCACCGACGCCATGCCCTGGCTGCAGGCCGGCCGGGCCAAGCGCTGGCTGGGCACCATCTGGATGCCGTTCCCGGCCCTGCCCCTGGATGGCGTGACGCGCACCTGCTTCTGGTACCACAAGACCGCCGCCGCCCATGCCTCCGGCGCCGAGGTGCAGTCGGACATCACCTGGCATGGCGACCGGGCCTCGCACTGGGTCAACCACATGATGAGCCAGGGCGCCGTGCTGATCGACGAGATCGGCCTGGTCAGGATCGAGTGCAAGGAAGACTGAGCCATGCCCCTTGACGCCAGGAACCTCTCCTTCGCGGGCCACGGCGGCGCCGGCCGCCTGTGGCTCTACGCCACCGCCGACGCCCGGTCGAGCGTGGTGGCGCCCGGATACTTCAACGATGCCGCCGCGAAGCTGATCGTCGGTGACCTGATCCTGGCCTCCTGCGGGTCCGGCGGCAGCCCGGCCCCGGCGCTGGTCGAGGTCTCGGCGGTCGCCCCGGCGGTCACGGTCGCCCAGACCGCCGGCACCGGGACCGTGACCAGCGTCGGGCTGGCCCTGCTGGCCGCGCTGGCCGATCTGCTCAGCATCGCCGGCACGCCGGTGACCGCCGCCGGCACCCTGACCCTGGACCTCCAGACCCAGGCCGCCAACCGGGTCCTGGCCGGTCCGGCGACCGGCGTCGACGCCCAGCCGGCCATGCGCGCGCTGGTGGGCGCCGACATCCCGGCCCTGGTGCCCCTGGTGGTGGATGTCAGTCTGGTGGATGGCGACGACGGTCACGTCGTCAGTCCCATCGCCGGCACCCTCGTCGCCATCCGCTCGGTCCTGCGGGGCGGCGCGGTGACCACCAACGACGCCGTCCTGACCTGGAAGATCGGCGGCGCGGGCGCGGGCACCGCGATCACCGATGGCGGCCTGACCATCGTCGCCGCCGGGTCCGCCGAGGGCGACACGGACAGCGCCGCCCCCTCGGCGCAGAACGCGGTCGCGGCCGGTGACCTGATCTACTGCACCGTCAGCAACACCCCGGGCGGCACCCGAACCGCGCGCGCCACCCTCCTGATCAATCCCACCGCGACGGCCTGACCATGAGCATCGTCACCTGCCGCGATCGCGACCTGCGGCCGATCCTGCGGAACGATCCGGCCCCCACCGTGTGGGCGCTGTCCACCGAGCACACCGCCCAGCAGGTGGCGGCGGAGACCTACTTCCTGTCCGTCGCCAGCCGGCTTCAGGTGCACGACCTGATCTACGTGCACGCCGACCGCCAGGCGGCCCGGCCGCGCGTCGGCCTGTTCGTGGTGCGCGCCATCGACACCCGGGCGCGGCGCGTCGTCCTCGGTCCGGTCCAGGGGCTGGACGCCGTCAAGGCCGGCGCCCTGTCCTTCCTGGCCCTGCCGCCGATCGAGGCCCCGGACGCCCCGGAGGCTAAAGCGGGCACCAGGTAACCGCGCGAGACAAGAGGTCGAGAGATGCCCACGGCCACGGTTCGTGTCCTGCTCGGCCACGCCTATAACAAGACGGTCACGGTGGACTATGCCACCAGCGACGGAACCGGTCGCGCCGGGCAGCACTACACGGCGGCCTCGGGCACCCTGACCTTCGCGCCCGGCGACCTGGAAAAGCGCGTCCCCCTGACGGTGTTCGCGACCACCGCCCCCACGCCCAGGGATTTCTTCCTGGTGCTGTCCTCTCCGGTCAACGCCGTCCTGGTCCGGTCGACCGCCACGATCACCATCCCGGTCGGCAGCGGCCCCGCCGCCCAAAACGGGCCGCTGATTCTCAACGGCCTGATCACAAACGCTTTTCACACCGAATTCGGCCGTGGCGGCTACTTTCATCCGGTCTCGGGGACGTCCGAGGGGCAGTCCATCGGCATCCAGGGGTCGTTCCTGGCCTGGCGGGCGCTCACCGGCGGCACGCCCGCAGAGGACACGGCCGCCGCCTGGTACCTGGACAACGCCCTCGACATGCTCGATGCCCTGGGCGACGGCAGCCCCGACGGCCCGCTGCTGCGACAACCCATCCCCAGTGATCCGAACACCATCACCATGCTGCACTGGCTGTTCGCGGCGCGCGGCGATGTCCCTGAACAGGGCGTCAACTATGACTTCTGGACCACCGTCCAGAACGGCCGGCTGATCATCCCGGCCACCGTCCCGGGCCACCAGGGCGGCGCCGACGTGTACCGGGTGTGGATGATCTATCCGCGCAGTTCGGCGCTGCTGTACCGGAGCCCCTATTCGCCGGCTTACGACGCCGTGACCCCGGCCGGGGATACCTCGATCCGCCTGGACGATGGCTTCGCCGGACCGCTCACGCAACCCAGCCCGCACTGGTCCCGGGTCGGCGACACCGTCGAGGTTCCGCTTCCCGCCTCGGCCCCCGCCGGCATCACCGAATGGTCCGTGGTCTACGCCTATGGGAACCTCGGCACCATCCATACCGGCCAGGCCCAGGAAGCCTATCCCAACTGGACCTCCATCGAGGACGGCTACGTGGCCTGCGCGCCGGATACCTTCCGCTGGTTCGAATACGCCATCGAACTCGCCCGGGCGTTTGACCCCCGGCCGGGCAAGGCGGCGCAATGGACGCATCTCCGCGACGCCATGCGGCGGTCCTGCGTCAAGGGGCAGGCGCTGACCGACCTGCGCGAGGTCCTCAAGCCGCTGCCCCAGTTCCCGGTGTTCGCGCCGCGCGGCGAGCCCTCCGGCATGTTCTGCTACTCGGAGCATCCGGCGGCGGAGCCACCCCCCCAGGACATCATCGACCAGGGGGGCAATCCGGCCTGGACCGGCTACAATTTCTGGTCCCGCGTGGGTGGCAGTGGAGGTGCCGTTCCGGCCGGCGGCGGGTTCACCTGGCGCCCCGAGGTCATGTTCTATCCGCCGGCCTGGACGGGCGACATCTTCAACGGCGCCCTGCAATGGGACGTCCCCACCGGCACCGGCCAGGTGCAGATCGGCCGGGGGTTCAATGACGACTGGCGCGAGGCCACGGCCTATCAGGACGCCGACCAGTTCCTGTTCGTGGCCCTGGTGACCGACCGGATCCCCGATCCCCTGGCCCCCGACGAACACCTCTATGTGTTCGTCTCGGCGACCAAGTATTACGATCCGGACACGCGCTGGTATGCTGACCTGAAATGGCACGGCGATATGGGTGTGGGGCCGTCGACGGACGGCGGGCCGCGCTATTTCCTGATCCCGCGCACCGACTTCAAGACGTTCGGCGATGCTGTCCTGCCCGCCGGCACCCGGTTCGAGAACTTCGGTCTCAGCATCGAGATGCCGGGGCCGCACAGCGGCAAGCTGGTCGCCCTGCGCCTCGTCGGCGGGGCCAGCGCCCAGGCGGTGCTGGCCGATTACGCCGGCCACGTGCGCGGCGCCAAGATGCCCTTCTTCCCCGGCACCCTGCCCTTCGCCATCAACGCCGACGCCATCAGGCAGCAGTACATAGGCTGGAACGGCTCGCCCTTCCACGGCTACCAGTTGCCCGACTTCTGGTACTTTCTCCAGGCAGACGCCGACGCCGTGCACCCCACCCTGGATCCGGCGCGTGACCTGCCGATCCCCCATCCCACCACCGGCGAACTGATCCACCCGATCACCGCGAACACGATCGGCGGGGCGGCCAAACCCCGCCATGCGTTGCTGATGGAACAGCAGTTGCTGTTCCTCAAGGCCGCCCAGGACCGCTACGCCGCCGACGGCGGACAACAGGGGCCGTTCGGACACACCTTCGTCCTGAACACGCCGGCCCGCATGTCGCTGGGGTGGCCGACCCCGCACACCTGGGTCTACATCAACGATGATCCCAACACCCGCTGGCTCGGCTATCAGTGCCGCGTCGTCGAATCCCTGGCCTGCCTGGTCGACCTGACCCGGGCGGACGCCGCCTTCGAGGATGCCCGGACCCTGGCCCTGTCCATGACGCTGGCCTGGCTGACCCGGCTCAATGATCTGTGGCCGAACCTGGATGGCAAGGCGGTCATCATCAACGATGTCCAGACGATCCTCTACGGCATGCCGACCGACTGGCCGGACCCCCGGATCTCGCCGCCGCAGACCCTGTACGAGGAGCCCCATGGGCCATCCCTGATCCTGCGGGCGTGCTTCTGGCTGAAAGCCTCGGGGCTGCTGGACGGTGCCCAGACCACGCTGGTCGATACCCTGGGGCAGCGCTGCTGGGACTACATGGAGACGCGCTATCGCCAGGGTCCCCAGGACACCATGCGCGGCACCTGGGCCATCTGGGAGGGCGTCGAGGACGAGGTCTGGTACGGGTTCTGGCACTTCGAGATCATCGCCACCATCGCCTTCCTGGCCCTGAATCCGGCCGCGATCCCCGGCACCATCGATCCGGCCCTCCTGCGCCAGCGTCTCGTCGAGACCCAGGCGTGGCTGTTGGAGAATGTCGAGGAGACGGCCTGAATGCCGGCCAAACTGGACATCATCAACGCCGCCCTGTCCCGTCTCGGGGCCGACCAGATCGATCACTACGGCGGCGGCAGTCCCGGCGCCAGCAGGGCGCGGGCCACCTGGCCCTGGGTGGCCGACGAGGTCCTCGCGGCCCATCCCTGGTCCGGGCTGACACGGCGGGCGTCCCTGTCCCTCATCGGGACCGAGGGTGGCGGATACGCCTATGCATACACCCTTCCGGACGACTGCCTGAAGGCCCGTCACGTCGACGGCCGTGACGCCGTCGCGTTCAAGATCGAGGGGCGGGCGCTGCTCTCGAACGCGCCGCCGCCCCTGACGCTCGTCTACACCGCGCGTCTCATCGAGGACGTGCCCGACGACCCGGATCTGGTCGCGGCCCTGATCGCGCGGCTGACGGCGGAATTCGCCTACGCAACCACCAACAGCGCCGCGGCGGCGGAGAACTGGTCCAACGCCTACAACCAGGCCCTGAAGCGGGCCCGCATCGCCTCGGGCCTCGGGGCCGGCGATTCCGACGGTCTGGCCGCCCCATCCACCGTGTTGGTCGTGTGGAACCGGGCGCTGCTGCATCTGGACCTGGAGGGCCTGGCGTCCCTGGGCGACCCGGGCCGCGCGGCGGAGCGGCTCCGACAGATCTACCCGGCCATTCGCGACGAGGTCCTGGCCGCCTATCCCTGGAACACGGCCGGGCGCCGGACCAGGGTGGTCGAGGATCCGGCGGAACCCGCCTGGGGGTTCGATTTCCGCTATCCGCTGCCCGATGACTGCCTGGTGCTCCGCGATATCGAGGACAGGCGGGCGCCCTGGAAGGTCTTCGGCCGCCATCTCCACACCAACGCCTGGACCGACCAGGGCGATGCGCCGCTGGTGCTACCCGGGCTGTCCGCCATGGACGCCACCGCGGGCGACCCGGACCTGCCGGCGGTCATCCCGCCGGTGACACCACCCGTCGTGAACACCGGCCATCGCCTGGGGATCACCTACACGGCCCGCATCGACGAGGCCGACTTCGGTCCCCTGCTGACCGCCGCCCTGGCCGCCCGGCTGGCGCAGGAGCTGGTCGGGCTGGCGCCGAAGGGGGCCGGCCTCGCCGCGCGCGTGGACCGGCTGGCCAGGGACGCGTTCCGCGCCGCCCGGCGCGCCGATGCCCAGGAGGCCATGCTGGAGCGCCTCGATCGTGTCAGTGCGTGGGAAACGGAAAGGCTGTCCTGATGACCCGTGCCACGCCCCTGATCAACAGCTTCGCCCGGGGGGCGATCGACCCGCTGCTGCACGGCCGGGTCGACCTGGAGCGCTATCACACGGGACTTGCGTACTGCGAGAACTTCATTCCCACCGAACATGGCCCCGCCGTGCATCGCCCCGGCACCTGGTTCGTGGCCGAGACCAGGGACAACGGCAGGAGCCGTCTGATTCCCTTCCGGTTCTCGGCCGCTCCGGGCCAGCAGTACATGCTCGAATTCGCGCACCACGCCCTGCGCATCCACCGCCTGGCGGGCACGGTCATGGGCGGAGACCAGTCCACCTGGGCGCCGATCTGGGACGCGGGCGGCACGACATGGGACTTGACCCCGATGCCGCCGGTCGAACTGTCCACGCCCTACAGCCTCGACCAGGTGGAGGCGCTGCATTACGAGCAATCCGCGGACATCATGTGGCTGGTTCACCCCCGGCACCCGGTGATGCTGCTGCGGCGCTTCTCCGACACCACCTGGGACCTCGTCATCTGGTGGCTGGAGGACGGCCCGTATCTCGACGAGAACACCACGGATATCACGCTTCAGCCATCCGGTACGGAGGGCACCGTCCTTCTGACAGCCTCGTCGCCGCTGTTTCAGACGGGCCATGTCGGCGCCCTGTTCCGCCTCTACCATCATACCGGCGCCCTCAGCTACCCGCCGTGGGAGCCTCGAACGACCTATGGTGGGGGCAACAGGGTCAAATCGGCCGGCAACGCCTATCAGGCCGTCATCCCGGGAATCGCGGACTCGGGCGCCAGCCCGCCCATCCACCTGGAGGGCGCCGTCTTTGACAGCGTCGAAGGCGGCGAGGGCGTGACCTGGCATCACCTGCACAATGGATCGGGCACGGTGCGGATCACCAACGTGAACAGTCCCACCGAGGCCGTGGCCGCGGTCTCCCGACGCCTGCCCGGCACCGAGCCCACCAAGCACTGGCAGGAGGGTGCCTGGAGCACCGCGCGCGGCTATCCCTCCAGCGTCGCCTTCCATCAGGAACGGCTGTGGTTCGCCGCCACGCCGGCCCAGCCGACGACGATCTGGGGATCGGCGAGCGCCAACTTCGAGGACTTCGCGCCGTTCGGCGACAACTGGGCGGTGCTGGACGATGGCGCCATCACCAAGACCCTGTCCGATGGGCAGGTCGATCGCATCCTCTGGCTGGCCTCGGGCCAGCGGTTGCACATCGGCACCGGCGGGGCGGAATGGACCTTGTCCGCCGCCGAGGGGGTGGTCATCGGCCCCGATGCCGTGCTGCGACGCTCCACCGGGCGTGGCTCGGCGCCGACCCGGCCGGCGCGTATCAACAACGAGATCGCCTTCATCCAGACCACGGGGCACCGGCTGTTCGTCACGGCCTACGAGTTCGCCGCCGACGACTATGTGTCCGCCGAACTGTCCCTGTGGTCCCGTCACTTGCTCCTGCATGGCTTGCGAGAAGCCGCCTGGGCGCAAGAGCCCTGGTCGTGTCTCTGGGCGCGCGATGCCGATGGCGTTCTTGTCGGCGCCGTCTACAACCAGGAACAGGAGGTCGTGGCCTGGCATCACCATACCCTTGGGGGGGCTGGTCCCTGGCCCGGACACCCCCGCGTGCGCTCCCTGGCCGTGGTCACCGACGGCACCGAGGACCGCCTGTGGCTGGTGGTCGAGCGCGTGATAGGTGGCCAGACCCGGCGGTTTATCGAGGTCCTGGCGCATCGACACACTCCGATCAACGCCATTGATCTTGCGCCGTGCATGCATCTCGACGCGGCGGTGACCTATCGTGGCCCACCCGCCCTCGTCTTGACGGGCCTTGACCATCTGAACGGCGAAACCGTGGGCGTCGTCGCCGACGGCGTGGTGCTGCCTGACAGAAAAATAACACATGGACGGATCACGATCCCGTCCCCCGCCACGAGCATCCATGTCGGCTATCGTCGCGGGGCCGCCCTGTCGACCCTGCCCATCGAGGCCGGCGCGGCGACCGGATCACCGCGCCCGAGCAAGGGACGGTTTTCTACTCTTTATATAGAGGTTCTGTTTTCTCTTGGGGGGCAGGCCACCGTGGGCTTGCCGTTTGAAAAAAAGACGCAGTATACGTTTTATGATCTGCGATTCGATCGTGAAAAACTGGAAAACGGGCACACCTTTCCTGAACCCTGGCTGTGGACGGGTCCCGTGCGTCTGGACAGCCCTCATGTCTGGGAGGCTGGTTCGCCTGTGCTCATGATCAGGCAAGACGAGCCCTTGCCCTTCGTCCTCACCGGCATCGGCGGCAAGCTCGTCATCCACGAGGGATAGAGGCACGAGGGATAAGGGCACGAGGGATAAGGGGCGCGGTGCCCCCTGTCGCCGCATGCCCCTTCCTGTCACCAGGAAGGAGGCCTCCGCCCATGTGCATGCACGCCGCTCTCATCGCCGGCACGGCTCTGTCCGCCCTGGGCAGCATTCAGCAGGGCCTGGCCTCGGCGCAGGCGGCCAGCGCCCAGGCCAAGGCGGCCGAGTACAACGCCACCGTGGCCGACATGAACGCCCGCGCGGCACGGCAGGCCGCCGGCGCCGACAGCGACCGCATCCGCGCCCAGAACGAGCGCGCGCTGTCCTCCATGCGCGCGGCGGCGGCGGCCGGTGGATCGACGATGAGCGGCTCCACCCTGGGCCTCATCGGCGATGCCGCCATGCAGATGGAATACGACGCCCTGTTGCGGCGCTATCAGGGCGAGGTCGAGGCCACCGCGCAGACGAACCGCGCCGGCCTGGACCGTCACCAGGCCGACGTGGCCCGCGCCGCCGGAACCCAGGCCCTGATCGGCGGCGGCATCGGTGCCGGCGCCGATATCCTCAGTGGATACACCAAGTACAAGCACTATTCGGACGCCGGCGTCATCCCCGGCCTGGGGCTGCGTTAGGCCATGGCGAGCGGCCTGTCCATCAAGGTCCCGGAATCCCGCCTCGGCGTCGCCACCGTGGCACAGCCCCGCGCCGATCCCGGCGATCTGGCCGCCACCGTGGCCCGGGGCGGCGGCGCCCTGGCGCGCGGACTGTCCCACGCCGGACGGACCCTCGGCGCCGTGGCCGACAAACAGCTTGCCGAGGCCGAACGGGACCTGGAGCGCCAGCGCGCCGAAGAGAAACGGGACCTGGAGCGGCTGGCCGATCTCCAGCGCCGGACCACCGTGGCCCGTCTGTCCGGCGAACTGGCGCAAACACTGACCCAGCGGCTGGAGGAGTCCAAGACACAGGCCGCCGACGGCGCGCCCCGGTTCGCGCAGGGGTTCAGCACCCTTGTCGGCGAGGAAACCAGCCGGGTCCTTGGCTCCATCCAGGATGCGGAAACCCGGGCGATGGCCACCCTGGCCTTCCAGGGTGTGACCAACACCTTCGGCCAGTCCGCCGTCGAGTACGAGATGGGCGAACGGTTGCGCTATACCTTCGCCTCCCTCGACCAACAGGCCAACACCATGGGGGTGGCCGTCTACAGCAATCCGGCGACGTTCGACGGCTTGCTCGACCAGGGCATGCGCAACATCGCCGCCACGGGCCTGTCTCCCGAGGACGCGCACACCGCCACCGTCGCGCTCCACCAGACATTGGCCCTGGCCGAGGCGCGCGGGCAGGTGGACCGCGATCCGGCGGGGTTCCTGCGGCGCCTCCGGGATACCGGAGAGACGTCCCCGGCGGGCGATATCGAGACCGTTTGGCGGCGCCTGTTGCAGGCCGAGTCGGGGGGACGTCAACTGCGCCCCGACGGCACCCCGGTGACCTCTCCGAAAGGGGCCATCGGCATCGCCCAGGTCATGCCGGGGACCGGACCCGAGGCCGCCGCCCTGGCCGGCCTGGACTGGGACGAGCAGAAGTACCGCACCGACGCGGCCTACAACGAGGCCCTGGGTCGCGCCTACTTCGATAAACAGGTGGACACCTTCGGAGACCTCCGTCTCGCCGCCGCCGCCTACAACGCCGGTCCGGGCCGGGTCCGGGAGCACATCCGCGACGGACGCCCGCTTCCGGCGGAAACCCGGGCCTACGTTCAGAAGATTTTCGGCGGCGACGCCACGGCCCCGGCCGATCTGACGCAAGACCCCACCTTGCGCCACCTGACCCCCGAGCAGATCTCCGTCCTGTACCGCCGCGCGGAAGGCAAGGTTCGCGACCGGTCCAACGACCTGCGGGCGACCGTGACTCGCCGGGTCAAGAATGAGATCGCCTCTCGCCAGATGGGGATCGACGTCACCGATGCCGACGCGGTGAGCCGGGAGGAAGTGTTCGCCGCCTACGACGATCCCGCCCAGGCCTGGGCGGTCTGGACAGACGTTCAGGGCTGGCGCCAGGTCGGCGAGGCCGTCGCCACCATCGCCATGCGGCCCCCGTCGGAGATCGCCGCCCTGCGCGACACGTTCGCGGTGACGCCCGGGGCCGACGTCGAGGCCCAGGCGGGACGCCTGGCCGCCTTCAACCAGGCGGTGATCCTCGATGCCGAGGCCCGCAAGGACCCGGCCCGCTATGTCATGCAGCATTCGGAGGCCGTGCAACAGGCGTTCGACGCCATCGGCACCGCCCAGGATCCCGACCAGTGGGAGGCCGTGAGACGGGCGGTGGCGCTTTCCGTTCAGGCACAGGAAAGCGCCGGCTTCACCGAGGGCCAGCGCCGCGCCCTGCCGGCGGACGTGGCCAAGCGCTGGTGGGACAGCCACGAAACGGCCGGCGAGCGCGTCGCCTTCGTCGAGATGCTGGCCGGCGAACTGCGCCCCCGCGAGTTCGCGGCCACCCTGGAGCATCTGGCCGGCAAGGGCGCCCTCCCCGAGATGCGCCAGGTGGCCATGCTCCGGGACACCCCGGAGATCGCCAAGTCCGTCCTGCGCGGCCACGCGGCGCTGGCCGGGAACGCCGGACGCCTGGCGCCGGCCGCCGGTAGCAAGGACTGGCAGGATGAACTGCAACGCCGGCTCGGCGCCGTCATGCTCATGACCCCGGGCCTGGACACGGAAACGGCCGCCAGCATCCGCGCCGACATGGAATCCGCCATCCGCGCCCGCTATGCGGACCTGTCGGCCATCGCCGGCGACACCAGCGGGGTCTTGGTTACCGACCGCCTCGACCAGGCCATCACCGACGTCACGGGGGGTGTCCTGCAGTGGTCCGGCCGCGCCCTGCTCACCCCGGCGCGGGGCATGACCCAGGGCCAGTTGAACGAGGTCATGGACACCCTCACCGACGCCGACCTGGCCGGGGCGGAGGACCTGGCCCAGCGGTCCATCACGGCGGCGCAGTTCCGCGCGTGGGCCACCCTCGCCAGTCTCGGCGATGGCCGATACAGCGTCTGGTACCAGGGGCAGGCCCTGTTGGATGCCGAGGGCGGTTACTTCATCCTCGACCTGCGCGACAAGGCGGCGGCGGTGATGACGCCTCCCGCCAAGATGATGCCCCTGGCAATGCCTCCAGCGCCCGGCGACCGGTTCCCCACCGGCCGCACCCTTTGACGCGGGGCCGTTACCATGCGCCTCGACCTCTACACCGGCCACCTTGAGGACCTCGGCGCCCGCGCCCGCGCCAATCCGATCCGCGACTTTCCGACCACCTGGCGGGACCAGTTCGACGCCGGCTGGGCGGAAATGAAGGCCAACTACAACCTGACGGCCCGGCAAGACAATCATCTCGCCGTCATCGAACCGCATCGGGAAGAATTCGAACGGGTCACCGGGCAAACCCTGGAACAGGCATCGATATCGTTTTTCCGGCGCCACCCCATGGACAGCGAGGTGACGCCCGAGGGTGTTCTGGGTTCCACGCCCGACGACCCCATGGGCGGTTACCGCCGCGTCATCGATCACTGGAACGCGACCCGCCCCGACCAGCGCGTCACCCCGCTCCCGGACGCCGAGGCCCTGGCCGAGGCCGCCGATGCGCGGCGCGATGACATCCAGGCCGAGGCCGACGACGTGTTCTCCCGGCCCCGGTCCAGGTGGGGCGCCGTCGCCTCCCTTGGCGGGAACCTGGCGGGCGGCATCACGGACCCGGTCACCGCCATCGGCTTCCTGTACGGGGCCGGCGCCGCCGCCGGCATCCTCCGGACGGCTCTGGTCGAGGCCGGGATTGGCGCCGTCACCCAGGCGGGCATCGAGGCGCATGGCATGGCCACCGGCTGGCGCCAGGGCGGCGATCCCGACTACGGCCTCGACGACGCGGCCTTGACCGTCGGCGCCACCGCCCTCGCCGGCGGCGTGCTGGGGGGCGCCCTCAAGGGCGGCATCAAGGGGTACGGCGCCCTGTCCCAAGCCGCGCGCGAGGCCCTGGCCAGGCGCGCCGCCGGAGACCCGTCGGCCCCGCCCCTCTCCGACGACGTGGCGCGCGACCTTCAGGACTCCGCCAACGTCATCGACTCCGAACTGGACATCGAGGCCCGCAATCCCTTCGACCCCACGGATGCCGGGGCGGCGGCCGCCCACCGCGCGGCCATGGCGCGCGCCGGACAGCAAACCCTGTTCGATGGGCCGGTGAACGTCCAGGACATCGTCGCCGAGGCCGCCCCGCGCCGCTCTCCGCCGGCCGACGCCCCGGACCGGGTGTACACCTCCGCCCACCGGGCCATCGAGACCCGCATGGAGGTCGTCGAGGCCGACTCCCTGATCCAGGCTAGCGGCGCCCTGCAACCCCGCGACCGCGCCCGCGCGACCTCCGATGCCTGGGTGGCGGAGACGGCGGCGCGGCTGGAGCCCGATCGCCTCGGCGCGTCTCCGGACGCCAGCACCGGTGCGCCCATCGTCGGCCCGGACCACATCATCGAGTCCGGCAACGGCCGTGTCCTGGCTATCCGCCGCGCCTACCAGGACGGGGGCGAGGCCGGCCAGCGCTATCGCGCATTCGCCGAGGACATCGACCCGGCGGCCCGGACCATGCGGGAGCCCGTGGTCGTCAGACGCCGGGTCTCCGACCTCAGCGAGGCCGACCGCGTCGCTTTCGTCCAGGAGGCCCAGACCAGCGGCACGCTGCGCCTGTCTCCCACCGAACAGGCCATGGCCGATGCCCGGACGCTGCGGGATGGTGATCTCGGGCTTCTCTCGCATCCGGACCCCGGCGCCGCCGCCAACCGCGACTTCGTCCGCGCGTTCATGGACCGTGTCGGCACGGCCGAGGCCGCCGGCATGCGCACCGCCGACGGCGCCCTGTCGGTGGCCGGTCACAACCGCATCCAGGCCGCCCTGGTGGCCCGGGCCTATGGCGATGCCGCCCTGGTCCGCGCCCTGGTCGAGGACCCGGACAGCACCATCCGGGCGATCGCCGGCGCGCTGATGGACGTCGCCGGCCCCTGGGCGCGGATGCGCGCCGCCGCGCGCCGGGGCGAGATCGACGGCGCCATGGACATCACCGACGACCTCATGGCCGCCGCGCGCCTGGTGGCCGAGGCGCGGCGCACCGGTCAGACCGTCGCCGACCTGGCCGACCAGCCCACCATGTTCGGGGACGGTCTGACCCCGACCGCCCGCCATCTGCTGGACCGCATGTTCCGGGACGAGGCCCTGAAGCGCCCGGTGGGCCGCAAGGCCCTGGCCGAGACCCTGACCCGTTATCTGGACGACGCCATCCAGCAAACCCCGGGGCCGCGCCTGTTGGGCCGCACCCTGACCCCCGACGAAATCCTCAGGGGGACATCACGTCGGGAGAACGTTTCCCCTGCGCGCGCGCCCGATCCCCCGCCGCGCGAGACGCTGGAGACCATCGCCAACACCGAGGACCTGACCCCCGAGGCCCGCGCCCGCCTGACGGCGATGTACGAGGAGGCCGCCAACGCCAAGCCGGCCTTCGACGCGACGGTCCGGGACATCGCCGAGGCCGTGGGCGGCCAGCCCATGCGGGCCCCCCTCAAGGGCGCGCCCCGCGCCCTCGCCAAGGTGGTCGCGGATTACAACGGAAACCCTGGCCGCATCAAGGATCTGCTACGCGCCACCGTGGTGGTCGACAGCGTGGACGATGCCCGGGCCGCCGTGGCCCTGATCCGCCAGCGCTTCGAGATCGCCGGCAAACCCCGTGACCTGTTCGATCCGGCGGCCCGGCCGGCGGACGGCTACCGCGACGCCAAGTTCAACGTCCGCGTCGGTCCCGACGGTCATGTGGCCGAGGTGCAGGTCAACCTGCCCGGGATGCTGGCTGCCAAGGAGAAGGCCCACGCCCTGTATGAAGAGCGGGAGGCCTTGGACCGCAGCGTCAAGCGGGCGCAACGGGACCCGACCCCGGAGGAGACGGCGCGCCTCGCCGACCTGAACGCGCGCATGCGGGCGATTTATGACGATGCCTGGAACGCCGCCAGTTCCTCGGCCACCAAGTCCCGGAACTCGGCCTCTGAAAGCGGCGCTCCGTTGCGCAGAGCCGAACTGTACGAAAACCGGCGCGGCACCGGCTCATCGAACGCCCAGACGGCATACGACGGCAGCACGGCCACGGGCACGCCTTCCACGCTGAAGAAATCGGTGCCCTCGGGGAAGGGCTCGGACAGGGATGGGATCATCTCTTCCTCCTCTGATCAGGATACGACCGGGGATAGCACGGGCGCAACCGGATCCGCCACGCGCCGCATGACTCCCGAAGAGGCCGAGGCCACCGTCGCGCGGCTGGAAGAGCCGGAGCACCTCAAGGCCCTGGAGACCGAGATGCAGCGGATTCTGGCCGAGAACCCGGCGGCCACCTTCCTGGACGAGGGACAGGACGGGGCAATGGTCGCCAGGTCGATGCGCGAGACCCTGGAACACCACGCCCGGGAACGCGCGGCGGCGCGGGAGGTCGCGGCCTGCGTCATCGGACCCACCACGACCGGAGCCCCCAAATGAGCCGCACCATTCAGCGATGCCTGGACGAGAAGGTCCTGACCGGCAAACTGTCCCGTCAGCAGGCCGACGAGGCCCTGCGCCGCATCAAGGAGCGGCGCGCCTTCTATGAGGCCAGCCTGGGCGAGGATCAGGCCGCCGTCCTGGCCGCCCGCGAGGTGGCGGAAACCATGCTCCAGGCGGCAGAGCGGAAGCGGGCCGAGGACCTGGGCCACATCCTGGCCATGACCCGCCTGGAAGCCCGCCTTAAGGCCCACCCCGACGGTATGCAGGCCGCCGGGATGGCCATCGTCTCGCGGGACATCCGCCACAAGGACCCGGGCGTCAACATCGACACGGCCTGGCGTCGAACCGAGGCCACCGCCCACTCCTTCATGGCCGAACCCATCGAGAAGCTGCGCTCCCATGCTGCCGGTCTCCGCCAGGACACCGCCACCGCTCGACAGACCGTGCGTGCCCTGTTCGGGGAAACCACGAACAACCCTCTTGCCGACGCCACGGCCAAGGGGTTCCGGGCGGCCAGCGATTGGCTGGTCAGGAGATTCAACGCCGTGGGCGGGCATATCGAAGCCCTGGTAGGCTGGAACATTCCGCAACACCACAACCGCAAGCCGATCAAGGCCGCCGGATTCGAGACATGGCGGGCCTTTCTGCTGCCCCTCCTGGATCGGTCGAAGATCATTGACTTCGACACCATGCAGCCGATGAGCGACGCCCGGCTGCTGGCCCGGATGGAGGAAGACTACAACGACATCATTTCCGGTGGGCTCTCCAGCATCGAGCCCGGCCGCGCGACCGGCAAGGGTTCCATCCGGGAGCGGCATAACCGGCAACGGTTCTATCACTTCAAGGGCGCCGCCGCCTGGATGGCCTACAACGACCGCTTCGGCGCCGGCCCCAACGGAATCTTCGACGTCCTCATGGGGCACATGCACGGCATGTCCCGGGATATCGCCATCCTTGAGGTCATGGGACCGAAAGCCGATCAAGCCGCGCGCGTTGTGCATGGCCTGTTGAAACAGGCCGACAACACGGAAGCATCGCCAGCACCCCGGTGGCCGTTCAGTTGGGCCGAATCCCCGGAAACCTTCTGGAGCACCTGGGAAAGCCTCAACGGCACCCTGGGGACTCCCGGGTCCCCGAGGCAGCAGCGGCGCCGCGATTTCTGGGCCAGCGTGCGGGGCTTCGTCGCCTCCGCGGACTTGGACCGGGCCATGATGTCGGCCTTTTCCGATCTCCATACCTTCCTCCGCGCCTCTGCCTGGAACGGCCTCCCCGCCGCCCGCCTGATCGGCCAGGCCGTCGCCGGCATGGTGCCCGGCAACGCGGCCCATCGCGTCGAGGCGACGAAGATGGGCATCATGGCCTACCACGCCCGCAATGGCCTGGCGTCGCGCTTCATCGACGCGGAACAGGCCGGAGGCACCCTTGGCGAGTCCGTCATGGATACCGTCATGCGCGCCCAGGGCCTCAGTATTTGGACGCATGAACTCGGATCCGCCGCGCAGATGGGACTGCGCTCCATGCTGGGGGACCTGACCGACACAGCCTTCGATGCGCTTCCGGACCGCGTCACCAGCCTGTTCAAGCGCTACGGCGTGACGGCGGCGGACTGGGACATCGTGCGGGCCGGCACCCACCCGAACGCCAACGGCGCCCGCTTCCTGGACCCCGCCGCCATCCTGCGCGACCTCGGCCAGTCGCCGGAGCGCTTTCAGGCCGCCGCACGCATCGCCGACGCCCTGCAACAGGAAGCCGATTTCTTCGTCCTCAAGCCCGACAGCCGTGTCCGCGCCATGATGAGCCTGGGCACCCAGGCCGGCACCGGAAAAGGCGAACTGATCCGCTCCCTGGGCATGTACAAGTCGTTCAGCGTGACGGTGCTGACGACCCATATCGCCCGGGATATCGGGGAGTCCCAGTCCATCGGCCGTGCCCTGGGGCGGTCCGGCGGCATGATCGCCGGCGCCGCCGCGATCCGCATCGCCGGCTTCGTCGCCGGCATGACGCTGTTCGGCGCCTTCATCACCCAGATGCGCCAGATCTCCGAAGGCCGCGATCCGCTGGACATGACGACCGGCGACTTCTGGCTGCGGGCTGGACTGCAAGGGGGCGGGCTGGGCCTGTTCGGCGACATCCTGCAAGCGGGCGGCATCACCGGAACCGAACGGATGGCACAGGCTTTGGGGGGGCCGGTGGCAGGGATCTTCGCCGATATCGCCAAGCTGGGGTTCCCCGTGATGCGGCGGGTCCTCGACGGCGAGGACGTCTCGTTCCTCTCCCAGGTTTTCGAGACCACCATCCGCCGCTTCCCCGGCGCGGATCTTTGGTACCTGCAACAGGTCCTGGACCGGCTGGTGTGGGATCAGATTATGCGATGGGGCGATCCGGACTTCGACGCCGGGGTGCGCCGCATGGAACGGCGCGCCCGCAAGCTCTACGGCCAGGAACATTGGTGGAGACGGGGCGAGACGTCGCCGGAGCGGATGCCGAATCTGGGGGCGGTGCTGGGGGAGGGACGGTAAGGGTCAGATGTACTTGCAGATGACGTCGTATTCAGGTCCCGGAAACTTGAGGCGGGGCCGTATCGACGCGTAGATGAAGCCAAACCAACGAGACCTTTTGTCAGAGCCAAAAGGAAACTTCTCATCAGAGTAAGCTTCCGGCATCCAAACGACTAAGTCACCCAATTTCAGTTCTTCGCCGTTTTGTCCCGGTGTTGCTGCGATAACATAAAACCCACCATCGGGTGAGGCCACCCGAAGCATGGCAACCTGCATTCCCTCTTCGTTCCTCGACACGGCCCTTGGCATATAATCACCTACAATCGAACTCGGATCGATCACGAATGCGACACGGGCCTGACCCTCTTGAATGCGATCAGAAGAAGAGGCGCAGTTATACGCGAAGAATAAGTCGCGACTCTTAAAAACAAGATCCGTCCCATCTTTATATGTCATCTGCCGCAAAGAGGATTCCGGTTGGCGCTTCCGCGTGAACGGCCACATCCCCCATCCCTCCCGCCATCGGTGCAACGGAACAAGGCTCCCCCATGCCGCGCGGGGAGTCAACCAGGGCGTGAGATGGGCGGTGGGGTCATGGCCGGTGCGTCTCCAGTCCCGCCGCCGCGCGCAGGATGGCGTTGATCCGGGTTTGCCAGCCCGGACCCTGAGCGCGGAAATACTCCAGCACATCGGGATCCAGGCGCAGGTTGACGGCCTGTTTCGGGTTCTCCGACTTCGGCCGGCCCCGCTCGCGCCGGGCGCTATCCGCCAGATCCGGAAACGCCTGGTCGAAAGGAACGGCGCGGGCGAAGTCCGCCTCCGTCCATTCGGGGTTTTCCGGGTCACTGACCGGTGGTTTGGTCATAGAGCCTGCGCTCCTTCTGACTGGCGGGGCGCATCGACATGACCGAGACGCCCTCGGTTCCCCTGCGGGCGAAGACAACCGCGATGGTGTTGTCCTCCAGGCGGCCCATGGCCTTGTAGCGCCCGCTATGGGCCGGAACGACCAGCGATCCCAGGAAGAACTCCGGCGTCAGGTCGGCGAAGTCCAGGCCGTGCCTGGCGAGGTTCTGACGCCGCTTCGGTTCGTCCCACACAATGATCATGGATTAAATGTGTCGGCATTTAATCGACGCGTCAATGGTTTTTTTGTGGATACAAAAAACGGACACTGGCCGGACTAAGTGAAGGAATTTTCATTCCACCACAGCGCACCTAAGGCTAGCGCCATGCCCTTCATCAACGCTAAAATCGCGCACGGAGAGTAAGCGGTTGATTCACAAGGACCCGATCCATGCCTAAGAAACCGGGCGAGAACCAGCCGATTGATGCGGAGCTTGATGAGGCGGTTGATAGCCTTGCACAGGTGGCCGGCCCAAAGTCAAAAAATATCAAGGGGTTAAACCCCCGAGCGGCTCCCCAGGTGGCCACCCCCCGCCAACAGCCGCGACGTGGCGGCGTTCTTCGGGAAACGGCACGCGGACGTGTTGCGTGATGTCGATAACACCTTGAAAAACCTAACCGACGCAAATCTGCGTTGGTTTATTCCGGCGCCCTACGCAGACGAAAAGGGCGAAGATCGCCGCGCCTTCGACATGACCCGCGACGGATTCACGCTGCTGGTCATGGGCTTCAAAAAAGGCGTGCAGGATCAGTCCTTTTCATGTGGGGGCGGGAAAAGGATCAAGTCATGTTCCTCGATCGCTCTTTCAAGGTCAGCGACTTGGCCTTTTAGCTCTTCGATGTCGAGGAGTGCCTCTTCCCATTTTAGCGCGATTTCAAACGATCGTTCCAGGCGAGAGATAATCTCAGCGGTCATGGATCGGTTGTTTTCGGCGGCGGACTCCGTGATCCGCGCCTTAAGCGCCTCCGAAATGCGGAGGCGAAAATGGGTGTCTTCGCGAGCCATGACACACACATGCCGCACTTTGTGCTTGACCGTCAATGCCGCTCATGGGAACATTCGTGTGTCATATAGAGATAAGGAGGACCAACGGTGGCGCGCGAAGACCGATACATGCGCATTCGGGTCCCGGATGACATGAAGGAGTGGCTTAAAGAGCAGGCACGCGAAAACCTCCGCTCGCAGAACGCGGAGATCGTGCTGGCTGTCCGGGAAAAGATGAGGCGCACGAAAAACGCCGCCCCGGCGGGCGGCGAAGCCAGCGGCGGGGATGTGGTTGGCGCCTAAGCCCCGCCGCTGGTTCGTTTCACCGAGGCCGTTGGCGCGGCCTCAGACAACAACCCGCTGTGAAGGAGCGGATCATGAAAAAGCATACCAACAACATCGATGTGGTGCCATTCGAATTTGAAGGCCAGGCCGTCCGGGTGATCGACCGCGAAGGCGATCCTTGGTTCGTTGCGGCCGACGTTGCGAAAGTTTTGGAGATTGGCCGGACAGACGATGCGGTGCGCCGCCTGGACGAGGACGAAAAGGGTGCGGACACTATCCGCACCCCTGGCGGCGCCCAACAGGTGACCATCATCAACGAGTCTGGCCTGTACAGCCTGATCCTGACCAGCCGCAAACCGGCCGCCAAGCGATTCAAAAAATGGGTGACAGCCGAGGTGCTGCCCAGCATTCGCATGACCGGATCCTACGGGACGCCCACCCTGGCCGACAAGCTGGAGGACCCGGCGTGGCTGCGCATGGCGCTGTTGGACTACACCGACAAGGTGATTGCTCTTCAGGCTGATCTGGACGAGGCGAAGCCGAAGGTGAGCGCCTACGAGCGCATCGCTCAGGGCAGCGACGGGGCCATGTGCATCACCAACGCGGCCAAACACCTTCAATTGAGACCGAAGGATCTGTTTGCGTGGCTCTCCCAACGCAAGTGGATCTACAAGCGCGTCGGTTCCAGCCGCTGGATTGCCTACCAGGACAAGATTCAGGCCGGATACCTGGAGCACAAAGTGGCCGAGGTCACACGCTCCGATGGTAGTGCGAAGATCGTCGAACAGGTGTTGATGACGGCGAAGGGTGTCGCCCGCCTGGCGCACCTCCTTGGCGCCGATCTCGTGACGGAGTGACGGCCGTGGACACGACTCGTCGCCCCAAAAAATGAAGCATGCACCCAAGCGGACATCCGTCAGGCTGAGCGCGAATCGGGCCCCCGAAGGCGCGCGCCGCCGTCGATGAACTCGACGCCGGCCTCTTCAAGGGCGTGTTGCACGGAGATCATGGTGTCACTCAAAACACTGGGAACACCCGAGGCGGCTTCCATGCGCTGGACAGTTGGCAAGCTGATTTCGGCTTTCTCTGCCAACTCCCGGGCAGACCACCGGACCAAAGCACGGCCGGCGCGGATCTGATGTGATGTGAGCATGATGCGAATTGCATCTTTCCTGATATGAATTGCATTGACGCAATAAGGTTCGTCTGATATGCAAAATACATCACCCGTGATGGTGATGCAAGCCCCGGCGGCGGGGTATCGATTGGAACCCGCTCCCCGCCGCCGGATCACCAGCCCGGATTGGAAGTCCGGGCTTGCCCACCATAGCCTTGCACGGAGGCCATGATGCCTGAAGACAACATGCACCTGGAGGCGCCAGGGCGCAACTGGCTGACCATCGCCGACGTCGAGGGCGAAGCACGCATCTTGGATACCGACTTGGCTGCGCGGCTGGGGTTCGCCAGCCCGATCGATATCCGCAAGTTGGTCCGCCGCCATGCGGACGCTCTGGGGCGGATGGGGGTTCTTGCCACCGTGGCAAAAACCTCCAGCGCTGGCGGGCGCCCCGGAACTGACTACTACCTCAACCGGAAGCAGGCGATTTTCATCACGGCAAAGTCGGAGACGCCGGACGCTACCGACATCACCATCGAGATCATTGAGTGGTTCGACGCCTACGAACGCGGTCAGATCGGCGCCACGCCACGAATCGACGTGCGCGATCCCAGCCAGTTGAGCCAGATCGCCATTCAGTTGATCGAGGTGAACAAGGAACTGGAGGCGCGCGCCGAACGTGCCGAGAAGCAGGTGGAGTCCGCGAAGCCAAAGACGCAGTTCTACGACAAGTACGCCAATGCGGAAGGGCTCTACAATCTTCAAAGCGCCGCCCGGGTTCTGCGCCAGGGACCGAACAGGTTCATTGCTTGGCTGAAGCAGGGTTACTTGTTCTATCAAGGCGGCGCGCTGGTGCCGAAGGTGCAATACCGGGAAATGGGTGTCTTCGAGGTAAAGGCGAACATCGTGGACGACAAGGCCCGATACCAGACGTTCGTCACGCCAAAAGGCATCCTGTATTTCGCCAAGAAGCTCGGTGTCGCATGATGGAACCCACCCGCCGCGCGTTCGTCGCTGCCTCTGCCGTAACCGCCGCCCTCGGCGCACTGCCCGCCCTGGCCCACAAGCCCGATCCGGACGCCGATACAGGCCTTGGTCTGTTGTCGGACTCCGAGATCCGGCTTGTGGCCTGCTACAGACAAGCCGGGAAAGGCGTCAGAGAAATGCTTGAGGCGGCTTGCGATCTGTGGCCACCTAACCCTGAGGCCACGGGAGGCCACCGCCATGCCTGACATGATCGTGACCCGCCAGACGGCGTTGGGGACACTGGCCGTCGGCGTCGTTGTGAACACCTGACCACCCCCATTCCTCCCCTCAACAGCCCCGCCTTCGTGCGGGGCCTGTTTTTTGGCGCGTTGCCGGAGCGCACCGCACCCCATCCAGATGTGGGGTGTCGGCGCGCGATGTCCCACAACCCGCTTGCGCAAGCCCTTGAGGACACTGCACACTACAGGCGAGAGCATGCCGCCCGGAGGCTTGGCCCCATGACCGCAGCCCCGCAGCATCCCGTGGCCCGGACATACCCGGAGCTGGTCGCGCTGCTGGCCGCCCGGCGGAAGGCCATGGAGATCAGCCAGATCGAGATGAACGACAGGATCGGCTGGCCCGACGGCTATCTGTCGACCATCGAGTGTTTCAGCCGTCAGGCGAAATGGTCGACGATGACCGAGTGGGCGCAGGCCCTGGGCGTCAACATCCTCATGGCCCCCTGGATCCCGACACCGAAGACACCCGAGGAGATCGCCGAGGTCCTCACCGGCCTGCGGCGCGGGGTTCCGGGCCAACGCTGGGACCGGACCCGGTTGCCCGGCACCCACACCCCCGCCTGGTGGGATCACCTCGCGGCGGAACTGGAGCGCACCCACCTTGTCCTGATCCTGGCCCCCATCGACGCCGCCAACGACGTTCGCCGCGCCAACGACCGCTTCGCCTGGCGGCGCGATGCCGAGCGGCGCCGCCGCCGGACGGCCGAGAAGGGAGCCGGCCGCCACGCGCGCGAGTGCTCCCCCGATCCCGACACCATCGGCACCGACAGGACCGGCTGACCCCGCCCGGAGGCCCGCACCCCATGTCCACCGCCCACACGCTGACCCTGTTCGAGGCCGTCACCGAGGCCGGCGAGCACGTCTTCGATGTCCTGGATGCCCGCGCGACGCCGGGCGCGGCGGGGGTTGGCCAGCATGTGGAGGCCACCCTCGGGGTCGGCGGCACCTGGGACGGCGCCGAGGTGGCGGTGTCCCTCCAGGTGGCGAGCGGCGGACCATGGTTCCCGCTGGAAGGCTCGCCCCTGACCGAGGACAAGGCCCTGCGCATCGATGCCCATGGCATGGGACTCAGGCTCGCCGTCGCCAACGCCGGCGCCACGACCAGCCTGACGGCGCAGGTCTGCGGGACCGGGCCGGCCTATCTCATGGCCCGGGCCGTTTAAAGGATGACCGCGCAGGCCCTGGCGCGAGGGATGACGCGGCCCCTGGCCCGGGCGTTGGCCCGGCCGGTGGGCGCCGACCCGTACGGCGGTGATGGCCCCCTGTTGATCCCCGGCCACTTGTCGCCACGGGTCTCCCTCACCCGGGACGCGGATCTCTGGGCGCCAGGACCCGCGGGCTTCCGCCAGGTGCCCGCGCATCAGCCCTGGTTCGACGAGACCGGCGCCCTGGTGCTGCAACCGCCCGGCGACAACATGGTGCGTCATAGCGCCGACCCGACCCGGTGGACGGGCGATCACCTGTCCACTGTCCCCACGGGGGAGACCGATGTGCTGGGTCTGTTCACCCCGGCCAGGTTGGTGGCGGTCGGACAATGGGGATCCTGGCAACATGCCACGGCGGCGATCACCCCCTATATGACGGCCGGCACCACCCTTGGTATCGACCTTTGGGTTCGCCCCGGAACCTCCGGGCGCTTTTCGGTCCAGACCACGAACTTCGCCGACGTCGAAACCGGCGTGTATGGGCCGATCACCGGCCCCTACACCATCTTCGGACAGGACACCGCGACCGTCACGGCCACGGAGATGTTTCCCGGGGTGTGGCGGGTTCGGTTGCTGTACGGGTCGCTGGTGGTCGGCAATCCGGCCTGGCTCCATGTCAGCGTCGGCCACGGCAGCATCACGGACGGCGACTATCTGGAGGTCCTGGGCGCCCAGGTCAGCAGCCCCGCCGTGTTCGGCTCCTTCATCGTCACCGGGGGCACCGCCGTGTCGCGCCCCGGGGATGTCGCCGTCTACACGCCGCCGGCCCCCGAGGACATTCACCTCGTCGGCATGGCCTGGGATGGCACGGCGCATCCCGAGGGCGCCCCTCTCGTGCTGGCCAACCCGTCGGCCCCCGTGACGCTCCCCGCCGGGCGCTGGTCCCGGGCCTGGGCCACCCCCGCCGCCTGAGGCGCGTTGGCCCCCGAGCCCCGCCGTGGCGGTGTTCACGGGCGGGGTTTTTTCATGCGCGGGAGAGAGCCGTTGGAGCGTCTCAAAGACATCGCCACCCCCAGCCTGGGACTGTCAACAGGGACCGCCGCCATCTTCGGTGTTCTCAACGACTTCTTCGGCCTGTTGGTGATCATCGCCTCCCTCGTCCTGGTCTGCCTCAACATCATCATCAAGGTGCGCGTGCTGCGCGCCACGAAGGAGACGCGCCATGCGCAGGACCAGTGACACCGGCGTCGCCCTCATCAAGGACTTCGAGGCCCTGGCCCTGGAGGCATACCTCTGTCCGGCCGGGGTATCGACCATCGGCTGGGGCCATACCGCCGGTGTCCGCCTGGGCATGACCTGCACCGAGGCACAAGCCAACACCTGGCTGCGCGCGGACCTCCGAACCGCCGAGGCGGCTGTCGAACGCCTGGTGCGCGTGCCCCTGACCGATCCCCAGTTCGCCGCCCTGGTGTCCTGGGTGTTCAACGTCGGCGCCGGGGCCGCCGCGCGGTCCACCCTGATTCGCAAACTGAACACCGGGGACTACGACGCGGTCCCGTGTGAACTGGCACGCTGGAACAGGTCGCGGGGAACGGTCCTGCGCGGTCTGGTGCGCCGGCGCGCCGCCGAGGCGGACCTGTGGGCCACCCCGGCCGTGCCTGGACCGAAGCCCGTCCCGCCCATCGACACGCCCGACCCCATGCCGCGGGCGGTCGAAGGGGATGAGGGCAAGCCCCTGGTCCGCTCCCGCACCGTCGCCGGTGGCGTGACCGCCAGCGCCGGTGGGGCGGCCCTGTTGGCGGACTCGGTCGGAGACGCGACGGAGGCGGTCCGCCAGGCGGAAGGGCACCTGTCCGCCGGAACCGTTCTCGGCGTCGTGGTGGCGGTGCTTGTCATCGCCGGCGCCGCCCTGGCCCTCTACGCCCGCTGGGACGACAACCGAAAGGGCCGTCGATGAACAACGTGGTCGATCTGGTGGCCTATGTGACCGGCGACGTTCCCCCTGACCAGGTGCTGGCGGCCGCCCGCGCCGCCCACCTGGACCCCGTCGTGGTCATCGGCCGTGACGCGGCCGGTGATCTCTATGTGGCCGGTTCGGACGGTGACCACGCCCAGACCATCGCCCTGCTAGAACGCGCCAAGGCGCACGTCATCGAACACACCGATCCATGATTGGCCTGGCGCTCAAGGCCGGCCCCTGGGCGCTCCTGGCCACCACGCTGATCGGCGGTGGGTGGTGGATCGCCGCCACGGTCGCCGACCGCGAGCGGCTTGTTATCGAGGTGGCCGATCAGGCGGCCACCCTGCGCGCCTACGACGAGGCCCTGGCGGAGGCCAAGGCGCATCACCAGGCTGTCGTCGAAGCCCTGGCGCGCGCCCACGACCAGACGGCGCGGCTGGTGGCTGACCGTGCCGCCATCCTGGAGGACCTGCGCCATGCGACCGCGCCGGATTGCCCTGTGCCTCGCGCTGTGCGCGACGCTGTTGACCGGCTGTGGCCACCGGCCGAGTGAGCCGGTCCGGGTCATCGAACCTGTAAGCATTCCTGATGAGTTGCTGACGTGCCCACCTGGCGCGGCCAAGCCCGACCCCATCGACATGGTGACGCTGACCATCGCGCTCGCCGAAGAGCGCGCGGCCGGCGAGACCTGCCGGGCCAGGATGCGGGAGGTGAGGGGGTTGGTGGGTGTGCTCATGCCCTGAATCGTTTATGCCAACGGTGTTGGCATAAACAGCGTTTCTCCCCGAGTCTCAGACGAAAAAACACCGACTTCACATAGACCTAAGGGACTGGAATATACCAGTTTTTACACCTCATGCCCTCGTTTACACCGAGAGGGTCGGCGGTTCGAGCCCGTCATCGCCCACCAATGTTAAATCAATGGCTTACGGTCTTTTTGCTGCGGCCCTTCTGCTCTGA
>JANQFP010000095.1 GCA_028277795.1 Rhodospirillales bacterium
TGGGTGGTTGGGACGGGGGAGTGGGCCGGCTAGGCCGCAACAATGCTAAGCCGCGTCAGACGGTGGTCTTGGCCTTGTGGGCGCAGAGGTCGCGGATGATGCAGGCCGGGCAATCGGGTTTACGCGCCTTGCAGACATAGCGCCCGTGCAGGATCAGCCAATGGTGGGCGTGGCGCTTGTAGGCGGCGGGAATCTTCTTTTCCAGCTTCAGCTCCACCTCCAGCGGCGTCTTGCCGGGCGCGAGACCGGTGCGGTTGCCGACCCGGAACAGGTGGGTATCGACGGCAATGGTCGGCTCCCCGAAGGCGATATTCATCACCACGTTGGCGGTCTTGCGGCCGACGCCCGGCAGCTTCTGCAACTGCTCCCGGTCGTTCGGCACGTCGCCGCCGAATTCGTCGATCAGCATGTGGCTCAAGGCGATGACGTTCTTCGCTTTGTTGCGGTAGAGACCGATGGTGCGGATGTAGTCGCGCACCTTGTCCTCGCCCAGCGCGATCATTTTCTCCGGCGTATCGGCAACCGCGAACAGCGGCCCGGTCGCCTTGTTGACGCCGACGTCGGTCGCCTGTGCCGATAACACCACGGCAACCAACAACGTATAGGGGTTGATATAATCCAACTCCCCTTTGGGCTCGGGGTCCGCCGCCTGCAGGCGGCGGAACATTTCCTCGATATCGGCTTTCTTCATCGTTGGCGGTTATAGACCGCGGCCAACGTTGCCCACAAGACAAGGGCGATCTATGGTCAAGCCATGAGCGACGTTACCGAGGAAAAAGACTTCCTGTTCGACGCCGTGTTGCGCCCGCACCGCTCGCTGTCGCCGACGGGTTTCGCCATCCTGATGGGCGGTATTTGCCTGGTCAGCTTCGTTGCCGGCATGGCCTTCATGTTGATGGGCGCGTGGCCGGTTTTCGGCTTCTTCGGGCTGGACGTGCTGCTGATTTACGCCGCGTTCAAACTGAGCTTCCGGGCCGGCCGGCTGTTCGAGCGTGTGCAGCTCAGCGGCGAAGAGCTGCTGGTCTGGCGCCATTTCCCGAACGGCAAGATCCGTCGCTGGACCTTCCAGCCCTATTGGGTGCGGGTCGAGATGGAGAAGCCGGTCCGCCACGAAAGCCAGATCAGGCTTTCCAGCCACGGCCGCAGCCTGACCATCGGCAGCTTTCTGACGCCGGAAGAACGGGCCGACTTCGCCGACGCGCTGCAGAGCGCCTTGCAGAACGCCCGAGTCGCGCCTGTTCAGCCCTAGCTGTTCAGCCCAAGCACATCGACCATCGAGTAAAGACCGGGCGGCTTGCCCTGGGTCCACATCGCCGCGCGCACGGCGCCGCGGGCGAAGATCGACCGGTCCGTGGCCTTGTGGGTGAGTTCGATGCGTTCGTCATCGGCGGCGAAGATGACGGTGTGTTCGCCGACCACGTTGCCGCCGCGTAGCGCCGCATAGCCGATACCGCCGTGCGGCCTGGCGCCGGTGATGCCGTCGCGGCCGCGTTGTGCCGTGGCGTCGTGGTCGACGCCCTGGCCGTCCGCTGCCGCGCGACCCAGCATCAACGCGGTGCCGGAGGGGGCGTCGACCTTGTGGCGGTGGTGCATCTCGATGACTTCGACATCGAAATCCTGGCCGAGTGCCGCGGCCACCTGACGCGTGATCTGGACCAGCAGGTTGACGCCAAGGCTCATGTTGCCGGCCTTGACGATGGCGGTCTTGGCCGCGGCTTCGGCGATGGCGGCCTCGTGCGTCGGCTCGAACCCGGTGGTGCCGATGACGTGGGCGGTGCCGGTCTTGGCGGCCAGTTGCGCGTGGGCCACGGTGGCGTCCGGGGCGGTGAAATCCAGGACCGCGTCGGCGGCGTCGAAAAGCGCGGCCGGATCCGCGGTCACGGCCAGGCCGGTCGCGCCGGTTCCGGCCAGGACGCCCGGATCCTGGCCGAGCGCCGGCGACCCGTCGGGCTCGGAGCCCGCGGCCAGCACGCAGCCTTCGGTGTCGTGGATCTGGCGGATCAGCATCCGGCCCATGCGCCCGGCGCATCCGGCCACCCCGATTTTTACGTCTGTCATGGTTGTGCTCCCGCCTGTTTCAGCGGGCGACTATAGACCGGTAGCAGGCGAAGCGGGAACGCCGCGTTATTCGGTGAGGTCGTCCCAGAGGTCTTTGACCCGGGCGAAGAAGCCTTCCGATTCCGGATTGTTGTCCTTGCTCTCGCCGTGGAACTCGCGCAGCAGCTCCTTCTGGCGTTTGGTCAGGTTGACCGGCGTTTCGACGACGGTCTTGAGATACATGTCGCCTTTGCCCTGGCCGCGCAGCATCGGCATGCCCTTGCCCTTCAGCCGGAACTGCCGGCCGGTCTGGGTGCCGGCGGGGATGTTCACGCGGCTGCGGCCGCCGTCCATGGTCGGCACTTCGATGGTGCCGCCGAGCGCCGCGTCGATCATCGGGATCGGCACCGTGCAATAGAGGTGCAATCCCTCGCGCTGGAAGATGCGGTGCGGTGCGATCGACAGGAAAATGTACAGGTCGCCGGGCGGGCCGCCGCGCATGCCGGCCTCGCCCTCGCCCGCCAGCCGGATGCGGGTGCCGTCCTCGACACCGGGCGGGATGTCGACAGAGAGGCTTTTCTCTTTGTGGATCCGCCCCGAACCGCCGCAGACGTCGCACGGGTTCTCGATCACCCGGCCGGCGCCGGAACAGGTCGGGCAGGTGCGCTCGATGGTGAAGAAGCCCTGCTGGGCGCGGACCCGGCCCGCCCCCTGACAGGTCGGGCAGACGACCGGCTGCGCGCCGCCGGCGGCGCCGGAGCCGTCGCAGGCGTCGCAGCCGACCGTGGTCGGCACGCGGATCTGGGTGTTGGTGCCGTGGAAGGCGTCGTCCAACTGGATCTCGAGGTTGTAGCGCAGATCGTCGCCGCGCCGGGCGCTGGAGCGGCGGCGGCCGCCCATGAACTCGCCGAACAGATCGTCGAACACGTCGGCGAAGGTCGTGCCGAAATCGAAGCCGCCGACATCCGGGCCGGAACCGTCGAAGGCGGCGTGGCCGTAGCGGTCGTAGGCGGCCCGCTTGTCGGGATCGCGCAGCACGTCGTAGGCCATCGACAGTTCCTTGAACTTGGCCTCCGCTTCCTGATCGCCGGGGTTGCGGTCGGGATGATATTGCATCGCCTTTTTGCGGTACGCCTTCTTCAGGCTGTCCGCATCGACGCCGCGCTCCACGCCGAGTAGTTCGTAAAAGTCCTGCTGGGTCATGCTGCGGCCTTACGTACGCAGTCCGACCGAAACGACAGGTGCCCCGGCGGCGGTATGCGCATCCGGGGCACCGATGTTCCGGTTCAGGCCGACTTGTTTTTCTTGTCTTCGTCCACTTCTTCGAAGTCGGCGTCGACGATGTTCTCGTCGTTCGCCGCGGTATCGCCCGCGTCGGCCGTACCGTCGCCGCTGTCGGCGCCTGCGTCCGGGCTATCGCCGCCGTCGGCTTCCTGGTTCTGGTACATGGCTTCGCCGATCTTCATCGACGAATTCGCCAGCGCCTGCATCTTGGCCTGGATGTCCTCGTTATCCTCGCCTTCCAACGCGGTGCGCAGCGCCTGGATATCGGACTCGATGGTGGCCTTGTCTTCGGCCGAGACCTTGTCGCCGAGTTCGGACATGGTCTGCTCGGTACTGTGGATCAGCGCCTCCGCCTGGTTGCGACTCTCGGCCGATTCCCGGCGCTTCTTGTCTTCGTCGGCATGGGCCTCGGCGTCGCTGACCATCTGGTCGATCTCGTCGTCGCTCAAGCCGCCGGAGGCCTGGATGCGGATCGCCTGTTCCTTGTTGGTCGCCTTGTCCTTGGCCGACACATTGACGATGCCGTTGGCGTCGATGTCGAAGGTGACTTCCACCTGCGGCATGCCGCGCCGCGCCGGCGGAATGCCGACCAGATCGAACTGGCCGAGCATCTTGTTGTCGGCCGCCATCTCGCGCTCGCCCTGGAAGACCCGGATGGTGACCGCGGTCTGATTGTCCTCGGCGGTCGAGAAGACCTGGCTCTTCTTGGTCGGGATGGTGGTGTTGCGGTCGATCAGCCGGGTGAACACGCCGCCGAGCGTCTCGATGCCGAGCGAAAGCGGCGTCACGTCGAGCAGCAGGACGTCCTTGACCTCGCCCTTGAGGACGCCGGCCTGGATCGCCGCGCCCATGGCCACCACCTCGTCCGGGTTGACGCCGCGGTGCGGCTCCTTGCCGAAGAAGGCCTTCACGGTCTCGATCACCTTGGGCATGCGGGTCATGCCGCCGACCAGGATGACGTCGTCGACCTCGCCGGCCGAGAGGCCCGCGTCCTTGATAGCGGCCTTCACCGGGCCCATGGTCTTGGTGACCAGATCCTCGACCAGGGCCTCCAGCTTGGCGCGCGAGACCTTCATGTTGAGGTGCTTCGGGCCGCTCTGGTCGGCCGTGACGAAGGGCAGGTTGACCTCGGTCTCCATGGCCGAGGACAGCTCGATCTTGGCCTTCTCGGCCGCCTCCTTGAGGCGCTGCAGGGCGAGCTTGTCGCTGCGCAGGTCGATCCCCTGCTCTTTCTTGAACTCGTCGGCCAGGTAGTCGATGACGCGCTTGTCGAAGTCCTCGCCGCCGAGGAAGGTGTCGCCGTTGGTCGACTTCACCTCGAAGACGCCGTCGCCGATCTCCAGCACCGAGATATCGAAGGTGCCGCCGCCCAGGTCGTAGACCGCTATGACGCCGCTGCCCTTCTTCTCGAGCCCGTAGGCAAGCGCCGCGGCGGTCGGCTCGTTGATGATGCGCAGCACCTCGAGGCCGGCGATCTTGCCGGCGTCCTTGGTCGCCTGGCGCTGGGAATCGTTGAAGTAGGCGGGAACGGTGATGACCGCCTGGGTCACGTCGGCGCCGAGATAGGATTCAGCGTCCTCCTTCATCTTCTGCAGGATGAAAGCGGAGACCTGCGAGGGGCTGTAGTCCTTGCCCTGGGCCTTGACCCAGGCGTCGCCGTTGTTGGCCTTGACGATCTGGTAGGGCACCAGATCCTTGTCCTTTTCCGCCATCGGATCGTCGTGACGGCGCCCGATCAGCCGCTTGATCGCGAAGAGGGTGTCTTCCGGATTGGTGACGGCCTGGCGCTTGGCCGGCTGGCCGACGAGGCGTTCGCCGGAATCCGTGAACGCCACCATGGACGGGGTGGTCCGGGCGCCCTCGGCGTTCTCGATCACCTTGGGATCCTTGCCCTCCATGACGGCGACGCAGGAGTTCGTGGTCCCCAGGTCGATGCCGATGACTTTGCTCATGGTCTTTCCTTTCTCGTAGCAGACCACTTGGGCGGCCTCTTGAAGGGGTGAGCACCGCCGCTTCGGTCCCTAGACTCCAAGCCCTCAAGGAATCGTGAGGCTCGCGGGCATATATAAGCAAGTCTGGGCCGCCTGCAAGGCGCAAAGTGCCGTAATTCCTCGCTATTCCGTGCCTTCGACCGCCGAAAACGGGCGTCCGCGGGCGCCGCCGGGCTTGTCGCCCCGGCCGGAACGGGCGAGACTGCGCCCGGCTCCGAGCCGCACCGAGCCCTCAGAACGTTGCTGGACCCGATCACGATCGACCGTCATGGCCCGCGAAGCGCCCAACATGCCCGACGACCGCATATACCAGGCAATTCTCATCGTGCTGGTGGTGAGCCTTCTGATCGGCGCCGTTCTGGCGCTGGCCGGAGACATGGTGTGGCACAACCCGGCCTTGAGCCAGGGCGGGACCTGGCTGGTCTTCGCCTCGGGCGCCGCCTACCTGTTCTTCCGCATCCTGGGCGCCCGGGAGGCCCGCAAACGGTCGCGCGGCAGCGAGGAGCCGCTCGGGCGCGAGCGCCGCTCCCGGCGGCTGCGCGGCGACGATTCGTGATCGTCTCGGCGAGCTATCGCACCGATATCCCGGCCTTCTACGGCGATTGGTTCCTCGGCCGGGTGGCGGCGGGGGTCTGCCGCACGGTCAATCCCTATAACGGCCAGGTCCAGGAGATCCGCCTCGACCGGGACAGCGTCGACGGGATCGTGTTCTGGACCCGTAACGCGGCGCCTTTCTTCGACGGATTGGCGCAGCTGGCCGAGGCCGGCTATCCCTTCGTGGTGCAGACCACCCTAACCGGCTATCCCCGGGCCCTGGAACGCTCCGTGGTGCCGTCCGAGGCCTCGGTCGAGACCCTGCGCCGGATCGCCCGCCGCTTCGGCCCGCGAGCCGCGGTCTGGCGCTACGACCCGGTCATGCTGACCTCCCTGACGCCGCCGGATTGGCATCGCGAGACCTTCGCCCGCCTGGCGCGGAGCCTCGCCGGCGCCGTCGACGAGGTGGTGCTGTCGTTCGTCCAGGTCTACGCCAAGACCCGGGTCAACAGCGACCGGGCGGCCGCGCGCTTCGGCTTCACCTGGTGGGACCCGGCGGCGGCGGAGAAGCGCGCCCTGCTGCAAGAGCTGGCCGAGATCGCCCGGGAGGCCGGCCTCAGGGCCAGCCTCTGCGCCCAGCCGGACCTGCTCGGCCCTGGCCTTGCCGAGGCGCGCTGCATCGACGCCGAGCGGCTGTCGGATGTGGCCGGCCGGCCGATCGCCGCCAAGACCAAGGGAAACCGCCCCGGCTGCCGCTGCGCCCAGGCCCAGGACCTGGGTGCCTACGACACCTGTCCCCAGGGCTGCGTCTACTGCTATGCGGTGCGCCGGCGGGAGGTCGCCAAGGACCGCTATCTGGCCCACGACCCCGGCGGAGACTTTCTGGTGCCGCCCACTCCTTCACGGTCCCTCGAGAGCAAGGAAAAGCAGGCCGTCGAGGCCTGAGCCGTACGTACGCCCCTCGGCCGTACGTCAGGCCGAGTCTTCCGTCGCTTCGGGCTCGTCGTCGGCGTCCGCTTCGGGGGCCGGCTTGGCCGCCGGGCCGCCCTTGGCCACACCGACCCGGGCGGCGCGCAGCAGGCGGTCGTGCAGCAGGTAGCCGGGCTCGAGGATCTGAACGATGGTGCCGCTCGGCTGGTTGGGCTCGGGCACCTCGAACATGGCCTCGTGGCGGTGGGGGTCGAGGCGCTCGCCCATGGGCTCCAGCTTGACGATGCCGTGGCGCTCGAACACCGATTGCAGCTCCCGCTCGGTCATCTGCACGCCTTCGAGCAGGACCTTCAGGGCGCCGTCTTCCTCGGCCACCTCTCCCGGCACGCTCTCGAGCGCCCGCTGGAGGTTGTCGGCGACAGCCAGAAGATCGCGCAGCATGGGCGCGGCGGCATAGCGCACCGCCTCCTCCCGCTCGCGCTGTCCGCGGCGGCGCTGGTTCTCGGCCTCGGCCAGGGTGCGCAGGAGCTGGTCATGCAGCTCGGCCACCTCGCCCTCGAGCCGGGCCGCCCGCTCCGCGTCGCTCACCTCCTCGGCCGGTTCCGCCGCCGCCTCGGGCGCGGTCTCTTCGGCCGCGTCGTTAGCGGTGTCCTCGGGGGTGTCCGCGGCGGCCGCTTCCGACTCGGCGGTCTCGGCGGATTGGGCCGCTTCGGCGTCTTCGTGCCTGGGGTCTTCTTTGACGTTCGACATCAATCGCTCAGCCCTGAATCGTTTGGATTTGGGATCGGTCTATCGGATCTGCCGGCCGATCACCTTGGCGGTGTAGTCGACCATGGGAATGATGCGCGCGTAGTCGATGCGGGTCGGGCCGATCACGCCCACCGCGCCGACCAGCTGCTGCTGGCTGTTGTTGTAGGGCGCGATGATCACCGAGCAGCCGGCCAGGCCGAACAGCTCGCTTTCCGCGCCGATGAAGATCTGCACGCCCTCGGCGGTCTCGGTCATCTGCAGCAGGTTGAGCAGCGTCTCCTTGGCCTCCAGCACGGTGAAGAGCTGGCGGATGCGCTCCAGGTCCTCCACGGCGCTCACGTCGTCCAGAAGCTGGGCCTGGCCGCGCACTATGAGGGCACCGTGGCGGTCCTCCCCCGCCCAGCTCGCCAGGCCCTGCTCGACCACCTTCTGAGTCAGGCTGTCGAGCTCGGCCTTCTGGGCCTCCATCTCCTGCCGCACGTCGGCCGCGGCCTCGCCCAGGGAGTGGCCGACCAGGCGGGCCGAAAGGTAGTTGGTGGCCTCGACCAGGGAGGAGGGGGGCAGGCCGGCCGGCACGTCGATCACCCGGTTCTCGACCACACCGGAAGAGGTCACCATCACCACCAGCGCCCGGCCGGGGCCGAGCGACACGAACTCGATGTGCTTCAGGGGCTCTTCCAGCTTCGGCGCCACCACCAGCCCGGCGCAGTGGGAGAGGCCCGAGAGCATGGCGCTCGCCTCTTCCAGCACCTCCGGAACGCTGCGGCCGGAGGCGGCGCACTGGCTTTCGATGTGGCGCCGGTCGGCGGCGGTCAGGTTGCCGTGCTCCAGCAGCCCGTTCACGAACAGCCGGAGGCCGAGCTCCGTCGGCAGGCGGCCTGCCGAGGTGTGCGGCGCGAACAGCAGGCCGAGCTCCTCGAGATCGGCCATGACGTTGCGGATCGTCGCCGGCGAGAGATCGAGGCCGAGCTGCCGCGAGAGGGTGCGCGAGCCGATCGGAGCGCCGGTTTCCACGTAGGCCTCGACGATCTTGCGCAGCACGTCCCGCGAGCGTTCGTTCAGTTGCTCGAGGGTCGTCGGAAAGGTCGACGTTGGCTGCGATTTCTCGTTCAGCGGCTTCATGTTCCCACACGGCCAGGAAGCGCGACTCCCACCTCACCGTCGCGGCACGCGCAATGTAGTGACGGCCATCCGGGGCGTCAACGCGCGGGGGGCGTCAGGCCGGTGGACGCGCCAGGCGGCTTCGGCTAGCTTGCCGGCCATCGGACGGGGCCGGATCGGGCCCTGTCTTGCCAGAAAGAACGGATGACAGTCACGCCATGCGACCCTCAGGCCGCGCGCCCGACCAACTGCGCCCCGTCGCCCTGGAGACCGAGGTGAACAAGCACGCCGAGGGCTCCTGCCTCGTGCGCTTCGGCGACACCCATGTGCTCTGCACCGCCAGCATCGAGGATCGGGTGCCGCCCTTCCTGCGCAATTCCGGCAAGGGCTGGGTGACGGCGGAATACGGCATGCTGCCCCGGGCCACCACCACCCGCGGCGACCGGGAAGCGGCGCGTGGCCGGCAGACCGGCCGCACCATGGAGATCCAGCGCCTGATCGGCCGCTCCCTGCGCTCGGTGACCGACCTGGGCGGCTTCGGCGAGCGCTCGATCCGCCTCGACTGCGACGTGCTGCAGGCCGACGGCGGCACCCGCACCGCCGCGATCACAGGCAGCTACGTGGCGCTGCACGCGGCTTTCGGCCACATGGTCGAGCTGGGCGCTCTCAAGAAGGTCCCCCTGTCGGACCAGGTGACGGCTGTGTCCTGCGGCATCTGCGAGGGCGAGGCCCTGCTCGACCTGGACTACGCGGAGGATTCCAACGCCCAGGTCGACGCCAACTTCGTCATGACCGGACGCGGCGGCATCGTCGAGATCCAGACCACCGCCGAGCACGAGCCCTTCACACCGGCCCAGCTCGCCGAGATGCTCGCCCTGGCGGAGCGCGGCGTTGCCGAGCTGGCGGAACTTCAGCGCGTCGCCTTGGGTCTTTAGGAACATGGCGCGGCGGCTGGAGCAGGGCCGGCTGGTGATCGCCAGCCACAATGCCGGCAAGCTGCGCGAGATCGCCGAGCTGGTCGAGCCCTTCGGCGTCGACGCGGTCTCGGCCGGCAGCCTGGGCCTGCCCGAGCCCGAGGAGACCGGCACCACCTTCCTGGCCAACGCGGAGCTGAAGGCGCGCGCCTCCGCCGCGGGCGCAGGCCTGCCGGCCCTGGCCGACGATTCCGGACTGGCGGTGCCGGCCCTGGACGGCGCCCCCGGCATCTATTCGGCGCGCTGGGCCGGGCCCGAGCGGGACTTCGCCCTCGCCATGACGCGGGTCCAGGAGGAGCTGGGCGACAGCGCCGACCGCTCCGCCTATTTCGTCTGCGCCCTGGCGCTCGCCTGGCCCGACGGCCATTGCGAAACCTTCGAGGGCCGGGTCGACGGCAGCCTGGTCTGGCCGCCGCGCGGCGCGCGCGGCTTCGGCTACGATCCGATCTTCCTGCCCGAGGGCGAGCAGATTACCTTCGGCGAGATGGAGCCGGCGCGAAAGCACGCCATGAGCCACCGGGCCCGCGCCTTCGAGCTACTGGTGGCGGCCTGCCTGAGCGCGCCATGAGCGGCGACCCTCGGAGCCTCGGCCTCTACGTCCACTGGCCGTTCTGCCGGTCCAAGTGCCCCTACTGCGATTTCAACAGCCATGTGCGCGAGGCGATCGACCAGCCGCGCTGGCAAGACGCGCTGGTCCGCGAGCTGACGCACCACGCCCACGAGACGCCGGGCCGCCGGGTCACCTCGATCTTCTTCGGCGGCGGCACGCCCTCCCTCATGGCGCCGGAGACGGTGGCCGCGGTGATCGCCGTGGCAGGCAAGGCCTGGGACCTGGCAACCGACGCCGAGATCACCCTGGAGGCCAATCCCACCTCGGTCGAGGCGGGCCGCTTCGCCGCCTACAGGACGGCCGGGGTCAACCGGGTCTCCCTCGGCGTCCAGGCCCTCGACGACGACGCCCTCGCCTTTCTCGGGCGGACCCACGGCGCCGCCGAGGCCATCGCCGCGGTCGAAACCGCCAAGCAGGCCTTCGAACGGGTGTCGTTCGACCTGATCTATGCCCGGCCGGGACAAACCGTGGAGGCCTGGCGGGACGAGCTGACCGCCGCCCTTTCCCTCGCCGGCGATCATCTCTCGGTCTACCAGCTCACCATCGAGCCCGCGACGGCCTTCCACGCCGCCTGGCGCCGGGGTGAGCTGGTCCCGCCGGACGAACCGCAGGGGGCGGCACTCTATGAAGTGACCCAGGAGATTCTGGCAGAGGCGGGCCTGCCCGCCTACGAGATCTCCAACCACGCCCGGCCGGGCGGCGAATGCCGCCACAACCTGACCTACTGGCGTTATGAGGACTACGCCGGCGTCGGCCCCGGCGCCCACGGCCGCCTCATCCTGGCCGGCGAGAAATGGGCGACCCGCCAGCACCGGGCGCCCGAGGCCTGGCTAGCGGCGGTGGAGGCCGAAGGCCACGCGACCCGCGGCCGCACCCGCCTGAGCGCGGAGGAGCGGCTCTCCGAGCTGGTCATGATGGGACTGCGGCTGACCGAAGGGATATCCCGCTCTGCCTTCCGGCGCGAAACCGGCGGCGAGCCGGAAGATTTGCTCGACGGGCGCCGGCTCGCGGCCTCGGTCGAGGCCGGCTATCTGGAAGTCGATTCCCGTGGGATTCGCGCCACCCTCGCCGGACGCCAGCGCCTGAACGCCCTCTGCGGCTACCTGCTGGCCGAGACCGCCGCCGCCCCGGCCGCGGCTGAGGTCAGTTGATCAGCTCTTCGAAGCTCTGCGGACCCGGCTCGATCTCGCGCAGGGACCTGCCGTTCATCTCCAGCACCGCCAGGCCGCGCTCGACCGTGCCCCGCTCGGAAAAGCGGAACAGGCCGTCGATGCC
>JANQFP010000105.1 GCA_028277795.1 Rhodospirillales bacterium
CTGGATCTTCGTGATGGTGCTCGGCTTCATCCTGTTCTGGCCGATCGGCCTGGCCATCCTGGCCTATCTGATATGGAGTGGACGCATGGGATGCTGGAACCACAGAAGCCCCGGCCGCTGGCATAACCGCGACAGCGACCGGCTGGATCGCGCCCTGAAGCGCGCGCCGTCGAGCGGCAACCGCGCCTTCGACGAATATCGCGAGGAGACGCTTCGTCGCCTCGAGGAAGAGCAGAACGAGTTCATGGACTTCCTCGAGCGCCTGCGGCAGGCCAAGGACAAGGCCGAGTTCGACCAGTTCATGGCCGACCGCGCGCGCCGGTCGACGACCCGGGATGAGCCGGACGCGCCCGGCGAGCCGATGCCCCAGCCACAGGGCTGATCCCCCCGCCGCCGTGCGACCTGCAGGCGCCTGGAGCCCCGGCTTCCGGCGCCTGTTTCACGTGCCGGCCTGGCCTGACCCTGTGATCGGGCCACCCGTCGCGGTCGTAAGCGTCAGACCATGTCCGCATCGACCATACTTCTCTGGTATCGGCGGGATCTCAGGCTCGACGACCATCCCGCGCTGACGGCCGCGCTCGAGACCGGCGCGATCGTCATCCCCGTCCATGTGCTCGACGAGGCCGCCTCCGGTGCCTGGGCTCCGGGCGGCGCCAGCCGCTGGTGGCTGCACGTGAGCCTGTCGTCGCTCGCCGCCGGACTGGAGGCGAAGGGCAGCCGGCTGATTCTGCGCCGCGGGGACACGGTGTCCGTGCTGCGCGACCTGGCGGCGGAGACGGGCGCCGAGGCGGTCTACTGCACCCGCGCCTACGAGCCCGCTGACGTGCGTCTCGAGAGCCGTCTCCACGAGGCGCTGGCGCAGGAGGGTGTCGCCTGCCGCCGCTTCTCGGGCGGTCTGCTGTTCGAGCCGGAGGCCATCAGGACCAAGTCCGGCGACCCCTTCCGCGTGTACACGCCGTTCTCGAAAGCCTGTTTCGCGGCGCCCGATCCGGGCGGTCCGCTTCCGGCCCCCGACGCCCTGCCGGCGGTGCCGGACGGGATCGCCGGCGACGCGCTCGACGCCTGGGCGTTGCTGCCGACCCGGCCGGACTGGGCGGGCGGGTTGCGCGACAGCTGGACGCCCGGCGAGGCCGGCGCCGGGGCGCGGCTCGACGGTTTTCTCGACGACGCCATGGCGGACTATGCCGAGGCCCGCGACCGGCCGGACCGCGCCGGCACCTCGCGGCTCTCGCCCCACCTCCGGTTCGGCGAGATCGGCCCGCGCCAGTGCTGGCACCGGGCACGAGAGGCCGCCGCGGCGGACCGCGGCACGGAGCGCGGCGCCTCGAAATTCCTCCGCGAGCTGCTCTGGCGCGAGTTCTCGGCCCACCTGCTGTTCCACTGGCCGGATCTGCCCGAGGCGCCGTTTCGGCCCGAGTTCGCGGCCTTTCCCTGGCGCGCGGACCGAGCGGCACTCGCGGCCTGGCAGCGCGGTCGTACCGGCTATCCGATCGTCGACGCCGGCATGCGCGAGCTCTGGCACACGGGCTGGATGCACAACCGGGTGCGGATGATCGTGGCCTCCTTCCTGGTCAAGCACCTGCTGGTGCCGTGGCAGGAGGGTGAGGCTTGGTTCTGGGACACGCTGGTCGACGCGGACCTCGCAAACAACGCCGCGAGCTGGCAATGGGTGGCGGGCTGCGGCGCCGACGCCGCGCCCTATTTCCGGATCTTCAATCCCATGCTCCAGGGCGCCAAGTTCGACCCGGAGGGCGCCTATGTGCGCCAGTGGGTGCCGGAGCTGGACAAGCTTCCCGCAAAGCACATCCACGCCCCCTGGGAGGCGCCGACCGATGTGCTGAGCGCCGCCGGGGTCGTGCTCGGACACGACTATCCGCATCCCCTGGTCGACCACAAAACCGCCCGCGACCGGGCGCTCTCCGCCTTCGACGCCCTGAAGGCGGCGGTCGCTTAGCCGTCGCGCGATCTCCACATTCTTGACGACCCGCGGCCGGCAAGAGTCGCTGCCGATCAATTTCCGCTTGCAATTTCTTTGCAGCAGCGTATGCTTTGCATTGCAAAGTGAATTCGACAAGCATGAGGGGCACCATGCGCGACCTGGATCGGGCCTTGGCCGACATCACCAGCATCCGCACCCAGCTCGCGGCCGGAACCATGTTTCGCGGATTCGGCCCGGCGGTCATGGCGGTCACCGGCTGCTTGGCCTTGGTCACTGCCGCGGCCCAGTCGATCTGGCCGCACGCGCTCGCGGGCGAGCCCTGGGTGTTCCTGGCGTTTTGGGTCGGGACGGCCGTCGTCTCGGCGGCTCTGATCGGCGCCGAGATGCTGGCGCGGTCGCGCCGGCATCACGCCGGTCTGGCGGACGCGATGATCCTGAATGCGATCGAGCAGTTCCTGCCTGCCGGTTTCGCCGG
>JANQFP010000133.1 GCA_028277795.1 Rhodospirillales bacterium
TGATTTCAGTCCACATGGTGTGTCTCCCGGTTGCTTGACCACCAACCATGGAATCACAACTCACTGAAATCACTCAACTCTTTTCCGATCAGGCTCTCACATCGCGGCCGAACGGCCCGGTCGCGCCTTGGTTGCATCGACGTATCGGCGTCCGCAGCGCTTCTTCCAGCACGTCCGGCTTGGCGACGACTGGGCGGTTGCCCTCGTTGTCGCCCTGATCGGCACGCCCGCGCCCTGGATGCTGGCGCTCGACCGAACCAACTGGACGGTCGGTCAACGTGATATCAACATCCTGATGCTGGCCCTGGTCACACGGCGCTTCCGGGTCCCGGTGATGTGGAGTGTCCTGGACAAGGACGGCACCAGCAATGCCGCCGAATGCATCGCCCTGATGGAGCGTTTCCTCGCCCGGCATGGCAGCACCTCGATCCGCGTGCTCCTCGCCGACCGGGAGTTTACAGGCCTGGAATGGCTGACGTTTCTCGTCGTCCACCGCATTCCCTTTGCCATACGGATCAAAGAAAACCGGATCGTCGACCTGCCCGACGGCAGACGGGTGACCTTGCGCTCCCTGCTCAAGAAGGTCCGCAAGACCCACGGCTTCGAGGCCCGGCTTCCAGACCGCCAAGGGGGGACCGCCCTGGACCTGCACGTCGCCGCAAAGCGGCTCCAGGGCGGAGAGCTTCTCATCATCGCCAGCACCCAGCCTGGCCCCGCCGCCCTCAACACCGACCGAAAACGATGGGCCATCGAGTGCCTGTTCGGCGACGCCAAGACGCGCGGTCTGAACCTGGAGGATACCCGCCTGACAATCGTCTCAAGGTTGTCCTTGCTGCTGGGCATCGTTGCCCTCGCCGTCGCCTGGACCTGCCGCACCGCGACCCATCTGATGGGACGGAACGCACCGCCACGCAAGACCCACGGCACTCTCGCCAAGTCCTGGTTCAGGGTCGGCTTCGACGAACTCCGACGACGAATGCGAACCGACCACGATCAGGCCCTCGCACCTCTCGTCACAGCCCTCAAAGCAAGGAGAGTCGTGTAGTGTGCGTCCACAGGCTGAAGTAGTCGTAAACCGTTGATCGCGGTGGAAAATCCTTCGGGATCGCCCGCCACTGGCAGCCCGTCGACAGCACGTACATCAGCCCGTTGACCACCGCGCGCATGTTCACACGCCGCTGCCCGCCCCCCGGTTTGCCAGGTGGAATCAGCGGCGCGATCATCGACCATTCTTCGTCAGTCAAGTCACTTGGATATCGAAGGTGGTCCCGGTTGTACAAAGCGCGGTTCTCGTCCGTCCACATCGCCTCCTCCGGCTGTCAGTGCCGGATGAAAACTCCCCATTTGTGGCGTTTGAAAATTCCCCACCCTGACGCAACCTTCGCGTAAACCTGGGGACATGCCCCCAAATTTACGCGAACACCGCGCCTCCCAGATCCCCCTCTCCAACAGAGGGGGCGGAGGGCGCGGTGGTCACACTTGGGGACGTTGTCATGATCCTTGATCTTCACCGGCAGGGCCTGAGCTTGTCGGCCATTGCCCGGCGCACCGGGCTGGACCGCAAGACGGTGCGCAAGTGCATCGCACGCGGGCTGGAGGCGCCCGTCTACTCATCACGACCGCCCAGGGACCCCATCATTGCCCCTTGGCAGGACTACCTGCACCAGCGCGTCCAGGCCGTGCCGGAGCTGACGGCCAAGCGGCTGCTGCGCGAGATCCGCGAGCTCGGCTACACTGGTGGCTACACCGCCGTGAAGACCTATGTGCGCGGCGTCCGACCCGCCGCCAGCCCCACTTTCGAGCGCCGGTTCGAGACCCCGGCGGGCCGTCAGGCCCAGGTCGATTTCGCCCACTTCCGCGCCACCTTCACCGACGAACCGGGAACGGAGCGCGTGGTGTGGCTGTTCTCCTTCGTCCTCGGCCACAGCCGCTTCCTGTGGGGCCGCTTCGTCCCGCACCAGGACCTGCAGACGGTGCTGCGCTGCCTCGCCGCCGCCTTCACCGCCGTCGGCGGGGTCCCCGAGCAGGTGCTCTTCGACCGCATGAAGACGGTCGTCCAGGGCGACGGCAACGAGGGCATCGTCACCAACAAGACCCTGCTGGCCTTCGCCGCCCACCACGGCTTCGTGCCCAAGGCCTGCCGCCCCTATCGTGCCAAGACCAAGGGCAAGGTCGAGCGGCCGTTCCGCTATGTCCGCCAGGACTTCTTCCTGGGCCGCAGCTTCCGCAGCCTCGAGGACCTGAACCGCCAGTTCGAGCAGTGGCACGACGAGGTGGCCAACGCGCGGTGCCATGCCACCACGCACCGCATCGTGGCGGAGCACTTCGCCGAGGAACAACCGTCCCTGAAGCCCCTGCCGGCCGGCCCCTTCCGCGCCGTGCTGAGCCTGGAGCGGCGCGTCACGCGCGACGGTATGGTCTCCGTCGGTGGCAATCTCTCCAGCGTCCCCGACTGCACCCGGCGGCGCGCCGTCGAGGTCCATGTTCTCGCCGACGAGATCCGCATCTTCGAGGACGACGCGCTGATCGCCAGCCATCCCGTGCTCGACGGCCGGGGGCTGCGTCGCATTGCCGATGGCCACCGCACGGCGCCACCGCCGCCCAACAGCCAGACCCCGCGCGACCCGCCGCCCGAGCCGATCACTATCGAGGGCAGTCGCGTGCCGCGCCGTCCGCTCGACGTCTATGCCGAGGTCGGGCGCCGATTGGCCGAGGAGGCGCGGCCATGACCACCGCCGTCACCACCACCGGCGCCGCCTCCACCGTCGACAGCCTGCGGCGCCACCTGGTCGGCCTGAAGATGCCGCGCGCCCTGGAGATCCTCGACCACACCATCCGCCAGCTGGAGCGCGGTGAACTCGCCCCGCTGGAGGCGCTCGACGCCCTGCTGGCCGAGGAATACCCCGGCCGCGAGGGACGCCG
>JANQFP010000159.1 GCA_028277795.1 Rhodospirillales bacterium
CCCTCTCCGAGCACGAGTCGAAGCAGCTCCTGGCCGACGCGGGCATCCCCGTGCCCGAGGAGCGGCTGGTGCGCACGGCCGACGAGGCGGCGGGCGCGGCGGCCGAGCTCGGCGGGCCGGTGGCCGTGAAGCTGTGCGGGCGGGCGATCGCGCACAAGACCGAGCGCAACCTGGTGCGCCTGGGCCTGGCCGACGGGGCGGCCGTGCGCGCGGCCGCGGACGAGCTGCTCGGCGCGGCGCGGCCAGAGGACGGCGAGGTCGGCCTGCTGGTCGCGCCGATGGTGCCCGGCCGGCGATCAGTTCGGCCTCCAGCATCGCGGCGCCCGCCCCTCCTGCCGGCGCGCGAACTCAAGGCATTGAAAAGCACCATAAACCTCTCGGACAGGCTCTCAGTGAACGTGGACGTGCCTGGTCACCGAGAGCGGCGCGTCGCCGACGGCGAGGTCGCTGTGGTCGTTGGCGTTGAGGGTCACCGTGACCTCGGTCCGGCCGCGGGGCAGCGCACCGATGTGGAACCAGGGTCCGTACAGGCGGGCGACCTTCTTGCCGTTGACGTAGAGATGGGCGTGGCCCTCGCCGGCGCGGTGAGGGGCGTTCACGTTCTCGGGCGCGAAACGGAAGTTGGTGGTCATTACGTGCAGGTTCCAGCCGCCGGCCGGATCCTTGGTCACCGTCATGTCCAGGGTCGGCGCCGTCGGGCCGGAGGGCAGGGCTATCGGCTTGCCGTGCGCGTGGGCTGCGTGGCCGGGGGCCGCCTCATGCTGGCCCGCATGGTCTTTGCCCTCGGCCGCCGTCGCGTCGGCGACGGACACGGGCGCCGCGAACAGCGCGAAGACGAGGGCGATGGCAATCCTCCGGCCGGTCATGGCGTCGTTGTCCCCCCCATCGAAACCAGGACCTTTGTGCGATTGTCCGCAAATCCCCTGCCGTCCGCAAGGCCGAGACGGTCAGTGCGGCGCGGCGGGCAGCAGGTCGTCGAGGGCGTCCAGCTTGGCCGACCGGTAGTCGTCCCGCCAGGCGAGCAGGGTCTTGATGCCGGACAGCTTGTCGGGCAGGGGGTGGCGGCGGAACCGGCCCTTGGTGGCGACCACGTCGAGCACCGACTGGGGGACCACCGCGTAGCCGGTGCCGGCCGACACGCAGGCGAAGATGGCCAGGTACGAGCTCACCGCCATGATGCCGCCGGGGACGATCCCGGCGTCCAGGATCCACTGCTCCAGATAGCGGCGGTAGGCGCAGCCCGCCTCGAAGGCGATCACCGTCTTGCCGCCGAGCTGGCGGGTGTCCTCCAGGCGCGGGAAGGACCGGGGCGTCACCAGGATCAGGCGCTCCTCGAACACCGGCCGGGTGCGCACGCCGTCGAAGGACACCGGCTCGGCGACGAAGGCGACCTCCACGTCGCGGGCGAGCAGGCGGTCCATCAGGGCGCCGGCGGTGTCCGTCTCCACCTCGATCTGCACCTCCGGATGGCGCTCGTGGTAGCGCGACAGGATCTCCGGCAGGCGCGCCGCCGCCGTGCTCTCCATGGTGCCGATGCGGAAGACCCCCCGCGGCACCCCGCCATCGAGGGCCTCGGATGTCTCCATGGCCAGTTGGCGCAGGCGTTCCGCATAGGACAGCAGCAGGTGGCCGTCGGGGGTCAGTGTCAGTCCCCGGTTGCCGCGCACGAACAGGCTCTTGCCCAACTGCCGTTCGAGCTGCTTGACGCGGGTGCTGACGTTGGACTGCACCCGGTGCAGCTTGGCCGCCGCCTTGGATACGCTGCCCTCCATGGCGACGGTGCGGAAGATCTCCAGGGCGCGCAGGTCCAGGCCGTGCATCGATATCTCCAAACGAGAAATCAAAAGCCAAATTAATTCATTTTCCTAAATGTACGGCCGGGGTTAGGGTGAGCGCAACCCCGTGACGTCGGACTCCGCCATGCCGCCGCCCGCATCGATCCTCCGCGTCAGTCTGGTCGGTCTGGTGGCGCTGGCCGTCGCCATGGGCATCGGCCGCTTCGCGTTCACCCCCCTGCTGCCGCTGATGCAGGACGACGGGCTGCTCGGCATCGGCGACGGCGGACTGCTGGCGTCGGTCCATTTCGTCGGCTACTGGATGGGCGCGGTGGCGGCGAGCCGCTTCGGCCACGCCCCGCGGGCCATGCTGCGGCTGTCGCTGATCGGCATCGGTCTGTGCACCGTCGCCATGGGGCTTACCGACCATCTGGCCCCGTGGCTGATCTCCCGCTGGCTGTGCGGGGTGCTGAGCGCCTTCACCCTGGTGCTGGTCGGCAATTACACCGTCCGCCACTTGGCCGAGCACGGCCGCCCCGAGGCCCAGGGCTGGGTGTTCTCGGGCGTCGGGGCCGGCATCGCGGTGGCCGGTCTGGTCGTCCTGGCCATCATGGGCGGCGGCATCGGCAGCGCGGTCAGTTGGCAGGTGTTCGGAGCGGCGGCGCTGATCGCCGGGCTGTGGGTGTGGTGGCGCATGGGGGACGAGTTCCCCCGCGCCGGGCCCGCCGCCCGGGATCGGGCCGCCGAACGGACGCCGCTGGTGTGGGGCATCGTCATCGCCTACGGGGCGATGGGCATCGGCTACATCATCCCCGCCACCTACCTCCCGGTCATGGCCCGCGAGATCGTCCCGTCCCCGTGGGTCTTCGGGTGGAGCTGGCCGGTGTTCGGCGCCGCCGCGTTCGTCTCCACGGTCCTGGCGGTGCGGCTGCAGAAGGCCTTCTCCAACCGCCAGATCTGGGCGGCCAGCCAGGTGGTGATGGCGGTCGGACTGCTGCTGCCGGCTCTATACGCCCACATGGCGACCATCATCATCGCCGGGGTCTGCGTGGGCGGCACCTTCATGATCATCACCATGGTGGGGTTGAAGGAAGCCCACCGCATCGCGCCGCCGCAGGACGTGATGCGCCACATCGCCATCATGACCGCGTCCTTCGCCACCGGGCAGATGATCGGGCCGGTGTTCGCCGGCGCGCTCTACGACCTGACCGGCGGCTTCTCGGCCTCCCTGGTCGTCACCAGCGTCTTGCTGGTCGTCACCGTCATCGGGTTGATCGCCGGCGCATCACGCAAGGAGTCCGTTGCAACTTGACAATATACTGTCATAATGACAGCATATTGTCGTTATGACGGATGCCGCGACCACGACCTCCCAGCTTCGCACCCCGGCGGGCGATGCGTTCACGGACCTGATTCTGGAGGCGTTCCGGTTCAACGGCTGCCTGCTGGCGGCCGGCGACCGCCTGACCCGGGACCTGGGCCTGACCAGCGCCCGATGGCAGGTGCTCGGTGCCATCGACGGCGGCCCGCTGCCCGTCGCCCAGATCGCCCGGCACATGGGGCTGAGCCGCCAGGCCGTGCAACGGGTCGCCAACGACCTGGCCGCCGACGGCTTCGTCGCCTTCGCCCCCAATCCCCACCACCGGCGGGCCAAGCTGGTCGGGCTGACGGAGCAGGGGCGTCGGTCGCTCGACGCGGTCAGCCGGCGGCAGGCGGCGTGGGCCAACGGCATCGCCGGGTCATCGGATCCGGGGGACCTGGATGCCGCCACCCGGCTTCTCCACGCGCTCCGCCTGCGCATCGAAACCCACACTGACCAAGAAGGAGACCACTCCCGTGCATAAGACCGTGAAGGCCCTCCATCTCGTCGGGCTGGCCATGTTCCTGGGCAGCATCCTGGGCCACGTCACCGTCGGCTTCCTGCCCGGCGCCCGCGACCCCGGCGAGGCCATGCTGTTCGGGCGCCAGGCCATCGAGATCGCCACCTGGTCCCTCACCATCCCGGGCCTGGCGCTTCTGGCCGTCACCGGGGTGGCCCTGTCCCTGCGCCGGGACTTGGGCTTGGGGCGGAGGCGGTGGCTGTCCGTGCACCAGGGGATCGGACTGCTGATCGTGGCCAACGCGGCCATCGTCCTGGTCCCCGGCGGCGCCGAGCTGCTCGACCTGGCATCCGCCCTCGCCGGCGGCGACGGATCGGCCGACGCCTTTGCCGCGCTCGCGGCGCGGGAACGGACCTTCGGCGCGGTCAATCTCACCCTGGCCCTGGTCACGGTCTTCGTCGCCATCCTCAAGCCGACGCTCGGCCAGCCCCGGAGGTGATGCGCGCCCATGGACCTCTACCCCCTCCTGCTCCTGGGCCACCTGGTCGGGTTCGTCATCCTGGGCGGTGGCCTGCTGGCGGTGTTCGTCTCCGAGGTGCGGGCCTACCGGACCGCCGACGTCCACCGCTTCGCCGAGGCGGCCTGGTACACGGCCACCTTCTACGACGCCCTCGTGCTGCCCGGTGCCGTCCTGGTGGCGGCGTCGGGCGTGTCCCTGGTCTTCGTGCTCGGGCTCGGGTTCTTCGAGGAGCCCTGGCTGGTCGGCATGTGGGGCCTGTTCCTGTTCGAGTTCATCGAGGGCAACACGGTCACCCGCATCCAGTTCCGCCGCACCCTGCGCCGCTCGCGCCGGGCGCTGGAACGGGGCCGTCTGTCGGACCGGGACCGATCCGAGGCGCGGACGCCATTGGGCCAGGCCGCCCATTTCCTCGACCTGCCCTTGTTTCTGGTGATGGTCTACTGCGGTGCCCTGCGGCCCGACACCTGGGGCCACGTCCTGATCGCCATCGGGGTCTCGCTGGCCGCGGCCGCGGTCCTCGCGTTTGCCGTACCCAAGCTGGCCGGCAACCCCGAAGATTCCGGGTACGACCGGGCGCAGACCGGGCGCGGATAATGAGGACTCCGAGCCCGCGGTCACGGGTCACTCGCCGGGATCCGCATCGCCCATCAGCGCATCGGCCCACCGCGTCAGTCGCGGCATCACCGCGAACTTCATCACGGGGACGAGGATGCCGGTGAGCACCAGCGTCTTCAGCGGCAACGGCATGGTCTCGAGAACCGGCTCGCCGATTGCCAGCAGCCCGGTGATCAGCGGCCAAATGGCCATCCATGTGAGCAGTGCGGTGCGCAACTGCGACTCTCGGAACACGCGGGTCATCGGTCGAGCCTCCATGGTCGTGGGGACGGGTCCGCGCCCCTCCATGCACACATCCTGACGGCGATACGGCCTAAACGGTAGACAGATAGCGAAAGTAACTATTATACGGTGACCGTATGGGCAACGGGGCCGACACCCTTCAGCTCCTGCATACCTTCGCGCGCATCGCGGACGCGGGATCGCTGTCCGCGGCGGCGCGGACCCTGGGCATCAGCCAGGCCAGCGCGAGCCGCCAGCTGGCGGCGCTGGAGGGCCGCCTCGGCACGTCCCTGGCCAGGCGCTCGACCCACGACCTGACCCTGACGGCGGAAGGGGCGAGGCTGTTGCCACGCGCCCGCAGGCTGCTGTCCGACTGGGAGGCGGCCCGGGAGGACCTGGCCGCCGGGGACGCGGCCCCGACGGGGCTGCTGCGCGTGGTGGCCCCGACGGGTTTCGGACCGCTCGTCGTCGCGCCCGCGGCCGCCCGGTTCACCCGCCGGTATCCCGAGGTGGACGTGGATCTGGTCTTCACCAACGCCCCGGTGGACCTGGTGGGTCTGGGTGCCGACATGCAGCTCAAGGTCGGACCGGTCGAAGGGCAGGACCTGATGGCCCGTCGCATCGGCGAGGTCCGGCGATGGCTGGTCGCCTCGCCGGACCTGGACCTTCGGGCTCACGTGACCGAGGACGGCGAGGTCCGCGATGGGCTACCCATCGTGGCGCTGTCGCCCTTCTACGACAGCCTGCTCGTCCTCACCGACGGCCGGGGTCGGCAGGTTTCGGTGACCGGCCGGGTCCGTGTCCGGTCGAATGTCCTGTTCGCCGCCTACCAGGCGGTGCTGGCGGGCGGCGGCGCGGGTCTGCTGCCGGTATGGCTCATCGCGCCCGACGTCGCCGCCGGACGGCTCGTCCGCGTGACGCCCAACACGGACGCCGCAACCGTTCCCATCCACCTGGTGTATCCACCGGGCCGGTTCCGTGCCGCCCGGACTCGCCTGTTCGCGGAGATGATCGAGGCCGAGATCAAAGCCGTCGTCTAGGCGCCGCCGCAGACCCGGGAACGGTGGTGTCAGTGGTAGCGGCGGTAGTGGTGGTAGCGGAGGAGGGACTCGAACCCCCGACACGCGGATTATGATTCCGCTGCTCTAACCAACTGAGCTACTCCGCCCCAGGGGCGCGCAGTCTAGCCGGCACGCCCATGCGTGAAAAGGGCCCTGTATGCCCTCCGGTCAGCTCCCGCTGAGGCGGGCCAGGCGTTCGGCGGCGCGGCGGTGCGCCTCGGCCACCTGATCGTCCGACAGGCCGGTGAGAAGGCTTTCACGGTAGGCGGCATGGGCGCCGTTGCCGGCCATCTCAAGCCACATCAAAGCGGCCACCGGATCGCGTGGCACGCCGTCGCCGCGGGCGTGCAGAAGGCTCAGGTGCAGGCGCGCCGCGACGATGCCGCCGTCGCTGGCCCGCTCGTACAGGCCGACGGCCCGCCCCGGGTCCCGGGGCACGCCCCGGCCGCGCTCGAACATCAGGCCCAGATTGAACTGCGCCGCCGCCGAGCCGCCGTCGGCGGCCATGGCGTACCAGCCGGCCGCCTCCGCCGGATCGCTGGGCACGCCATGGCCCCGCTCGTAGAGCAAGCCCAGGCGGAATTGCGCCGCCACGTGCCCCTGGTCGGCAGCCCGGCGGTACCACCCAGCGGCGGCCGACGGATCGGGCGCCCCGCGGACGCCGGCCTCTGTCATCCGGCCCAGGCGGAACTGGGCCTCGGCATTGCCGCGGCGGGCGGCCGTCTCGTGCCAGCGCAGGACCTCGGCAATGCCGCGCCGCGCCGGCTCGTCTTCGGCCCGCACATGGGCCGGCGTCGCACCGCCACCGAGCGCCGCAACCACAAGCAGCGCCGCCGCCAGCCACGGCCGGCCCATACCGGGTGCGATGCCCGAACGGATCACGGTGGCTCTCCCCTGCCACGCGCACAGCGAGGAAGTGTAGCGCGGCTGACGCCGACCGGACACGGGTGAAATGGCCGGAACCCGGCAATTTCCCCTTGCCGCCCGGCAGATTCTTCCGCCTAGAGCACGGTTCGATCAAACCGACCCGATTTGATCGAACGGTCGTGCTCTAACCTATTGCTCTAAGGCTGATCGTCGTCGTCAGTGAGGGTCTCGTCCTCGGGCACCGGGACGGCGGTCGGGGTCGCGTCGACGATGGGTGCCGGGGCGGCGGCCACCGGGGCCGGCGGCGGCGCGGCCGGCATGCCGAAGGACGCGTCGCCTTTCAGCCACGGCCGATCCCCGAAGGGAGCGCGCGGCGCCGGGCGGGGGATGGGCTCAGGGTCCTTGACGAAATAGTTGACTGGGCTGGGTGGGTAGAGCTCCGGGTCCGGCGGCGGATCGGGCCGGTCGTAGCGCACCGGCGCCGGGCCGTAGTAGTTGACCAGGCGGCGCTCGTCGCGGTGGTTGGGGGTGTCGTGGCACTGCACGCCGCCCAGGTACCGGTAGCAGTAGATGGGCTCGAAGTCGTAGACCCCCTTCTCGTACTCGGAGACGTAGCCGCAGGCCGTCAGCACGACCGCCGGGACCAGCACCGCCAGCATCTTGCGCATCACCGTGATCTCCCGTGCCGGGGGCGGCCGGGGTGCGGCCGCCTTTCGTCGTACCCGCTGTTCTGCAAGTTGGGTGCCAAACCCCGCATGGCCGGCGAGTCAGCGGTTGACGTCGATCACCGTGCGTCCCCGCACCTGGCCCTTGAGGATCTGCCGGCCCAGGTCCGTCACCTGGGACAGGGGCGCCACCGAGGTCATGGAGTCCAGGAGATCGAGGGGCAGCTCGCGGGCGATGCGCTCCCAGGCGGCGCGGCGCCGCGGCAGGGGGCAGGCGACGGAATCGATGCCCAGCAGGTTGACGCCGCGCAGCAGGAACGGCAGCACGCTGGTCGAGAACGGGATGCCGCCCGCGTTGCCGACGGCGGCGCAGCTCGCCCCGTAGCGGAGGGCCGCCAGCAGATGGCCCAGGGACTCGCCGCCCACGTTGTCGATGGCCCCGGCCCAGCGCTCCCGGGCCAGCGGGCCCTTGGGCGGGGTCTCCAGCTCGCTGCGCTCGACCAGGGTCGTGGCGCCCAGGTCGCGCAGGTAGTCGTGGGTCTCCGCCCGGCCGGTGCCAGCCGCCACCCGGTAGCCCAGCTTGGCCAGCAGGGCGACGGCGATGCTCCCCACCCCGCCGGCGGCGCCGGTGACCAGCACCTCGCCCTCGGCCGCCGGCGTCAGGCCGTGGTCCTCCAGGGCCATCAGCGCCAGCATAGCCGTGAACCCGGCGGTCCCCACGGCCATGGCCTGCCTGGCCGACAGCCCTTCCGGCCGGGGCACCAGCCACCCGGCGCGCACCCGCGCCAGGGTGGCGTAACCGCCCCAGTGGATCTCGCCCACCCGCCAGCCGGTCAGCACCACCTCGTCGCCGGGCGCGTAGTCGGGCGAGTCCGAGGCCACCACGGTGCCCGCGAAATCGACTCCCGGCACATGGGGATAGGTCCGCACCAGCCGTCCCAGGCCGCCGAGGATCAGGCCGTCCTTGTAGTTGAGATCGGAGAACTCCACGGCGACCGTGACGTCACCCTCCGGCAGGGCGTCGTCATCCAAGGTCTCGAGGCTGGCGCTGACCTTGCCGTCTGCCTCGTTCAGAACGAGGGCGGTGAACCCGCTGCCCTGGCCCATGATGAGTCCCTCCGCTGCCTGGTGGATGCCGCGCCGAGGCGGCGCCCGCCAGCATCCCAGGAGTGCGGCACCATGTCAAAACCGGGTCGGGACGAGTCCGTGGAGGATCAGAATTCTTTCTGGTCGCGGGGACCGTGCTTGTGGCCGAGGCGGTCGATCCAGCCCCACATCTCAGGGAACAGGGGCTTGCCGGCGCCGCGGCCGCGGAAGGCGTGGATGCAGTTCTTGTCCTCCTCGGTGCACTCCGAGAACCCCAGGCACAGGCAGCCGAAGATCAGCAGGGCGTCGACGATGGCGATGGCGCCCAGGATCAGGCCGTGGAACAGCGCATTCCCGCGCCACCAATCGACGATGTCGAAATGGTACTCGATGCCGATCCAGATGGTGACCAGGAACAGGGCCACGCCGGTGAAGGCGAACGCGTTGGCCAGCCACTCATGCTCGAGGCAGACCTTCTTGAGCCTTTGACAGATCGGCATCCTTCCTCGGCTCCCAGACCTCTGCCCGATCACCTCCCCCTTATATGACAAGATTATAAATTAAAATTCACTAATATACTAGTGCGTAAAATGTCCTGTGCCGATTTTCGATGGCTGGTAGCGCACCGACGGCGGATCGGCGACCGGAGGCCGGGGCAGCTTTGAGCGTGGGGTCAGGGCGCCGCCGCACGCGGCGCAGGGGGTCGGATCAGGGCCGCTGGGCGGGCCCGCGCCGGGACTTCTTTCCCAGGCTGTCCATCCAGTTCAGGACACCGGGCAGGAAGGGATTGCCGCTCCGCCGCCCGCGGTAGGCGTGGATGCAGTTCTCCTCGTCGGCCCGGCATTCGGCGAACCCCAGGAACAGGAAACTGGCCATCAGGAAGACGTTGACGAAGCTGGCGGCGCCCAGGGCGGCGAGATGCAGCAGGATGTTCTCCCGGATCCAATCGAGAATCAGAAGCTGATACTCGATGGTGATCCAGATCGTGGCCAGGAACTGCCCGACGCCGACGAAGGCGAACAGGTTGGCAGCCCATTCGTTATCGACACAGAAGCTTTTGAGGCCGCGATAGACAGCCTTCATGGCTGTTTCCTCCCGTCGGGACCGGGTTCGCACTGCGCGGTTTGGTCCGCGTCTCCCGGCTGGTCGCATCATCAACCACAATTGAAGTGTGGATTATACATCATCGGGACCTAATATACCATACGGCAAAAGGTCCTATCCGACGTTCAACTGGGGGCGCTCCTACAGGCACTCCTGGAAGCGCACCGCCTCCCCCGACGGGTCGCCGAGAAGATCGCCGTCGCGCATGACCGGGCGGCCGCGCACCACCGTGGCCACGGGCCAGCCGCGCACGGTCCGTCCGGCGAAGGGCGTCCAGCCGCAGCGGCTTACGATCCACTGGTCCGTGATGGTGCGCTCGGCCGCCAGGTCGACCACCGTGAAGTCGGCGTCGTAGCCCAGCGCCAGACGCCCCTTGCCGGCGATGCCGAAGACCCGGGCCGGCCCGGCGCTGGTGAGGTCGACCAGGCGCTCCAGGGTCAGCCGCCCGGCGTGGACGTGGTCCAGCATCACCGGCACCAGGGTCTGGACCCCCGGCATGCCCGACGGGCTCTCGGGATAGGGCCGGTCCTTCTCCTCCCGGGTGTGCGGCGCGTGATCGGAACCCAGGCAATCGACCACGCCACCCCGCACCGCCGCCCACAAGGCCTCGCGATGGGCGGCGTCGCGGATCGGCGGGTTCATCTGGGCGTAGGTGCCGAGGCGGTCGTAGGCCTCGGGCGCCGCCAGGGTCAGGTGCTGCGGCGTCACCTCGACGGTGGCGATGTCCCGGTGCTGGGCCAGGAGGGTCATCTCGTCGCCGGTGGTCACGTGCAGGACGTGGACCCGCCGGCCGACGCCGCGGGCCAGGGCCAGCAGCCGCCGGGTGGCCGCCGCCGACGTCTCGACGTCCCGCCACTCGGCGTGGCGGTGCACCGGCGCGCCGCCCTCCACCAGGGCGAACCGCTCCTTAAGCCGCGCCTCGTCCTCGCTGTGCACGGCGCAGCGCCGGGTGCCGTTGGCCAGAACCCGGGCCAGGGTCGCGTCGTCGGGCACCAGCAGGGTGCCGGTGGAGCTGCCCATGAAGATCTTGACCCCGGCGCAGGCGGGCTGGCGCTCGAGGTCCGCCAGCGCCTCGGCGTTTTCGTCGGCGGCACCGACGAAAAAGGCCGTGTCCACCCAGACGCGGCCCTTGGCGCGCCGGCACTTGTCGGCCAGCGCGGCGGCGTCCACCGTGGGCGGCTTCGTGTTGGGCATCTCGAACACGGCCGTCACGCCGCCCAGGGCCGCCGCGGCGGTGCCGGTGCCCAGGTCCTCCTTGTGCTCCAGGCCGGGCTCGCGGAAATGGACCTGGGTGTCGATGACCCCCGGCAGCACGTGCAGGCCGCTGGCGTCGAAGACCTCGGCGGCGGCGCCCGCATCCAGCGCGCCGATGGCGGCGATGCGGCCTTCGCGGACGCCGACGTCGGCGGCCGCCGCCCCCCCCGGGGTGAGGCAGGTGCCGCCGCGCAGGATGAGATCGAAGGTCTCGCTCATGATGCCGGGTTCAATACCCCACGGCGCCGCGCTCGCCTAGCAGAGAATTCGCCGGAAATGAACGGATCGCCGACGGTTTTCCTTGCGCCCGTGTTCGCCATCGGCGAACATGCCGGCTGCCGGAGAAGGGAGATGCCGCCATGGCCAGACGTACCGAAAAGGACCGCCTGCGCATGCTGATCGCCGGTCAGCGCCCCAAGAAGCTGCGCAAGCGGTTGAAGAAACGGCTTTCGGGCGCCGCTGGGCAGATCGATCTGGTCACCGAGGACGGCGACGAGTCGGCCGACCTGGTGGTCCTTCCCCACGCGGACTACCGCGCCATCATGGACCGCGTCGAGCCGGCCATGCGGCGCCAGGCCGCCGTGCAGATGGCCGAGGCGGCGGCCACCGGCAGCAACCGCATCCGCCTGTGGCGGCGCCACCGCAATCTGTCCCTCCAGGAGCTGGCGCGGCGCATCGGCCGCTCCAAGGGCTATCTCTCGGAGATCGAGACCGGCCGCAAGCCGGGGTCGCTGCCGGTGCTGCGCGCGGTGGCGGCGGTGCTGGAGGTGGACCTGGACGACCTCCTGCCGGCCCCCCGGCCGGCGGCGGGGACGTAGACGTCGATACTGCACTGCGAAATCACCGGTAGCCGCAGCCCCCGTTTCGGCGTAAATAGACACCCCGCGCGGCCACTGCGTCGTCTGGAGTCTCCCCCGTGAGCACACCCACCCGCACCCGGCGGACAACCGTCATCGACATCACCGCGCGCAAGGGCGGCGAGCCGGTGGTCTGCCTCACCGCCTACACGGCGTTGACGGCCGTCCTGCTCGACGACCACGTGGACCTGCTGCTGGTCGGCGATTCCCTGGGCATGGTGCTGTACGGCCTCGACGACACCCTGGCCGTAACCCTGGACATGATGGTCGCCCACGGCTGCGCCGTCATGCGCGGTTCCGAGAAGGCCTGCGTCATCCTCGACATGCCCTTCGGCTCCTATCAGGAATCCCGCGAGCAGGCGTTCCGCAACTGCGCCCGGGTGATGAAGGAGGTGGGGTGCGCCGGGGTCAAGCTGGAGGGCGGCGCCGAGATGGCCGAGACCATCCGCTTCCTCACCGAGCGCGGCATCCCGGTGCTCGGCCATGTCGGTCTGAAGCCCCAGTCGGTCAACATCACCGGCGGCTTCCGCTCCCGCGGCAAGAGCGACAGGGAGGCCACCGCCATCCTCGCCGACGCGGTCGCCGTCGCCGACGCCGGCGCCTTCGCCATGGTGGTCGAGGGCACGGTGGAGCCCCTGTCCCGCGAGATCACCGAGACCGTGGCCGTGCCCACCATCGGCATCGGCGCCTCGCCCGCCTGCGACGGCCAGATCCTGGTCACCGAGGACCTGGTCGGCCTGTTCGGCCAGTTCAAGCCCAAGTTCGTCAAGCGCTACGCCGAGATGGGCGGCATGATCTCCAAGGCCGCCGCCACCTACGCGCGGGACGTCAAGGCGCGCCGGTTCCCCGGGCTGGAGCACTGCTTCGGCGTCCCCGCCAAGGCCAAGCCGAAGCCGAAACCGAAGACCAAACCGACGGCCAACCCCGGGCGGCCGGACAAGGGCTGATCCCATGGACACCGCCGCCGCCGGCCCCGACCTGGTGCGCACCGTCGCCGACCTGCGCGCCCGCCTGGCGCCCTGGCGCGCCGCCGGCGAGACCATCGCCCTGGTGCCCACCATGGGCGCCCTCCACGAGGGCCACCTGTCCCTGGTGCGCCGGGCCCGCGAGCTGGCAAGCCGGGTGTGCGTCACCCTGTTCGTCAACCCGACCCAGTTCGGGCCGAGCGAGGACTTCGGCGTCTACCCCCGCGACGAGGACGGCGACCGGGCCCAGTTGGCCGCCGAAGGGGCCCACCTGCTGTTCGCCCCGGGGCTCGACGAGATGTACCCCGAGGACCATGTCACCCGCGTCACCGTGCCCGGCATCGGCGACGTGCTGGAAGGGGAGTTCCGCCCCGGCTTCTTCACCGGGGTCGCCACCATCGTCACCAAGCTGCTGCTCCAGGCCCTGCCCGACGTCGCCGTGTTCGGCGAGAAGGACTACCAGCAGCTTCAGGTGATCCGGCGCCTCGCCGCCGACCTGGACATCCCGGTGCGCATCGACGGCGCGCCCACGGTGCGCGAACCCGACGGGCTGGCCCTGTCGTCCCGCAACGCCTACCTGACTCCGGAGGAGCGCGCCGCGGCGCCGGCCCTGTTCAACACCCTCACCACGGTCGCCAAGCGGGCCGCCGACGGGGAGAACCTGGCCGGCCTCGCCGTGTGGGGCAACTTCCAACTCAAGGGCGTCGGCTTCTCCGAAGTGGACTACGTCACCGTGCGCGATGCCGAGACCCTGGAGCCCTGGCCCGGCCACGCCTCGGGCCGCCCCGGCCGCGTCCTCGGCGCCGCCAAGCTCGGCCGCGCCCGGCTGATCGACAACGTGCCGGTGTGACGATTCGAGGGGGCGCCGCCCCCTCATGCACCCCGGGCAGGGGCGGTCGCCCCTGCACCCTGTTACATCCCTTGATAGGTGATGCGTTCGACCGTACCGGCGCGGTCGTCCACTCAATGCGCTCAAGGGCCTTCTGGCCGTCCGCGCCGAACTGGCGCAGGGCCGGCTTGGCCTTCTCGGCCTCTTGGACGGACAACCGGACATACACATCCCGACCAAGCCCCGGAGCCAGCATGGCCTTGTTCTCTCGTCGATTGCGCGGTACGGTCGCTACCATGGGTAGCGGATGGGCCATCGCTTTCATGGTTACCGCCGAGGCCACCGTGTGCAAGCGCTGCAGCCACCAGTTCACCCCGCCGGAGGGTGCGCCGGCCTGATCGCCGGCAAACGGCGTTCGCCGCTTTTAAGGAGACGCTCCATTCCCGCCGATAGTTTCGAGTTTCTGGTCCAGGGAAGCGAGGCAGAGCCCTACCGCGTCGCTTTCCGGTTCGAGGACCGTAACTGCACCGCGACCTGCACTTGCCGCGCCGGCCAGGTCGGGCAGGCCTGCAAACACCGCCTCGGCATCATCTGGGGCGTGGTCGACGGGCTGGTCAGCGACAACGCAGATGACTTGGTCGCCGTCCGCGAGCGCTTGCCCGACACCGACGTCTGGGACCGGATCGAACGGCTGCGCGATGCCGAAGAGGACCTAGCCGACGCCAAGGCCCGGGTCTCGGTGGCCAAGAAGGCCCTCGCCCGGGCCATGCGGGACTGAGGCAGCCGCCTACAACAGGCGGTCCGGGAAGGTCGCCGACGGCAACTCCCCGGTGCGCAGGAATTCGGCGAATTGCGATTGGGTCAGGGTGTGGACGGATTCCCCGGTTTTTCGCCCCTTCGCATAGAAATCGACGCGAAACCGAACCTGTCCGTCCGTATTCCGTTCGGGTCCGCGGGCATCGGTCGTCGCCTCGAGAATCTGCACGTGCCGGGACATCACCGCGACCGCCTCCGACCACACCAACTCGCGGGCATGGCCGGGTTCGTAGAACACGTCGCCGGCGGCGAAACTGAACAACGGTGGTTCACCCCGCGTCCACACCTGCTCCGGCTTCCGCGTGTAGCGGTTGACGCGCGACGTGAGCCGAATATCCAAGGCTGCCAGGAACACGACAGGCACACCAAACACCCAACGCTCGGCGCATTCTCCCTTCGCTTTGGTGGCGAAGACAATGCCGATTTCGGTGGTCCGGCGTCCGCGGCTCGCCGTGTTATCCTGGTCATCCATGGAGGCGACCATAGACCATTTCAAAGGGCGACCGCGACACGGTTTACCCTTCTCTTTTCGGTAGCAGGTGTTTCAGGGCCTCGGCGGCGGCGGCCATGACCGGGAAGACGTGGAGCAGGCGAACCGGCTGGGCGTCTCAGGCGCGTCCTCGGCGCCGCAGAACTCGGCCGCGCCCGCCTCATCGACAGCGTGGCCGTGTAAGAACACGAGGGGCCGTCGCCCCTGCACCCCCTACGGCGCCTGATAGGTGATGCGGTAGACGACGCCGGCGCGGTCGTCGGAGACCAGGAGCGAGCCGTCGGGGAGTTCCTCCACGTCCACGGGGCGGCCCCAGGCGCGGGGGCCGCGCAGGAAGGTGTCCCGCAGGAAGCCTCCGGCGAAGACTTCCCAGGACACCGGCCGGCCGTTCTCGAAACGCACCCGCGCCACCCGGTAGCCGTCGGGGATGGTGCGGTTCCAGGAGCCGTGGTGGGCGACGAAGGCGTCGCCGCGGTACTCGTCGGGCAGCATGGTCCCCTGGTAGAAGTGGATGCCCAGGGGCGCCACGTGGGCGGGGAAGGTGAGCTCCGGCATGGTCACCGGGGCCGGGGGTTCGGAGCCCCGGAAGTCCGACGTGCGGGCGTCACCGCCGCCGTACCATGGATAGCCGAAATGCAGACCCGCCTGGGGTGCGTGATTGAGCTCCTCGGGCGGCAGGTCGTCGCCCATCCAGTCGGCTCCGTTGTCGGTGAAGTAGAGCGCGCCGCTGTCCGGGTGGAAGGCCAGGCCCACCGGGTTGCGGACCCCGCGGGCGAACACCTCCGGCGGGCCGCCGTCGGCATCGAAACGCACGATGGTGCCCTCCAGGCCCGCCACCGCGCAGATGTTGCACGGCGCCCCGATGCTCACGTACAGGCGGCCGTCGGGGCCGAAGGCGGCGTAGCGCCAGCCGTGGGAGCGCTTGTCGGGCAGTCCGTCGAACAGCACCTCGGGTCTGGCCCGGCTCAGGGTCTGCAGGTCGGGGGCGGCATAGCGGACCACCCGGTGCTGCTCGGCCACGTACAGGTGGCCGTCGCGCCAGGCGATGCCGTTGGCCACCTTGAGGCCCGACAGCACCTTGACCACCCGGTCGGCGCGGCCGTCGCGGTCCGCGTCGACCACAGCATGGACGGTGTCGCTCCGGCTGCTGACGAACACCGCGTTCAGGGGCTCGACCCAGACCAGCGACCGGGCGCCCGGCACCGCTGCCCACACCTCGGCGTGGAAGCCGGGCGGCAGGGTCATGCGGCTCGCATCGGCCCGGGCCCCGGCGCACGCCGGCATCGCCGCCAAGATCACCGCCAGCCACACCCACCGACGCCGACGGGGGCGGCCCAACTCGCGGCTTGTCGTCATCGCAGGTCTCCTGCCGTCGTTCCCGCTCACATGTGGGCTGGCCAATACGCCGCAACAAGGACCGGCATCATACCGGCGCGCCTTTGAACCGACCCGCGAAGCGCCGTCGTGGCGCGCCGGCAAGCCCGCGCGGCGATTGAGCGCCACCGCCTTCGCATGAAATGGCCCGCAGGGTCATTTCATTGGCGCGGCGGTATCAGGCATCCCGCGCCCGCTCCCACGGGAATTCGATCCAAACGTCGGCGTCGACGGCGTGGACCCAGGAGTCCATCAGGGGTCGGGCGGCGGGCTTCACGTAGAGAGCGGCCAGGCGGGCGCCTGGCAGCATGTCGCGGACGGCGGCGGCCGTGGCGCCCGTGTCGGCGATGTCGTCGACGATCAGCCAGCCGCCGCCGTCGCCCAGGTGCGCCGGGGCCGGCTTGACGATGGTCAGCGCCTCGCGCCGCCGGTCCCGGTAGGTGGACAGGCATACGGTCTCGATCAAGCGGATGCGCAGGGCCCGGGCGACCAGGGCCGCGGGCACCAGTCCGCCGCGGGCGACCGCGACCAGCCCCCGCCATCCGCCTCGTGCCTCCGGGTTCGGGGCGAGCCCGCGCACCAGCGCCGCCACGTCGTCGAGCACGTCCTGCCACGACACCACCCGCGTCCGGCGGTGGCCGTCGGCGGCGGTCATGGCGGCGCCCCCCGACGGGGCCTCAGCGAAGGTAGAGGTGCACCTCGTTGGTGGTGGCCGTGCCGGCGGTCTTGGCCGACACGGCGACCCGCGACGGCGGCAGGCCCATCTCGATCAGCGACCGGAGCACGTCCTCGGCATGGCGCCGCGCCTTGTTGGCGTTGAGGGCCACTCGCGCCGGGCCGCCGCCGGCGGGGGCCACCGCCACCAGGTCGAACACCGCGTTGGGCCGGCGCTCCAGGGCGCGGCTGACGGCGTTGTAGAGCGCCTGCTGGTAGGGCACGTTGGGGCGGTCGAAGCGGACGATGACCAGGGGCCGCCGCCCGGTGGTATCCATGGCCCGGACCCCGCCGACCGGGCCGGTGGACGCCACCGACGCCATGGCCCGGTTGACCAGGCTGGCGCCATAGATCTCGCCGCTCTTGATGCCGGCCGACAGCAGGTTGAGGTTGCTGCGCTCGGTGGCCACGTAGTTGGTCTGGCGGCGCACGTCCTCGGTCAGCTCCTTGAGCAGGCGGTCGATGAGGACGACGGTGCGGTTGATCTCGTCCTCGAGGATGGCGAGCTGCCGGTGGTCCTCGTCGACGGCGCCCGACACCTGGAAGGCGGCGCGCGCCGATTCGGCCAGGAACGCCGACATGGTGGAATCCCCCGAAACCCCGGTGGCCAGCTTGTTCATCTCGGCGATGTCGGCGCCCAGCCGGTCCAGGTCGGCCATGGCGCTGTTGAACTGCTGGACCAGGATGGGGTTGCCGGGGGTGGTCCCCACCTGCAGCCGGGCGTTCACCGCCGCCACAGTGCCGTGGTAGCGCTGGGAGTCCTCCACCACCTTGGCCCGCAGCTTCTGGAGCTGGGTGTTGTGGGTCGACACCGAGGCCTGCAGCCGCTGCAGCTCGCCGCGCAGGTCGGTGACCTTCTTGCCGACGAAGGTGCCGGTGGGGGCGCCCGGCGTCACGCCCTCGGGCTGGAACACCGTGGTGCCCAGCGGCGGCTGGCGCGTGGTGGGGGCCGGCGCGGCAGGAGCCTCGCCGGTGGCAGCCATGGGCTCGGTGGCGGGCATGGGCCGCGGGGCGGCCGCGGTCGGGGCGGGGGCCGCGGTTGCGGTCGCCTCGGCGGCCATGGGTTCGGTCCGGGGGGCCTGCTCCGCAGGGGGCTGGGCGGCGGCCTCACCGCCGGCCGGGTCTTCTCCGGTCAGCGACGGCCACAGCGTGTCCTCCATAAAGGTACAGGCGGGAAGCGCCACCAGGGCGCCGAGCACGATCGTGCGTAGTCTCGAAAAAGCCATGTCTCGACTCTGCCGAATAATTGCAGAAGGAACGCCCCCGGAAATGAAACGACGATTCTGTCGCGGGCAAATAATAAGGCGCCCCCTTGATTTTACAAGCTGTTACTGACGGGTCATTGACGTGCAGTGGCAACGGCCGGTCACGCCATCGGGGCGCCAGCCCGGGGCGCCGGCCCGCCCTTGCCACCGTCGCGTCCCTTGGAGTAGTCTCGCCGCCTTCGCGCGGTGCCCACCGCGGCCCGTGCCCATCTCCGGCGCCCGTAGCTCAATTGGATAGAGCATCTGACTACGGATCAGAAGGTTAGGGGTTCGAGTCCTCTCGGGCGCGCCACCCTTCGCTCTTCGGGCTTCGGGTGGCAGGCCACCCGGAGATCGTTAGACGAAGGCGTGTCCTCCGACCTTCAGTCGGCCGAAGCCGACTTTCGGTCGGCGAAGGCCGAAGCCTCGGCGCAGGAGGACTGGTTCGAAAGCTCTCCGCTCAGGGACGCCATATCTCCCACGGAGCTGGGGACCCGCCTCGGCCAGGGGCGGGGCGACAGGCGACGACGCATCACCGCGGCGATGCGGGTCTTGCTCAACCTCCGCCCGGCTGCCAGTTGGCGGCGATGACGGCGTCCAGCTCGCCGTGGAGGTAGGGAGACAGCCCCGTTTCCCCCAACTCGGGCGGCGAGAACGCGGCCATGGCCGAGACCAGGTTCTCGACCTGGCTCTGCACCAGCACGGACCCGTCCGCCGTCTCGAACTCGGCGACCCTGTGGGCCGCGTCCAGGTACCAGTCGTCGATCGTGGCCTGGTCTTCCGTTCCGATGATGGTGGCG
>JANQFP010000166.1 GCA_028277795.1 Rhodospirillales bacterium
CGCATCCATACCCTGTCGCGGACCGAAAACGCGGGTCTGTTCGAAGCGGTCGTCGGGGGCTTGGGGCTGCTCGGCGTCGTATTGACGGCCACCCTGCGGCTGAGGCCCATCGCCGGCGGCACCATCCGCGCGGCGATTCACCCCGTCCGCGATCTGGAGGAGTTGGAGGCCGTGTTCGCCGAAGCCACGTCCGCCGTCGATTACGGGTTCGGGTGGCTGGACACCTTCGACCGCAAGAACCGCGGCTACGTGGAGACCGCGCGCTGGACCGCGGAGCCCGGCGGCGCGGCCTACCGCGCCATCGACACCCGCCCCCACAGGCTGTTCGGGGTGCTGCCCTACCGGCCCGCCTATCCCGTCATCAGGCCCGTCATGGGCCGGCTGCCCATGCGCGTCTACAACGCCTTGAAGGCCCGGGCCGGAGACGGAGGGGCCGGCGAGCGCCCGGTCGATGTCGGCGAGTTCCTGTACCCGCAGGCCTTTTCCGTGCCGCAGCCGGCGGGCCTGTTCCCCGGGGGCTACCTGGAATCCCAGATCCTGGTGCCCGACGACGGCGCCTTCCCGTGCTTCCGCGAGCTCCTCGCCATGGCGCGGGATGGCGGATTCGAAAGCTGGCTGTGCTCGGTGAAGCGGCTGCGCGAGGACCAATTCCCGCTGTCGTTCTCCGGCACGGGGTACACCATCTCGTATGTGGTGCCCGGACGCTGCCTGACGCGGCCGGGATTCGAGCCCTTCTTCCGGAGGGTGGTGGACATGACCCGAGACCGGGGCGGCAAGATCCATCTGGTGAAGGACCAGCTCCTGCGCAGGGACGACGTTGAGGCCATGTACCCGCACCTTGCCCGGTTCCAGGAAGCCAAGGTGCAGATCGATCCAGGCGGGCTTTTCTCCAGCGACCTCTACCGCCGGCTCTTGGCGGCGTCGTGAGCGGCCCGGCAGCGGTCCAGCAACGGCCCCAGTTGCACCGCCAGCCGGCGCGAAAAGAGCTCGACGCTTCGTCGGTTCAGGTGCCCTCCATCCCAGGTTGCGAGCCCGGCCGGGTCGGGGAGCGCCGACATCAATCCCGCCCGGCGGGCGATTTCGCGAACCGCTTCCGGTGCCAAGCCATCGCTCGGCACGGACGTGACGATGAGACAGCCCCCCCGGTCGGCAATGAACTGTTTGAACCGGCGGGCGATCTCGATCATCCGGGGGAGGCGCTCACGGGTCGCGGGAGGGATGCCGTCCGCGAGTTCGATGGCGATCTCCCGATCGACGGGGAAACTGCGGTACTGCCACCGGCCGGTCCGGCGCGACCGGTAAATGGTCCCCTCGGTTCCGCACAGGGCCGGTTCCAGCCACGACCCACCGCCGGAGCAAACGCGCCGGTGGATCGGCTGCAGTATCCGCTTGGCATGGTACTCGAGGATGGCCAACGCGCTTTGGCTCGTCACCAAAGTCCCCACACCCGTCTGGTTGTCGTAGAAGAAATGGTCCGCATTCACCACCACGGCCAGGGGCCGGAGGTCGAACCGTTCGATCACCGCGGCGGCGAACCGGTCCTGCTCGCCGTGGCCGAAACCCATAAGGTAGTACGGGAGCCCCCGGTCGCGGAAAAAGGCCTCCAACGCATCCGAGGAAAAGGCCGTTTGGGCCAGGCTGTTGCCTAGAAACAGGACCTCGGCGGCGCGCAGGCGCTCGACGACCCCGTCCTCGAGATCGTAGTAGACGGCACCATGCTCGTAATCCTGGAACTTGGCCGAACCGCACCAGGCCAGGTAATACTCCTCCGAATAGCCGCTGCCGTCGCAATCGCCGATCCACGCCCGCTGGGAGACGAACAGCCCCGCCGACGCCGCCGCCGATACGACGAAGCCGGCCAGCACGAACAGGAGATAGCGCCGTGCCAGCCGGCGGGCGGTCTCGCGGAACGGAGCGCCGGGGGCGGAGGTGTCGTCGGTCATATCAGAACTGGAAATAGAGGAATTCGTGCTCCTGGACGGTGCCGAACAGACTCCAGGCCGCGGCCGCTCCCACCACAACCGCCCAGGCGCGGCCGAGGCGCCACCTAAGCGGCAATGACGGCGCAACCGCCGGCTCGGCGCGGGCGCTTTCGAATCGGCGCCCGCGGATCATCGCTTCGTAGGTGTTGGGGAGGAACACGACCGCCAGAACCAGGCCCGCCAGAACCAGCACCTCCTGGTATCCGAAGAAGTAATGGAGCTCCTGGCCGGAAAACGACCAGCCGGCCGCCTTCAGCACCGGCGCCAGCGCCCCCAGTTGCGCTTCGAACTGGGCCGGCAGGACCAGTCCGTTGAGTCCGGCCATGCCGGCATAGACCATGATGGCACCGTCCAGGGTCTCGGCCCGGAACAGGACCCAGGCCACCACCACGGCGGCGAACGTGAGCGCCCACGACAACCCCCGACCCAAGGGACCGGGCCGCACCGTCCGGCGCGGAACCACGGCGCGCCACAGGTGATTGATCGCCAGATAGAGGCCATGCAGTCCACCCCACAGCACGAAGTTCCAGCTCGCCCCGTGCCACAGCCCGCCCAGCAGCATGGTCACCATCAGGTTCACGTAACGCCGCCCGGGCCCTTTGCGGCTGCCGCCGAGGGGAATGTACAGGTAGTCGCGCAGGAACCGCGACAGGGTCATGTGCCAACGGCGCCAGAAATCGATGATGCTGGCCGCCCGGTAAGGCGAGTGGAAATTGAGCGGCAGGCGAATGCCGAACATGTACCCGAGACCCAGCGCCATGTCCGAATAGCCGGAGAAATCGAAATAGAGCTGGAAGGTGTACGACAGCGCCCCGCCCCAGGCCTCCAGGAAGGTGACGGCGTGGCCCTGGTCCGCGGCAACGAATACGGGCGTCGCGTAGACGGCAACCCCGTCCGCGATCACCGCCTTCTTGAACAGGCCGACGAAGAACACGGACAGCCCCGTCGCCAGGTAGGGAAGCCGCAGCGTGTAGATGGCGTCGCGGGCGAACTGGGGCATCATCTCCTTGTGGTGGACGATGGGCCCGGCGATGAGCTGGGGAAAGAAGGTCACGAACAGGCAGTAATGGAGGAAGCTGTACTCGCGCGTCAGTCCCCTCGCGGCGTCGGCGAGATAGGCGATCTGCTGGAAGGTGAAGAACGAGATGGCCAGCGGCAGGACGATGTCGCCCACGTCGATGGGAACGCCCGTCAGCGCTTCGACGTTGCGGGCGAAGAACCCGGCGTACTTGAAGTATCCGATCAGGCTCAGGTTGGTGGCCACCCCGATGATCAGGAGGGTGCGGCGCCGGGAGTGGGACATGCCGGCCTGCGCCAACACGATCCCCATGCCGTAATTGAACAGGACCGAGAACAGGATCAGGGTGACGAAGGCGGGATTCCACCAGCCGTAGAAGAACAGCGACGCCGCGACCAGCCAGCTAATGGCCACCCTGTGATGGCCGATCCCGCCGAGTGCAAAGAAGACCGCCACCGTGACCGGCAGAAATAGAAATATGAAAATATACGAGTTGAAAAGCATGAATTATTAGACGCCAGTGCACCCCGCCCGTGAGGAAAGGACAAATCTAAACCAGCATGCACACCATCTAACATTTCCATACCAAGAATACCATGGGCCACGTGAGATGCATCGGTGGCCGGATGGCAAGTCTAATTGGCCGTTCAACGGTGGCGTCCCCACGCTCCCGGAACTCCAGTTCCCGCCAGCCGGATTGGATGAGGGTCTGCCGCAAACCCGCCATGGCGGGGTCCGGTCCTGCACGCGCGGCGCCGATGTGTGGTGATCCGAACAGTGCAGACCAATCGTCCGGATGGCCGGAACCCTCGTTAATGACCATTCCGTGATCACTACACCGGGCGATCGGACGCCGGCGGCTGCCGGAGTCTGTAACTTGTCCGTCCAAACCATCGTCCAAGACGTTGGAGCGCCGAAGGCCGCCTCTGCGCCGCCGTAAGTCCCCTCGCCCGATCGGTGGTATGGTTGTGACGGGGGGCACCGGTGCATGCCAGTGAGGGACACATGCGGATCACCTGGGTCTTGATCGCCCTTCTGCTCTCAGGGTTCGCGGCCCGCGCCGCGACGGTGACCGACTTCGCCTCGCCGGACCCGGGCTTTGCCGTCGCCCAAGCCGAGCCCGTGGGGACCCAGATGGAGACCCTGGCCGTCCAGGTACGGTCGCGGCTGGCCGAGGTCCTGCTTCAGATGCCGCGGCTGTCCGACGAGGTCGCCGAAACCCTCGATGCGGCCGGGCCCGGGACCGGCAGCGGCTGGTTGTGGCCGGTGCTGGGCATTGGCGTCCTGTTGCTGGTGCTGGGCTACGGCGCCGACCGGGCCTTCCGCGCTTGGGCGCGGGGGCATTTCCGTCATCTCTATGACCCGCACGTCAGGCTGCGGCGGGACAAGATCGCGTACCTGTACCTGAGGGGCACCCTCGAGAGCCTCGGCGTCCTGCTGGGCGCCTTGGTGGCGGTGGTGGGGAGCCTGGCCGTCTATGGCGACCAGGCGGCGGCGCGGACCACCCTTCTCGTCCTCATCGGCGCCGCCGTGGTGTTCCGGCTGCTGCGCATCGTGCTGATCGTGTTCCTGTGCCCCGACACCCCGACCCACCGCATGGCGGACCTGGACGACGCCTCCGCCCGGTCGCTCTATCGCGCGTTGGTGACCATGACCGCCATCTCCACCGCGGCCATCGCCGTGTGCCATTGGATGTGGACGCTGGAGCTGGCCCACGACCCCCACGTGCTGTTCCTGATGACCGCCGAGCTGCTGGTAGCGGTGCTGTTCTCGGCGGTGGCCGTCGCCCATCGACGCACCATCGGACGCCTCATCGACCCGCCGCGCGAGGACGAACGGCGCACCGGCTGGACCGTGCTGGCGCGCACCTGGCACGTCCTGGCCATCGCCTACATGGCCGGCGCCTGGGCCATGGGTGCCGTGGCCCTGCTGCTCGACCGGCCCGGCTCGTGGGGCCCGGTGATGGCGCCGGTGGCGGCGCTGTTCCTCGGGCTGGCCCTCCATGCCGGGTTCCTGTGGGCCATCGACCGTGCGTTCGGCGACCCCGGCGCGGACCAGCCCGAACCGGCGGCGGCCGACGATATGGAGGCGCTGCCGACCTACCGGGGGCTGGCGGAGCGGGTGGCCGCCATCGTGTCGGCCGGTGTCGGTGTGTGGTTCGTGCTGTTCGCGTGGGGCACCGACTTTTCCGCCGGCATGGGGAGTTCCCTGTGGGACGTCGCCCTGGTGCTGGTCCTCGCCTACGTGTCGTTCCACGCCGTACGCATCGCCATCGACCGCAAGATCATCGAGGAAGGCGGCTTCGAGGAGCCGGAGCCGGGCGAGGAAGGCTCGGCCGGCGGCGCCTCGCGCATCGCAACCCTGCTGCCCCTGTTCCGCAACTTCCTGCTGTTCACGGTGGCGGCCATCGCCGGCATGATCGCGCTCTCGGAGCTGGGGGTCGACATCGCGCCCCTGTTCGCCGGCGCCGGCGTCGTCGGCCTGGCCATCGGCTTCGGCGCCCAGACGCTGATCCGCGACATCTTCTCCGGCGCCTTCTTCCTGATGGACGACGCCTTCCGCCGCGGCGAGTACATCGACATCGGCGACGTCAAGGGGACGGTCGAGAAGATCTCGGTGCGCTCCCTGCAGCTTCGCCACCATCTGGGCGCCCTGCATACGGTCCCCTTCGGCGAGATCAAGCACCTCACCAACTACTCCCGCGACTGGGTGATGATGAAGCTGCCGCTGCGGCTGACCTACGACACCGACCCGGAGCGGGTGCGCAAGCTGATCAAGCAGGTGGGCAAGGAGCTCCTCGAGGATCCGGTGATCGGCGACAAGTTCCTGCAGCCGCTCAAGTCCCAGGGCGTTTTCGCCATGGAGGACTCGGCGATGATCGTCCGCGTCAAGTTCATGACCCCGCCCGGTGAGCAGTTCGTCGTGCGCAAGGCGGTATATGCCCGCATCCGCGAGGTGTTCGAACGCGAAGGCATCCGCTTCGCCCACCGCGAGGTCTCGGTGCGGGTGGCCGACACCCCGCCAACCCCGGCCCTCACCGAGGACCGCAAACGGGCCGTTGCCGGCGCCGCCCTGGCGGCCGTCGAAGCGGCCGGCGACGATGGCCCCGAAGACAGCGCCGCGGACGAACGGCGGTAGCCCGCATTTCTCACATCCACCACGGCCGATCCCAGGCCCAACTTGACATGACCGAGTGCAAGGGGAAGATGTCCCTCTTTTTCGAGCCGGGACTGATCAGACGGGCGATGGGGACTGCATTGACGAGCAATTCGATACGGAGAGCCGGGGACTCGCCGAAATCGGCGCCAGCGAAGCGTGGTCCGGGCATATCGCAACGACGCAAGCCCCGTTATGCCGAGCCCGTGTTCTTGATCGTCGCACCTCGTTGTCCGGGGGCCGGGAGGTCTTGGCCAGGCGCGCACCAGCGGCGTCGGGCTGCCTGACATGGCCACTGTCTTCCCTTTCTCGGCCATCGTCGGCCAGGATGAGATGAAGCTCGCGCTGCTGATCGCGGCGGTCGATCCCACCATCGGCGGCGTGCTGGTCTTCGGCGACCGCGGCACCGGCAAGTCGACGGCGGTGCGCGCCATGGCGGCGTTGCTGCCGCGCATGCGGGCCGTCGTCCACTGCCCCTACGGCTGCGAGCCGGAGTCCGTCGCCGGGCTGTGCGGCGTCTGTCAGCCGACCCGCAAGTCGGAGGCCCCCAAGAGCCGGCTGGTGCCGGTCCCGGTGGTCGATCTGCCTCTCGGCGCGACCGAGGATCGAGTGGTCGGCGCCCTCGACCTGGAGCGCGCCCTGACCCGCGGCGAGAAGGCGTTCGAACCCGGCCTGCTGGCGCGCGCCCATCGGGGGTTCCTCTACATAGACGAAGTGAACCTGCTGGAGGACCACCTGGTCGACCTGCTGCTCGACGTGGCGGCGTCGGGCGAGAACGTGGTCGAACGCGAGGGTCTCAGCGTTCGCCATCCGGCGCGTTTCGTGCTGATCGGCAGCGGCAACCCCGAGGAAGGGGAGCTGCGGCCGCAGCTCCTCGACCGCTTCGGCATGTCCGTCGAGGTCAAGACCCCCGAGGACATCGCCACCCGAATCGAGGTGGTCCGCCGGCGCGATGCCTTCGAAGGCGACCCCGAGGGGTTCGCCGAGGCGTGGAAGAAGGAGGAGCAGAAGCTCCGCCGCCGAATCGTCGCCGCGCGCAAGCGGCTGCCGGCGGTCGCGGTGCCGGACAGCGCCATGGAACGGGCGGCGCAACTGTGCATCGGCCTCGGCACCGACGGCCTGAGGGGCGAGCTGACCCTGGTCCGCGCCGCCCGCGCCGTCGCCGCCATCGACAACCACAAGGAGGTCGGCGACGCCCACTTCCGCCGCGTCGCACCGTCGGCCTTGCGTCACCGCCTGCGGCGGAACCCGCTGGACGACGCCGGCTCCACCGTGCGGGTCGAGCGCGGGATCGCGGAGGTCTTCGGCCCGTGACGCCGTCCGCCGCGGCCGCCCCGGCGCTGTGGGAGGACGCCGTGTTGGCTGCGTCGCTGCTCGCCGTCGATCCCCTGGGGACCGCCGGCGTGTCGCTGCGGGCCTGTCCGGGACCCGCCCGCGACCGCTGGCTGACGTTGGTGCGCGCGCTGCTACCCGAATCGGCGCCGGTCCGCCGCATCCCCCTGCACATCGGCGACGGCCGTCTGCTCGGTGGGCTCGACCTGGCAGCCACCCTGCGTGCCGGCCGGCCCGTGGCCGAGCGCGGCATCCTGGTCGATGCGGACGGCGGCGTGGTGGTGCTGGCCATGGCGGAGCGCCTGGCCCAGTCGACGGCGGCGCGCCTCACCGCGGCGCTGGACACCGGCGAGGTGGTCGTCGAACGCGACGGCCTGGCCCTGCGGACACCGACCCGTTTCGGCGTCGTCGCCCTGGACGAAGGCCTGACCGAGGACGAGAAGCCGCCCGCCGCCCTGCTCGACCGTCTGGCCTTCCATCTGGACCTGTCGGCCGTGGCGGTGCGGGACCTCGACGCGCCGGTCTCCAGCCGCGCGGACATCGGCGCCGCACGGGACCGGTTGGCCGCGGTCGTTGCCGGCGAGGACGGCGTGGCCGCCCTCTGTACCGCGGCCATGGCGTTGGGCATCGCCTCCATCCGGGCGCCGATGCTGGCGTTGCGCGTGGCCCGTGCGGCCGCCGCTCTCGAGGCACGGGGCGCCGTCGCGGAGTCCGACCTGGCGCTCGCCGCCCGGCTGGTGCTGGCACCGCGGGCGACGCAACTGCCCGCGCCGGAGCCTCCCGAGCCGGAGGCCCCCGAGCCGCCGGACCAAGAGGACCGCAGTGACGACGAGGGGGCGGATCAGCAGGATCCGTTGGAAGAAGTCGTGCTGGATGCGGCGCAGGCGGCGATCCCTCCGGGCCTGCTGGCACAGCTTCAACTGGCCGGTAGGGACCGCACGCGGAACGCCGCCGCCGGACGGGCCGGGGCCGTGCAGCACGCCATGCGCCGGGGCCGGCCGGCCGGGGTGCGGCGCGGCGAGCCGCGCGCCGGCGCCCGCCTGAACGTGGTGGAGACCCTGCGCGCGGCCGCCCCCTGGCAGCCGCTGCGCCGGAGTGCGGCCCGAGGCGAAGCGGCGCAGGACCGCCCGTCGACGCGGGTCGAGGTGCACCGCGAGGATTTCCGCGTCACCCGCTACCGGCACCGCTCGCAGACCACCAGCATCTTCGTGGTCGATGCGTCGGGCTCCACGGCCCTGCACCGGCTGGCCGAAGCCAAGGGGGCCGTCGAGCTGCTGCTCGCCGACTGCTACGTGCGCCGCGATCAGGTGGCGCTGCTCGCCTTCCGGGGCCGTACCGCCGAGCTGCTGCTCCCCCCGACCCGCTCGCTGGTCCGCGCCAAGCGCAGCCTGGCCGGCCTTCCCGGCGGCGGGGCCACCCCCCTCGCCACCGCCATTCACGCCGCCGTCGATCTGGCCGACGCCGTCCGCCGGCGGGGCGAGACCCCCGTCGCCGTCCTGCTCACGGACGGCACGGCCAACGTGGCACTGGACGGCGGGACCCAGCGGGCGCAGGCGGAAGAGGAAGCGCTGGCGGCGGCGCGGGCGCTGCGGGCGTCGGGGCTCACGGCGCTCCTCATCGACACGTCGCCCCGGCCCCGGCCGGCGGCCCACAAGCTGGCGATGGAGATGGATGCGGTCTATCTGCCGCTGCCCCATGCCGACCCTGCCGCCGTTTCGGACGCGGTGCGCGCGACGGCCGACGCCACCCGACCCGCCGCAGTCCCCGTACCGTGACCCAGAAACTCCGTTGGGAGCGGGACGGCCGCGACTGGCCCAACCGCGAATTCAGCCAGTTCGTGCGGGCTGGGGGACTGCACTGGCACGTGCAGGTGATGGGCGACGGCCCGGTGCTGCTGCTGGTCCACGGCACCGGCGCGTCCACCCATTCCTGGCGCGCGCTCGGCCCGCTGCTGGCCCGGGATTTCACGGTCGTGGCGCCCGACCTGCCGGGCCACGGCTTCACGAGCGTCCTCTCCTATGACCGGCTTTCGCTGTCGGGCATGGCCCGATCGCTGGGCAAGCTCCTGCAGGCCCTGGAGGTGACGCCGGCCCTCGCGGTGGGCCATTCGGCCGGCGCCGCGATCCTGGTCCGCATGTGCCTGGACGGCCGGATCGCGCCGCGGGGTTTGGTGAGCTTCAACGGCGCCTTCCTCCCCTTCCCGGGGCTTGCCGGCCAGATCTTCCCGCCCATGGCCAAGTTGCTGTTCCTCAATCCGCTGACCCCGCGCCTGTTCACGTGGGGCGCCACCGACCGGTCCCGCGTCGAGCGCCTGATCGTCGACACCGGGTCCACCATCGAGCCCGAGGGGGTGACACTGTACCAGCGGCTGTTCCGCAGCCCGCCCCACGTGGCGGGGGCCCTGGGCATGATGGCCAACTGGGACCTGACGCGGTTCCTCGACGACCTGCCCAACCTGGAGCCGCCGTTCATCATGGTCGTGGGCACCGCCGATCGTGCCGTCGCGCCGCACACCGCCGATCGCGTTCGCGAGCGGCTCGCGACCGCCGAGATCGTCACCATGGAGGGCCTTGGCCATCTGGCCCACGAGGAGCAGCCCGAAGCGGCCCTGGAAATCGTCACCCAACTGGCTCGGCGGGTCGAGATTCTGCCGAAGGCCTGACACCGGCGCGCCGAAAAAGCCCGCGCGGCACTTTCGCCATTGGCGGAAACGACACTCTGGTGTTAGAGTGTCTAGTAATGTTGACGGTCGCTGGGAAACAGAAAGTTGACACTGGTCGGCAATCGCGCCGGCCCCACGCCGTCGTCATCGGCAGCGGCTTCGGTGGATTGGCCGCGGCGGTCCGCCTGGGCGCGCGGGGCTACCGCGTGACGGTGCTGGAAAAGCTCGATGCACCGGGCGGCCGCGCCTACGTTCACCGCCAAGACGGCTTCACCTTCGACGCCGGCCCGACCATCGTCACCGCGCCGTTCCTGTTCGAGGAGCTTTGGGAGCTGTGCGGACGCCGCCTGGCCGACGACATCGAGCTGCGGCCCATGGCGCCGTTCTACCGCATTCGCTTCCACGATGGGGAGACCTTCGACTATTCGGGCGACCCCGATGCCATGCGCGCGGAGATCGCCCGCCTGTCGCCGTCGGACGTGGCCGGCTATGACCGGTTCATGCGCGCCAGCGCAGACATCTTCAAGGTCGGCTTCGAGCAGCTCGGGGACGTGCCCTTCGCTTCGTGGACGGACATGGCGCGGATCGTGCCGGACATGGTCCGCCTCCGCAGCTACCGGACCGTGTACGGGTTGGTCTGCACATATTTCAAGGACCCGCGGCTGCGTATCGCGTTCAGCTTTCATCCGATGTTGATCGGCGGCAATCCGTTCGCCGTCACGTCCATCTATTCGTTGATCAATTATCTGGAGCAGCACTGGGGCGTGTTTTTCGCCATGGGCGGCACGGGCCGCCTCGTCGATGGGCTGGTTCGGCTCATCGAGGGGCAGGGCGGCGCGGTCCTCTGCGATGCGGAGGTGAGCGCGATCACCGTGACCGACGGTGCGGCGACGGGGGTCCAATTGGCCTCCGGCGAGCACATGGCGGCCGACGTGGTGGTGTCCAATGCCGACTCGGCGTGGACGTACCGGCACCTCCTGCCCTCGGACACCCGCCGGCGCTGGACCGACCGGCGGATCGAGCGCGCCCGCTACTCCAACGGCCTGTTCGTCTGGTACTTCGGCACCCGCCGGCAGTACCCGGACGTGCCCCACCACACCATCATGCTCGGGCCGCGCTACCGCGGCCTGCTGCACGACATCTTCAAGAAGCGGAGGCTGGCGCCCGACTTCAGCCTCTATATCCATCGCCCCACGGCGACCGATCCGTCGCTGGCGCCGGACGGGTGCGACACCTTCTACGCGCTCTCCCCCGTGCCCCATCTCGACGGGGAGCTGGATTGGCGTGAACGGGCCGAACCCTATCGCCGCGCCATCGCGGCCACGCTTGCCGAGACCCTGTTGCCCGGTCTGGAGGACGAAATCGTGACCTCGCGGATGGTGACCCCTCAGGATTTCCAGGATCAACTGCTGTCCTTCCGGGGCGCGGGGTTCGGCTTGGAACCGGTGCTGTCCCAGAGCGCCTGGTTCAGGCCCCACAACCGCAGCGAGGACGTCGACCACCTCTACCTGGTGGGCGCCGGAACCCATCCCGGGGCCGGACTCCCCGGCGTCCTCTCCTCCGCCCGCATCCTCGATTCGGTCGTGCCCGATGCCGCCGCCTGGACCTGACCGGCACGCCGCACGGCGGTCCGACATCGCCGCCTGCCGGGCCACGCTGTCCGTCGGGTCGCGGACGTTCTTCCTCGCGTCCTTCCTGCTGCCGCGCAAGGTCCGCGAGCCGGCTTCGGCGCTCTATGCCTTCTGCCGGCTGGCCGATGACGAGGTGGACGTGCATGGCGGCCGCATGGCCGCCATCGACGAGCTGCGTGAGCGCCTGGACCGCGCCTATGCTGGGTGGCCCCTCGACACGCCGGTGGATCGCGCCTTCGCCGACATCGTCGCCGAGTTCGCCGTTCCGCGGGCCCTGCCCGAGGCGTTGCTGGAAGGCCTCCAGTGGGACGCCGAGGAGCGGCGCTACGAGGACCTCGAGGATCTCCACGCCTACGCGGCGCGGGTCGCCGGCACCGTCGGCGCCATGATGACGGCCCTGATGGGGGTGCGCGACGCCGACGTGGTCGCCCGCGCCTGCGACCTGGGTGTCGCCATGCAACTCTCCAACATCGCCCGCGACGTCGGCGAAGACGCCCGGGCGGGCCACGTCTACCTGCCGCTCCGTTGGCTGCGCGACGCCGGCATCGACCCGGACGCCTGGCTGTCGTCGCCGTCCTACAGCGAGGCCCTGGGCTCCGTCGTCCGGCATCTCCTTTGGGAGGCGGACAGGCTGTACGATCGGGCCGACGCCGGGATCGCGCGCCTGCCCCTGTCCTGCCGGCCCGGAATCTATGCCGCCAAGCTGCTGTATGCCGAGATCGGCCGCGAGGTCGAGCGGCATGACGGCGACTCGATCTCGCGCCGCGCCGTGGTCCCGGCCTCCCGCAAGGCGGCCCTGCTCGGGCGGGCGCTGGCCGCCACGCCCAACGCGCCGCGGCTCCATCCGGTTCCGGCCCTGGCGCAGACCCGGTTCCTGGTCGAGGCGCTGGCCCCGGCCACGTCACCATGGTTGCAGCCGGCCGCGCAGGCCGATACGGCGATCCCATGGTGGAACCTCGCCGAACGGATCGGTCGGGTGCTCGAGCTGTTCGCGGAGCTGGAAGAGCGCCAAAATCTCGCTGCGGACTCCCACCGAACAGCCCCCATGGCCGAGCCCCGGCCGCAGGAAGGGGGCTTGGTATGAGGGGACTTCCACTTCGGGTGTCGCGCACCGGCTTGATCCGGCCGGTACATCATCGCCCCGTCCTGTAGCCGCGGGATCACCATGGAGAGTCAATTTTCCACCCGCTTCAAGTGGGTGACACGGGCGGAGCAATACATCTACTCCGTGACGGCCGTGATCCTGGTGGGGGCCGCAGCCGCCCTGATCGTGGTCGGACTCATCGAGACGGCGGAAATAACCCTCAGGGGCGAGTATCTCGACGGCCTGTTGCGCCTTCTCGATCGCGCCCTCCTGGTCCTCATGGTGACCGAGATCGTTCACACGATCCGCACCCACGCGGACCACAAGGGCCTGGAGGCGCGACCGTTCTTCATCGTGGCCATTATCGCCGCTATCCGCCGCATTCTGGTCATCACGGCCGAAAGCGCGGGCTTTTTCGATCTGACCGATCCCAAGTTCCAGGCCGCCCTCGCCGAGTTGGCGCTCCTCGCCGTGGTGATCGTCGCTCTCGCCTGGGCAATGCGCATCATACCCAAGGCGCAAGAGGACTAGCGGCGGCGCCGGCCGGGGTGATTCCGTCGCCGCGCCGGGACCCATCCTCGGAACGGTCTTCGAAATGAACAGAATGATCCTGTTCGAACTGCTGATCTTCGTGGGCCTTGTCGTCTTCCTGCAGTGGGATCTGAGGAAGATGCGGCGCGAACAGCGTCGGGATCGCGAAGCCAAGGGCCGGCCGGACGAGGCCGATTCGGAGGACTGACTCCGCCCCGCGTAGCCCGGATTCGCCTACCGCCACACGCGGGGCATGCGGAACGGCAACATCCACTGGATCCACAAGGACCGGAACCGGTCGAGCGACAGGCTCTCGTGCATGGCGACCACCGGTTCGCCCAGGACGTGCGACGCCACCAGCGACCGCGCATAGAACGGGGTGTCCTCCAGGGTCCGAACGACGGTCGGCCGGTGGGCGCCCTCGGTCTGCGTGGCGCGCTCGATCCCCCACCGCGTGCGCGGCAGGGACATGGCCCCGGACATCGGAATCGGGTGCACGTGCCCGGCGGGATCGACCCGGATGGCCAGGTTGCTCGCCTGGCCGTCGCGGCGGGTGACGTCGTAGAGGATGGCCGTTCCCTCGCGGAGTTCGGCGCGGCTCCAGTGCCATCGCACGAAGCCGTCTTCCAGGGGAACGTCGCCGGCGTTGGTGTCGAAGTACGCCGAGCCCGACCAGCGGAGGGCGGGATGCTCCATGTCCACCTCGACGCGGGCGCACGGCGCCAGCGGCGACCAGCGGTGCAGGCCGTCGGCGTCGAGCGTCACCGGATGGTCGACCAGGGCCGTCGGGTGCAGCCGCACCGAGCCCCGAATCCGCCGCGGGACCGGGACCGTGCGCTCGTCGATGCGGACCGTGAGGCTGGTCCCGTCCCAGGAGACGGCGCTCGGCCCGACGACCAGCGTATCGGGAGTCCGGTGCACCGCGGTCCGCCGGCGCTCGGTCATCGCCCAGCGTTTGCCGCGGCCCCCGTAAAGGGCCACGTTCAGCGCCGAGTGGTCGAGGGGATCGGGCTGGCCGCGTCGGCGCGCCCACGCGTAGTAAGGCGAGAACACGCTGCCGACGAAAGCGATGATGGTGAGGCCGTGACGCCCGTCCGTGCTCAGGCCGTCGATGTACCACCAGACGTAGCCGCCGGACGGGACCGGTTGATCGAACCGAGGTCCGCGAGCAGGCTCGCCGCCGCCTGCCGACCCGACAGCGCCGCCATCGGCACGCCCGGGCCCGGGTGCACGCTGCCCCCCGCCAGATACAGGCCCGGCAGCCGGCTGCGCGGGCCCGGCCGGCGAAACGAGGCCATCCATCCGTGCGACGCCCGGCCGTAGAGCGCCCCCCCCGTGGCCGGATAAAGGCGGTCGAAGTCCGTCGGGGTCGTCACCACGGTGCTCGCCCCTTGGCGGCGGACTTTGAGGCCGCAGTGCTCGAGGCGATGGAAGGCGCGGTTCTCGCATTGCTCGATCTCCGAAGCATCGTATGGATTCATATCCGCTCTCGGCGGCGCATTGACCAGGCAGAACAGCCGTTCCGCGCCGCCAGTCCAGGCGTCCGTCGCGTCGTGCCGGTCCTGGGCGCAGACATAGACGGTGGGCCGCTCCGGCAAACGGGCACGGCCGAAAATGTCGTCGAATTCGGACTTGTAGTCGTCGGAAAAGAACACCGAATGCCGGACCAGCGGAAAACCTTCGGTCTCGGCGACCAGGGCCCAGGTGACCGCCGACAAAGAGCGGGCCGTGGGCGGCATCGACGGGACGGCGCGGGCCACATGGCGGCCCAGGCGCCCGGCGGAGACGGCCGCGGCGTCGGCGTTGACGACGACGGCGTCGGCGTCCAGGCGCTCTCCCGTGGCCAGGCGCACGCCCGCGGCACGGCCTCCGGAGACCAGCACCTCGGCCACCTCGTCCCCGTAGCGGAAGGTGACACCAAGGCTGGCGCCCAGCTCCGCCAGTGCCGCCGCGATCCGATGCATGCCGCCGTCCACCAGCCAAACCCCCTCCCGCTCCACGTGCGCCACCAGCATGAGGGTGGCTGGTGCCGCGAAGGGCGACGACCCGCAGTAGGTGGCATAGCGGCCGAAAAGCTGGCGCAGGCGCGGGTCATGGAAGTGGTCGCCCAATGCCCGCCACATGGTGGTGAACGCCTTGATGTTCCAGAGGTCACCGAGCCCGCCCAAGCCGACGCCTCGGATCAGCCCGAACACGCTCGGCCGCTCGGCGCGGATGAACGGCCGATCCAGGGTCTCGAAGACCCGCTGAGCGCGGGTGCAGAACGCCTTGTAGCGCCGCCCCTCGTCCGGCCCGGCCAAGGCGCCGATGGCGTCCGCCGAGCGGTCCACGTCGGTGTAGAGGTCCAGCCGCTCGTCGGCGCTCCACGCATGCCGGGCCAGGACGTCCACCGGCTGCAGGCGCACCCGGTCGGCGAGCGACGCGCCGGCCTCGGCGAAGATCTCCTCGAAGATCCAGCGCATGGTGAACACGGTGGGACCGACGTCGAGCCGGGCGCCGTCGATATCGACTTGGCGCAGTTTGCCCCCCGGCGCCTCCGCCCGCTCGACGACGGTCACGGCCAGACCGTTCCTGGCCAGGCCCACGGCAGCCGCCAGTCCCGCCATGCCGGCCCCGATCACGACGACGCGTTCCGTATGCATCCCGGGGCCACCCTCCGAACGGGTCACGCTGGACCCTGGTGACGGTACCGAGTGTCTATTATACTTGACACTTCGCCGTGACAATGGAAAATGACACCAGGGATTTCCAGGGAGAGCGTCATGATAGCCATGAATCGCGTTGAGCAGGCCATCGACGCCGCTGTTGCCGGTGTTTGCGCCAAGGACTGCCCGCCGAAGCTTGCCGAGGCGATTCGTTATGCTGTCTTTCCCGGCGGCGCCCGCATCCGGCCGCGTTTGTGCCTGGCCGTCGCCGCGGCCTGCGGCGAGGACACGCCGGCCGTCACCGACGCCGCCGCGACCGCCATCGAGCTGCTGCACTGCGCGTCGCTGGTGCATGACGATCTTCCGTGTTTCGACGACGCCGAGACGCGGCGTGGCAAGCCGTCGGTCCATCGGGCCTTCGGCGAGCCCCTCGCGGTCCTGGTCGGCGACGGTCTCATCGTTCTCGCGTTCGAAACCCTGACTCGCGGAACGGTGAGCGCGCCCCAGCGCCTGCCCGCACTCCTGATGACCGTCAGCCGGTCGGTCGGCGCACCCTCGGGGATCGTCGCCGGACAAGCCTGGGAGTGCGAGGAGCGTGTCGACCTGGCGAGCTATCAGCGCGCCAAGACCGGGTCCCTGTTCGTTGCCGCGGCCGCCGCCGGCGCCGCGGCGGCCGGCGCCGCGCCCGACCCCTGGGCGCTGTTCGGAGATCGCCTCGGCGAGTCTTACCAAGTGGCCGACGACATCCGCGATGTCGCGGCCAACCCGGACGATCTGGGCAAGCCGGTGGGGCAGGACGAAAATCACGGCCGTCCGAATGCTGTCCTGAAAATGGGGATCGATGGCGCTATCGGGCATTTCAAGTCGCTCTTGTCCGCCGCCGTCGACGCGATCCCACCCTGTCCCGGACGGGAGGCACTTCGTGACCTCATCGTCGTCGAGTCCAAGCGCTTCCTCCCCAAGGAGGTCTTGCGACACGCCGCCTGACATGCCCCGCCAACGGCGGCGGATCGGTCGCGGGCGCCGACCGCGGTTGGCGCTTCCTGACAACCCGTTGTTGGACTGGCTCCTCGACATGCGCGATCGCTTGCTCGCAAGTCCCAAGTTTCAGCGCTGGGCGGCGAGGTTTCCATTGACCCGGCCGGTCGCCCAGCGCCGGGCGCGGGACCTGTTCGATCTCTGCGCCGGGTTCGTCTATTCCCAGGTCCTTCTCGCCTGTGTCCGGCTGGGGCTGTTCAACCTGCTGAAGGAAGGACCACAGACCGCCGACAGCGTGGGGCGGCGTCTGTCGTTGTCCGCCGACTCGACGACCCGTCTGCTCAACGCGGCGGTGTCCCTGCGTCTGGTCGCGCGGCGGGGGTCGGAGCGTTTCGCGCTCGGCCCGCTGGGCGCCGCTTTGTGCGGCAATCCCGCCATCGCCAACATGGTCGAGCACCACGGGCTGCTGTATGCGGACCTCGCGGATCCGGTGGCGCTCTTGCGCGCGCCGCGCCGGGACACGGAGCTGGCGCAGTTCTGGCCCTATGCGGGCGCCGAGCAGCCCAACGGCCTGGCCGCGGATCAGGTGGCGGCCTACAGCGTCCTGATGTCGGCGTCACAAGCCCTGATCGCGGAGGACATCCTCGACGCCTATCCGCTGAAGCAGCACCAGTGTCTGCTCGACGTCGGCGGCGGAGACGGCAGCTTCGCCGCGGCCGCGGCCGCCCGCGCGCCCGACCTCCGCGTCATCGTCTTCGACCTGCCGCCGGTCGCCGAGCGGGCGCGCGAGACCCTGGCCGCCAAGGGGCTGGGCGACCGGGCCACCGCCGTCGGCGGCAGCTTCTTTTCCGATTCGCTGCCCGAGGGTGCGGATATCGCGTCCCTGGTGCGGATCATCCACGACCACGACGACGAGGGCGCCCTCGCCATCCTGCGCAACATCCGCCGGGCCCTGCCCGAGGACGGCACGCTGCTCCTGGCGGAGCCCATGTCGGGGACCGCCGGCGCCGAGCCCATCGGCGATGCCTATTTCGGCCTCTACCTGCTCGCCATGGGCCGGGGACGGCCGCGCACACCGGACGAACTCGACGATCTTCTTTCTACTGCCGGGTTCAACGAGGTCCGGCTGCTCCCCACGCGAAGACCCCTTTTAACCAAGCTAATCCTAGCCCGTCCGGGCGTTTGACTCCCGTCCGAGTGTAAGTAGTTCTTGACATCTATACCAGTAAACTTAAACTGACACAAAGCCCGGGAAGCGTTGCCGCGCCGCGGCGTTTGGGCTTGGGGGAAGCGCTGCATGGACACCATCGCAGTCGTGCTTGAGGGGCCTCAAAACCTCGTACTCAGCCGACTCGATCTTTTGCCGCCAGGAGAAGAGGACGTCGTTGTCGACGTCGAATGGAGTGGCATCAGCACCGGCACCGAGCGCCTTCTGTGGATGGGGCAGATGCCGACGTTTCCGGGCATGGGCTATCCACTCGTTCCGGGTTACGAGTCGGTCGGCCGGGTTGCCGAGGCGGGTCCCCGGTCCGGCGGCCGCGTCGGAGACCGCGTGTTCGTCCCCGGCGCCCGCTGCTTCGGCGAGGTCCGGAGCCTGTTCGGCGGCGCCGCAGCGCGGGTCGTCGTTCCCGGCACCCGTGTCGTGCCCGTCGGCGAGGAGGTGGGGGAGCAGGCGGTCCTGCTGGCGCTCGCCGCCACCGCCTGGCATGCCATCGCCGGGTCCGAAGACAAGCCGGAGCTTATTGTCGGCCACGGGGTCCTCGGTCGCCTGCTGGCCCGGCTGGTGCCCTTGGCCGGTGGCGCGGCCCCGCTGGTGTGGGAGCGCGATCCGGACCGTCGGGACGGCGCCCTCGGCTACCAGGTCGTCGACCCGGCCGACGATCCGCGGCACGACTATCGGGTCATCTGCGACGTCAGCGGCGACAGCGCCCTTCTCGACAGCCTCATCGCCCGCCTCGGGCCCGGAGGGGAGGTCGTCCTCGCCGGATTTTACAAGGATTCCCTGTCTTTCGCCTTCCCGCCGGCGTTCATGCGGGAGGCGCGGCTGCGCGTCGCCGCCGAGTGGCAGCGGGACGACCTTCTGGCCGTCAACGACCTGGTGCGGTCCGGGCGTCTGTCCCTCGACGGCCTCATCACCCATCGACAGGACGCCATGGATGCCCCGACGGCCTACGAGACGGCTTTCGGGGACCCCGGGTGCCTGAAGATGGTCCTGGACTGGGGAGCGGTTTCGTGACCGAAGGCGTGGCCGGCTTGTACCCGGACTCCCAGGAGTCGACCATGACGGACCGGCTGCGCGCCGAGGCGGCGGTGGAGCCGGATCCCGTGGTGACGTCGCCCGCGCTCAAGGAGACCGAGATCATCGCCATCTACGGGAAAGGCGGCATCGGCAAGAGCTTCACCCTCGCCAACCTCTCCTACATGATGGCCCAGCAGGGCAAGCGGGTCCTGCTCATCGGCTGCGATCCGAAAAGCGACACCACGTCGCTGCTGTTCGGCGGGCGGAGCTGCCCGACCATCATCGAAACGTCTTCCACCAAGAAACTGGCAGGGGAACCGGTGGAGATCGGCGACGTCTGCTTCAAGCGCGACGGCGTCTTCGCCATGGAGCTCGGGGGCCCCGAGGTCGGCCGTGGATGCGGCGGCCGCGGGATCATCCATGGCTTCGAGCTGCTCGAGTCGCTGGGCTTCCACGACTGGCAGTTCGACTACGTGCTGCTCGACTTCCTCGGCGACGTGGTGTGCGGCGGCTTCGGCCTGCCGATCGCGCGCGACATGTGCCAGAAGGTGATCGTCGTCGGGGCCAACGACCTGCAGTCCCTCTACGTCGCCAACAACGACTGCTCGGCGGTGGAGTACTTCCGCAAGCTGGGCGGCAACGTCGGCGTCGCCGGCATCGTCATCAACAAGGACGACGGAACCGGCGAGGCGCAGAGCTTCGCGGATGCCGTCGGCATCCCCGTGCTGACCACCATCCCGGCCGACGATGAGATCCGGCGCAAGAGCGCCAACTACCAGATCATCGGCCAACCGGGCGACCGCTGGGCGCCGGTGTTCGAGGAACTGGCCACCAATGTCGCCGAGGCGCCGCCACTCCAGGCGACTCCGCTGTCCCAGGAAGGGCTCCTCGCCCTGTTCAAGAGCGAGGACGTGGGCGGCGGCGTGGTCCTCGAATCGGCGACGCACCAGGACCTGTGCGGCACGGACGTGGCCGCCAAGCCTTCCCTCGAAGTGATCTACGAAGACGTCTGAGCGCCGGGAGACGGACCCTGACGCCATGAACCATATTCGGCCCAAAACGCGCGACAAAGCCCGCACTTCGGCTGAGGTCATTTACCAGACTGCCGACGCGGCGCAGGCCGCAGACGAGGCGCACAAGGCGGACATCATGGGCTGTCACGCCGGCGCCGACGAGATGCGCCGCGCCGCGTCGGCCGCCGGTAACAGCGAGACCCTCGAGCGGTATGCGGCCGACTACCCCACCGGGCCCCACGATCAGCCGCAGACCATGTGCCCGGCTTTCGGCTCGCTGCGTGTCGGGCTGCGCATGCGGCGCACGGCGTCCGTGCTCTCCGGGTCGGCCTGCTGCGTCTACGGCCTCACCTTCACCTCGCACTTCTATGGCGCCCGCCGTTCGGTCGGCTATGTGCCGTTCAATTCCGAGACCCTGGTCACCGGCAAGCTGTTCGAGGATATCCGGGATGCGGTCCACGAGCTTGCCGACCCGGCGCTCTACGACGCCATCGTGGTGACCAACCTCTGCGTTCCCACGGCCTCGGGCGTCCCGCTGCGTCTCCTGCCCAGCCAGATCAACGGGGTCCGCGTCATCGGCATCGACGTCCCCGGCTTCGGGGTGCCGACCCATGCCGAGGCCAAGGACATCCTGGCCGGCGCGATGCTGCGGTATGCCCGCGGCGAGGCCGAGATCGGTCCGGTGCAGGCGCCGCGCGACGGACGGGCCGACAGGCCGACGGTGACGCTTCTGGGCGAGATGTTCCCCGCCGACCCGATGGGCATCGGCATGATGCTGGAGCCCCTGGGTCTCGCCGCCGGGCCGGTCGTGCCGACCCGCGAGTGGCGCGAGCTCTATGCCGCGCTCGACTGCGCGGCGGTTGCGGCCATCCATCCGTTCTACACATCCAGCGTCCGCGAGTTCGAGGCCGCGGGCCGGGCCATCGTCGGCTCGGCCCCGGTCGGCCTCGACGGGACCGCGGCGTGGCTGGAAGCCATCGGCGATGCCTGCGGCATCGCCTCCGAGAAGGTCGGTGTCGCCAAGCGTGTTCTCCCCACGATCAAGGGCGCGCTCACCGCGAACCCCATCCGAGGGCGCATAACCCTTTCAGGTTATGAAGGCTCGGAGCTCCTAGTAGCGCGTCTGCTGATCGAAAGCGGCGCCGACCTCCGTTATGTCGGGACGGCCTGTCCGCGGACCCCCTGGTCCGATCCGGACCGCGAGTGGCTGGCGAGCAAGGGGGTGACGGTGCAGTACCGGGCATCCCTGGAGCACGACCTCGCGGCAGTGGCGGAGTTCCGTCCCGACCTCGCCATCGGCACCACGCCCGTGGTGCAGAAGGCGAAGGAGATGGCGATTCCCGGGCTCTATTTCACCAACGTCATCTCCGCCCGGCCCCTGATGGGCCTCGCCGGCGCCGGCTCCCTGGCCCAGGTGGTCAACGCCGCCATCGGCGGCGCGCACCGGTTCGCCGAGATGAAGGCCTTCTTCGAGGGCGTCGGCACGGGCGAGACGGCCGGAGTCTGGGAGGACCTGCCTCCCCGGGCGCCGCAGCCGTCGTCGACACGCCCGGAGGAAACGCGGACGCCCCCGATCGAGGAGGCCGCCGAATGATGATCCTCGATCACGATCGCGCCGGCGGCTACTGGGGCTCGGTTTATGTCTTCACGGCGATCAAGGGCCTGCAGGTGATCATCGACGGGCCGGTGGGGTGCGAGAACCTGCCGGCAACGGCGGTGCTGCACTATACGGATGCCCTGCCGCCGCACGAACTGCCGATCGTCGTCACTGGCCTGTCCGAACAGGAACTGGGCCAGCACGGCACAGAGAAGGCGATGGAGCGGGCGCACCGCACGTTGGATCCCGAGTGCCCAAGCGTCGTGGTCACCGGCTCCATCGCCGAGATGATCGGCGGCGGGGTGACGCCCGAGGGAACCAACATCCAGCGGTTCCTGCCCCGCACCATCGACGAGGACCAGTGGCAGAGCGCCAACCGCGCCATGTCCTGGCTGTGGACGGAGTACGGCCTCAAGCGGGGCAGGATGCCCAAGGCCAAGCCCCGTGCCGAGGGCGCCAAGCCGCGGGTCAACATCATCGGGCCCATCTACGGGGTGTTCAACACCTGGTCCGACCTCGCCGAGATCCGCCGCTTGGTGGAAGGCATCGGCGCCGAGGTGAACCTGACGTTCCCGCTGGGGAGCCATCTCACCGACGTGCCGCGCCTGGTCGACGCCGACGTCAACATCTGCATGTACCGCGAGTTCGGCCGCCTGCTGTGCGAGGCACTCGATCGGCCCTACCTGCAGGCGCCCATCGGCCTGCACTCGACGACCAAGTTCCTGCGCGCCCTCGGCGAGCTGCTCGGCCTCGACCCCGAACCCTTCATCGCCCGCGAGAAGCACACCACGATCAAGCCGTTGTGGGACCTCTGGCGGTCGGTGACCCAGGACTTCTTCGGCACCGCCACCTTCGGCATCGTCGCCACCGAGACCTACGCCCGCGGCGTGCGCAACTTCCTCGAAGTGGAGATGGGGCTGCCGTGCAGCTTCGCGTTCGCGCGCTCCGCCGGGGCCAAGCCCGACAACGAGGCGGTGCGCAAGGCGATCGCCGAACAAACGCCTCTGGTCCTGTTCGGCAGCTACAACGAGCGCATGTACCTGAGCGAGATCGGCGCCCGGGCGGTGTTCATTCCCGCCTCCTTCCCCGGCGCTATCGTCAGGCGCCACACGGGGACGCCGTTCATGGGCTATGCGGGCGCCACCTACATGGTCCAGGAGGTCTGCAACGCCCTGTTCGACGCGTTGTTCCACATCCTGCCGCTGGCCACCGAGCTGGACCGCCTGGAGGCGACGCCGGCCCGCGTGCACAAGGAGCTGCCGTGGGACGACGACGCGCGGGCGGCGCTGGACGACGTGATCGCGCGCCAGCCGGTGCTGATCCGGATTTCGGCCGCCAAGCGGCTGCGCGATGCCGCCGAACGTGAGGCGCGGCGCGCCGGAGAGACGCGGGTGACCGCGGACCGCTTTTCGGCCTCACTGGCCGGGCTGATGGAGGGCCAAAGCGCTTGATCGCCATGCCCACCAACGACCGCAACACCGTTCGGCTCTCCCCGGGAGCGCCGCCGATTTTGGGAATTCGCTCGGCTCGCCCGAGCATCCGGTTCGTCGTGGCATGCGCGCCACGACGGTCCCCGCCGTGCGGGACATGCACGGCAACGGGCCTTCGGCCCATGAAGCAAAGGTAGTGCACATGAACGAAAGACAAGGATCCTTGTCCGGCTTGTCGCCGGATGAAGCCAAGGAGTTTCACGGTGTCTTCGTGACGAGCTTCACCGCCTTCATGGCGGTCGCCGTCCTCGCGCACATTCTGGCGTGGGCCTGGCGGCCGTGGGGTTGGCACGGGTCCGAAGCCTCGTTGGTTGACGGCGTGAAGGTCGCTGTTCTCCAACTCCTTCCCGTCTTGACATAGGAGGGACATGACATGTGGCGTATTTGGCTGCTGTTCGATCCACGGAGAACGTTGGTCGCGTTGTTCACCTTCCTCGCGGTGCTCGCGTTGCTGATCCATTTCATCTTGCTCAGCACGGTGCGCTTCAACTGGATGGACACCTCGTTCGCGACCGAAGTCGGGCCTCAGTCGGAAGTTGCTTCCCTGACTGTGCACCCGGTCGACCCGACGCGCACAACCGTGGTCTGACAACAACTGTCCGGCGGCAGCGAACTCTGGTTCGACTCCACGATCCGAACCCGGTTCGCTGCCGCGGACACCGCGAGATCTTGCGCGGACTGGCGCCCCGGGCGCTGAGGATAATGTGATGGCACTGCTCAATTTCGAAAGGAAATACCGCGTTCGCGGGGGCACCCTGATCGGAGGGGATCTGTTCGATTTCTGGGTCGGACCGTTCTATGTCGGCTTTTTCGGCGTAACGACCGTCTTCTTCACCGCCCTCGGAACTGCTCTGATCATATGGGGTGCGGCCCTCGGACCGACCTGGAACATCTGGCAGATCAGCATCGCGCCGCCCGATCTCGAGTACGGTCTGGGTATGGCACCGCTGAGAGAAGGCGGCCTCTGGCAGATCATCACGTTCTGCGCCCTGGGGGCCTTCGTCTCGTGGGCACTTCGCCAGGTCGAGATCTCGCGAAAGCTCGGAATGGGCCTCCACATTCCGTTCGCTTTCAGCTTCGCGATCCTAGCCTACTTCACCCTGGTGGTCGTACGCCCGGTCCTGCTGGGCGCATGGGGTCACGGCTTCCCCTACGGGATCTTCAGTCACCTCGACTGGGTGTCGAACGTCGGCTACCAGTACCTGCACTTCCACTACAACCCGGCCCACATGCTGGCGATCACCTTCTTCTTCACCAATGCGCTGGCGTTGGCCCTGCACGGATCGGTGATCCTGTCGGCGACCAACCCGGGCGAGGGCGAGGTGGTCAAGGGCGCCGAACACGAGAACACCTTCTTCCGCGACCAGGTCGGCTACTCCATCGGCACGCTCGGCATCCATCGGCTAGGCGTGTTCCTGGCCGTGTCGGCGGCCTTCTGGAGCGCCGTCTGCATCGTCCTCAGCGGTCCGTTCTGGACCCGTGGATGGCCGGAATGGTGGAACTGGTGGCTCTATCACCCGGTCTGGTCCTGAGGAGGCACGCGAGAAATGGCTGAGTATCAAAACGTATTCAATCGGGTCCAGGTCCGCGGTCCGGCCCATGACGGGGTGGCGCTGCCGCGCGGCAGCTTCACCCGCGTCGGCAAGCCGTACTTCTCGTACTGGCTCGGACGGATCGGCGATGCGCAGATCGGCCCCATCTACCTTGGTTGGGCCGGGGTGGCGTCGCTCATCTTCGGGTTCGTCGCCATCGAGATCATCGGCCTCAACATGATGGCGTCGGTGAACTGGAGCCCGATCGAGTTCATCCGGCAGCTGCCGTGGCTCGCTCTCGAGCCGCCGGCGGCGAAATATGGCGTGTCGATTCCGCCGCTGGCCGAGGGCGGTTGGTGGCTGATGGCCGGGTTCTTCCTGACCACCTCCATCCTGCTGTGGTGGTGGCGCACCTATCGGCGGGCCCGCGCCCTTGGGATGGGCACCCACGCCGCCTGGGCGTTCGCTTCGGCGATCTTCCTGTATCTCTCCATCGGGTTCATCCAGCCGCTGCTGGTGGGAAGCTGGAGCGCGTCCGTCCCGTTCGGCATCTTCCCCCATCTCGACTGGACCGCCGCATTCTCGATCCGCTACGGCAACCTCTACTACAACCCGTTCCACGCGCTCTGCATCGCGTTCCTGTACGGCTCGGCCGTCCTGTTCGCCATGCACGGGGCGACGATCCTCGCCGTCGGCCGCTTCGGCGGCGAGCGGGAGGTGGAGCAGGTGATCGACCGCGGCACCGCCGGTGAGCGCGCCGCCCTGTTCTGGCGCTGGACCATGGGCTTCAACGCGACCATGGAATCGATCCATCGCTGGGCGTGGTGGTTCGCCGTGCTGGTCCCGTTGACCGGCGGCATCGGAATCCTGCTCTCCGGGACCGTCGTCGACAACTGGTACCTGTGGGGCATCGAGCACGGCATCGTACCCGGCTATCCCGAGGCGACCACAGTCCCGGTCGACCCGACGGCGCAATAGGGAGAATCGAGATGAAAAGCGTACTTTGGGTTGTCGGGATATTTGCCGCCGCCTTCGTCGTCATGGTGGCGATGGCGGGATGGGATCGCCCCCCGATCGATATCACCCAGGGCGGGTATCGGGGCCTCGCCATGGAGCACGTCGTCAATCCGCGCAGGGAAGCCCTCGTGAAGGCCCAGAACCAGCTTCCGGAGCCTTTCGACCCGGTGGAACCCGGAGGGCCGCCGGCGACGGAGATCTACACGAACATCCCGGTCCTCGCCGATCTCAGCCAGGAGCAGTTCGATCGTCTCATGCTCGGGATCACCCAGTGGGTGTCCCCCGAGCAGGGCTGCGCCTACTGTCACGACGAGGAGAAGCTGGAGGCCGATACGAAATACACCAAGCCGGTCTCGGCCCGGATGCTCCAGATGACGGCCCACATCAACAAGGAGTGGAAGAACCACGTCGGTGAGACGGGGGTGACCTGCTACACCTGCCACCGGGGGAAACCCGTGCCGGACGGCATCTGGTTCACCGATCCCGGCCCGCCGGCGGCCAAAGGTGCGGCGGGGAACAAGTTCGGTCACAACGTCCCGACGCCGGACAACGGTTCGACCTCTCTGCCCTACGACCCGTTCACCACCTTCCTGAAGGTGGACGACAAGCCGATCCGCATCATCCCGACCAAGGCTCTGCCCCCGACCCCGGGTGCCGGCGCCACCATCAGGCACACCGAAGAGTCCTATTCGTTGATGATGCACATCTCGGGGGCCCTCGGAGTCAACTGCACCTATTGCCACAACAGCCGGTCTTTCTTCGCCTGGGACCAGAGCACGCCCCAGCGCACGACGGCGTGGCACGGCATCAACTTGGTGCGCGAGCTCAACACCAAGTTCATGGAGCCGCTGACTTCGACGTTCCCGGCCAACCGCCTCGGCCCGACTGGAGATGTGGCGAAGGTGAGCTGCGCGACGTGCCATCAGGGCGTCGCCAAGCCGTTGTACGGCGCCCCGATGTTGGCGCAGTACCCGGAACTCGACGCGGCCAAGTAGGATAGGTCATACTATCCCGGTCGGGATATCGAATGGTCGCGTAACGTTGCATGGCGCTTCGCCAGGCAGAGGTCAACGACAACGGCCCACCCGAGGGTGAAACCCGCGGGTGGGCCGATCTGTTCCGCGAACGGACACGCTCCCTTCACGCCGAGGCGGAGCGGTCGGGGATCGTCCACGACATCCTGCGCGGACGGGCGACGCTGCATGGATACGCGCTCTATCTGCGTAATCTGCTTCCGGCCTACCGGGCCATGGAGGACGGGTTTGCGCGCCGGCAGGACACGCCATGGGTCCGGGCCGTGGCGCACCCCTCGGTGCTTCGTGTCCCGGCCCTCGAGTCGGACCTCGTGAGGCTCTCCGGGGCCGCGTGGCACCAGACGCTTACCCTCCTCCCCGCCGGCGAGCGGTATGCCCGGCGGGTCGCCGCGGCCGCGGACGGTGACGCCATCCGTCTGGTCGCGCACGCCTACACGCGCTACCTGGCCGACCTCAACGGCGGCCAGGCTCTGCGACGGACGCTGTCCCGGTCGCTGGACCTGGAGCCGGCGGCGCTGGCCTTCTACGACTTCCCGGACATCGGCGACCGGCACGCCTTCATCGCGGCCTACCGCGATGCCATCGACCGTGCCGGCGCGGACGTCACCGACATCGAGCCGGTCTTGGAAGAGGCGGCGGCGGCCTTCCGGCACAACATCCAGGTGTCGATCGCCGTCCGCGACGCGGCGGCGCGCCCGCCGTCCGGTTCGGCTCACGGGGAAACGTTCGCATCCTGACACGGGCGCGCCATAGGCGCGACCCGCGAAACAATGCCATGACGTGCCGGGCCCCGCAGGACCCCGGTCAGTCCTCCTTCTCCACCGAGCGGGCGTGCCACATCAGGTGCTGGAGAAGCTCGGCGGTGCGGTGGACCGACGACCGCACGCTCTCCAGGTTCTCGGGTATGCGGGCGACATCGACGCCGTGCGTGATCTCCAGGGCCGCGAGCTGGGCGTTTCCGACGACGGACGACAGCATGTCCTTGTAGACGGTCCCCGACACGGACGTCAGCGTCGCGATCTTGGCCTGGTTCTCCGCAGCCACCCCTTCCTGGAAGCGCCGACGGGCGTCCTCGGCCACTTTCCGTTCGCGCAGGTCGGCGAACAGGATCACGAAACCCAACACCCTATCGCGCGACGAGAAGACCGGATCGGCACGAACGAGGAGCGGCTTGGCCTCGCCCGACTTGCCGGTCAAGCTGACTTCCCCGCGCCAGCTTCGCCTGTCCCTGAGAAGATCCTGAAGGCGGCGGCGCGCCTCGGTGGCATCGGAAAACACCGATGACAGATCGTCCAGGTGGAGCAGTTGGGACTGGCCCGCCTGCAGGAGCTGCTCGAACGATTCGTTGGTGACGAGGATTCGGCCTCCGGAATCGGCGATGATGACGGGCGGATCCGACCTCACCACTTGCCGGCTCGCCCGCTCGAGCTGATCTTGCGCAATCAGCATGCGAACGGATCGGAACTGAATGACGATGTCCGCCACCGTCTCGCCGATCAGACGCGCAGCCGCCATGTCGGCTGGTGTCCACGGTTCGGATGTGCCTTCCACGAGTTGGTGCCATTTGGCGAAGGACCTGCGCGGCGAAAGGGTGGTGAGATCGTCACTGACCACCACCGGCTTGTACGGATCGCCACCCCAGGTGACGGTCCGGATCTGCTCCGGTCGGACCCAGACCAGGTATTCACCGGGGGAACTCGATACGGGGATGGCGAGAATCCCGCTCGCCACCGGCCGCAGCGGCTCGAAGGCGGCCACGTCGGTGGTCAGGGACGCGGTCGCGACGACGGGATCCTTGGGCTGTCCATTCAGCCACTTGCCGATCTCGCGCAACTCCGCGGTGCCGGGCACCTCGCCGACGGTGAACACCTGATCTTCGAACAGCAGCGCGGCACCGGTGGCGTTCAGCGGCTCCAGCAACGTCTTCGGATTGTCGAACAGCGCCGATCTCCAGTCGCCGTCCCGGGAGACCGCGGCAATCATCCTCTGTTCGAGGCGCCGGACCGCCAACTCCGCGTCCGCCTGAACGAAACTTTCCAAAGCGGCAATACGGGTGGCGACGGTCTCCGCCAGCAGCTCGCACACCGCACGGGTCTCGTAATGGACGTGTTTCGCAGAGCCATGGTGGCAGGCGAAGAGACCCCACAGGCGCCCGCCGACGACCAGCGAGGCGACCAGCGTTGCCGCCACTCCCATGTTCTGGAGGTACTGGATGTGGATCGGTGACATGCTCCGCAGGAAGCACAGGGACATGTCGAGATGGCGGCCCGTGAGCGGCGACAGCCGAGGCGTCAAGGGGACGGGCGTGTAGCCCACGTCGACCAGCAATCGAACGCGATTCCGTATGTAGAGATCCCGAGCCATCTGAGGGATGTCCGAGGCCGGGTATCGCATGCCGAGGTACGGCTCCAGGTGCGGCAGCCTTTGCTCGGCGAACACCTCGCCGTGGCCCTCGTCGTCGAACCGGTACACCATGACCCGGTCGTACCCGGTCAGATCGGCGAAGATCTTCGCCGCTTCGGTGCACAGCATGGACAGTGAATCGCACGCGACGATGGTGCGAAGGGATTGCTCGACGTGTTTGGAGAGGTCGACGATGGGGCCGGGGGGTTCCAGCTCGATGACCAGTCCACCCTCCGGCGGCCGATGAACGAGGCCGTCGAACGCGGTCGACGACGTGCCCACCCGGCATTGCACCGCACTCGGAATGACATGCAGCGGGTTATCCAGGTGGGGCCAGATACGCTCTCCGAGATCGCCCCCCAATTCGGTGATCGAGCGGCCCAGCAGGCCATCGGCGTCCAGGCCCAGGAACTCCGCGGCGTTGGCGCTCGCCTGGACGATCACGTGATCGGGTTCGCTGACGACCAGCAACGCCCCGTGTGGCTGGATCGACCCCGCAAGGTGGATTTGTTCGCGTTCACAGTTCGACAGGTCGGCCTGACCGAAGGCCGGCGCCGAAAACGGTTGAGAACCCACGGCAGGGTCTCCGCCCTGGAGTCAGATGTTCCTTTTGGTCGCTGTCCCGGAGTCGCCGTCCAACCCGTAGCGATTGAGCTTAACATAGAGGCTTTGGCGACTGAGGCCCAGGATCTCCGCGGTTGAGGTGCGATTGCCGCCGGTGAGTTCGAGCGCGGCCGCGATGTAATGGCGTTCGATGGCACCGACGGTATTCTTCACCAGCTTGCTGAGCGGGTTCTGCCCCACCTGCTGGGCCAGTGTGGCGAGCACCGCGCCCATGCCGTCACCGGCGCCGGCCATCGGCAGCCGATGCCCGACGGCACGAATGAGGACGCCGATGTACGGAGACCCCGAATCGCTGGTCCCCGCCGCCGAGATCTCCACTTCGGTATCCGTCCCCAGCTCGCCGTGAAGGGTCGTCGAGAAGAGCCTGACCACCTTGTGCTGGCGAATGCTGGTCAGCAGGACCTTGAGGTCGGCACCGGGCCGGCCGAGCCATCGTCCGAGCCGTTCGCCCACCACCTCCCCTTCGGCCCCGGCCTGGACGAGATCCAGGAACGCCCGATTGGAGCGCAGGATGACCCCGTCCTGGTCGATGACCACAAAGCCATCCGGCATCCGGTCGACGAATTCCTCGACCGGGACGGAGTCGCTCACGTCCGAATCCTGCAGTGCGAGTCCGGCAGGGGACAGGTGGAGCAGGAAGACCGATCCCGGCTGCGAGGTCATGACCGACGCGCGAACCAGCCACGGATGCCGGTCCGGGCCCAGGTGAACCAGGAGCCCGGGCGCCTTGCCCTGCTCGCGGACGCGCACGAGCATCGTCTGTACGATGTCTCGATCCTCCGGTGCCAGCTCCTGCAGCAGGTCCCGGCCCTCCGGGTTGACCCCGAGCGCGCGTCTCGCCGCCGGATTGGCCTCGATGATGTGGAGGTTCGAAACCCTGACCAGCAGGACGGCCTCGCTCGAGACGTCGAACAGCAGGCGATAGCGGGTCTCGACCTCGCGGAGCTTCCAATAATCCCGCTCCATGGCCTGCTGCGCCGCGACAAGGCGGGCTTGCAGTTCGGCGACGGCCTCGAGACTCTTGCCGACGGCGACCAAGCCGGTGTCGTCGCCGAGCGAGACGATCGTGTACTCGATCGGCACCTCGAGGCCGCTGGGGAAGCGCTGGTTGACCTGGCGGAAGGCCGAGACCCCGTTCGCGAGCGCGTCGTCGACCATCCGGCGCACCTTGTCGGCGCCGATGTCGGCAACGGTGTCTGTCCACAAGCGCCCGATCCACCCGTCGGTTTGCCCACCGGAAACATCGTTCGAGATCTTCGCTTCGCGAATGATCCCTTTACTGTCGAGGACAAGCGTGATGTCGGGTTCCGCGATACTGACGTCTGCCATTGTCGTTGAGCCTCAACGCCCCGGTTTGGTGGTCGGACTTTCCCACCCCCTAATATAACATTTTATTGCGGATACCCAAAAGACTCATCGCAACCCGTTGCCGGTTGCCAACCCTTCGATGTCCGGTCTCTGTCAATCCGCCCCGACACTCACGGGTCCCGTTCAGTCTTCGGGAAATTCCCATTGGCCGCGTTGTTATGCTGAATCGGCCTTATGACAGCGACCTATGTCTTTCGTCAATCATGTTGTTATGATTTTTTCCGTAGACCGGATTCGTCACCGTGCATCGGGCGTATTTACTTGGGCTGTTGTGTCCGATCGATCAACTGCTCAAGGGCGAGTCTCGTCACCTCGTAAAGGTCGCGGACCGAAACCATCCCGACCAAACGCCCCCTGTCGACCACCGGCAGGTGGCGATAGCCCCGCAGGCGCATCAGGTCCAGTGCGTCCTGCGCCGTGTCGTCGGGCGCCAGGGCATCCGGGTTGGGGGTCATGACGTCCGACAGCGGCACGGTCGTCGGGTCTCGGCGCTCGGCAACCACCCGCTGGGTGATGTCCCGCTCGGTGACGATCCCGATCATCCCGCCGCGCTCGTCGACGACGACGATCGCTCCGATCTTGAAGAACCGCATGCGGCGGGCCGCTTCATCGACCCGGCCGTCGGGCTGCATGGCGCAGACCTTCTTGTCCCGCACGACATCCGGAATGATTTTGAGTCGGCTCGGCATTGTCGGGTCCCGGTTTGAGCGTTTCGTACCCATTCGGGAGCGTCCGGCGCGGCCGCTCCCGATAGGCGGCCCCCGGTTCAGGGCCACCGGACCTCGAACACGCAAGCCGCCTCCCCGCGCGCCTCGCAGGCGGTTTCCCGGACTTCGGCGCCAGGATGAACCAGCACCCGAAACAGCCGTTCGAAGGTCGCCGAGAAGTATGCGCATGCGGGCCAATCGGCTGTCAATTCACGGCAGATCGGACAACCGGCAATCGAGATCCGCGCCAACGCGCCGCTTGCCGCCCTGAAGGTCCCGCTGCCGGCGAAGGTCCATGCGTTGCGCCCGATGGCGGCAAGGAGCAGGCGGCTGGCCAGACGGGCCGGGAGAACGCGCAGCAGGAGCTGCGCCGGGCCCGGGATCCGGTTGGCCAACAGGTAGTCGCCGGTCCGCAGCCCGGCCGACCGGGAGACCGCCCGTGCCAGCTCCGCGCCGAGAGACGAGACCACGGCGGCATGCAGTGCCGACACCTCCCGCTCGTCGACCATCCGATCGGGAGGCGCGTCCAGGTAGCCGGCGAGACCGGCGGCGGCGAACACGTCGCGGGTCGCCGCACGGTCGAGCGTCTCGTCCAGAGCGGCGGCCATTTGGATGATCGCATTGGGGCCGATGCGCGACGCCTGGCCGTGGCCAGCGTGACGCGATGCCGGACCCGTCATCCGCGTCGCTCCCGTCTCCCGTTCCACGGCGACCGGAAGCGCCGCGGCATCGACCATCGCCCGCGCCTACTCGGCTGCCGCCGAGACCCGGGTGTCCTTGTCCGCCATCTGCTGATCGCCGCCACCGCAGGCTTTGGCGGCAGCCGCCGGCACGAGCGTGTCCTCCTCGGCCATCTGCTGATCGCCGCCGCCACAGGCCTTTGCGGCGGCCAGGCTCGCCTGGCCCTTGCGGGACCGATCGGCCGCGGCCTGCCAGTCCTCCATCTGCGCCTGGGCGATGGTTCGGCTGGAGTCGAACTGGAAATCCACGTTCTTCTTCGATTGCGGTCCCCAGTAGTTCACCTTGCCCAGATCATAGAACTTGCGCTGGAAGCCGGCCTTGAGGAAGGCCTTGAGGCAGCCGAGGAGATAGCGCCGGCGGAATCCGGTCCCCGCCCACGGGTAGGAGAACAGCGCCTTGGCGGAGTAGAAACGCCGGTAGTTGTGCATGACCCGGTCGAGCAGCTCGGCCCGGTCCATGGCCTCCGGCTTGATGATTGGCGTCACGAAGTTGTACTTCTCGAAGTCGAAGATCTCGACCTTGTCGCCCAGCTCATGGAACAGGTTGGAGAACGGCCAGGGTGTATACATGGCCCAATTGACCAAGTCCGGCTTCCACTCCTTGGCCATCCGGTAGGTCTCTTCCAGGGTCTCGGCCGTCTCGTTCTCGAGTCCGACGATGAACTGGGCCTCGACGACGATGCCGGCCTCCCGCAACAACCGCACGGCCTTATGGTTGTGGGCGACCGTGGTCTCCTTGTTGAAGCGGTCGAGCTTGAGCTGCGCCGCCGCCTCGGTGCCGAGCGAGACGTGAACCAGGCCGGCACGATGATAGAGCGGCAGCAGTTCCTCGTCGCGAAGCACGTCGGTGACCCGCGTGTTGATCCCCCACTTGACCTTGTCGGGCAGGCCGCGGGAGATCAGCTCGTTGCAGAATTCAACGAACTTGCGGCGGTTGATGGTCGGCTCCTCGTCGGCCAGGATGAAGAAGCCGATCTGGTGATCGCGGACCAGGGTCTCGATCTCGTCGACCACCTTCTTGGGGTCGCGGATGCGGTAGTCCCGCCAGAACTTCCACTGGGAGCAGAACGAGCACGTGAACGGGCAGCCGCGCGCCATGTTGGGGATGGCGACCCGGACGCCGAGGGGAATGTACTGGTACTTGTCCCACTCGAGCAGGCTCCAGTCCGGGTTGATGGCGTCGACGTCCTTCACCGTGGGCGCCGCTTCGGTGGCCACGATCTGGCCCCCGTCGCGGAAGGCGAGGCCCTTGATGTCGTGCTTGCTCTCTGGCCAACCCCCGTGGTCGATCTCGCGGATCAGATCGACGATGATCTCCTCGCCTTCGCCGCGGACGATGGCATCGATCCAGGGCGCCTCGCTCAGCACCTGCTTGTACATGAAGGTGGCGTGGACGCCGCCGAGAACGGTCACGACGTCCGGGTCCACCTCCTTGGCGATCTCGAGCGCCCGTTCGGCCTTGTAGATGGACGGCGTGATGGCGGTTGCGCCGACCACGTCGGGGCGATACGCGATCAGCTCCTCGCGCAATGCCTCCTCCGACAGGTCGTTGGTCATGGCGTCGATGAACCGAACGTCGTCGAACCCGGCCGATTTCAGCGAGCCGGCAAGATAGGCGACCCATGCCGGGGGCCAGTTGCCCGCGATCTCGGCCCCGCCCGAGTGGTAGTTGGGATGGATCATTACGATGCGCATCGCGATCTCCGGTACTTTCTGGTCATGCCTGTTGATCTTCTTTGTTCAGGCCCGTTGGCGATCCGTCGATTAAGCCGCCCGCTTCAGGCTCAGGTCCGTCCAGATGGTCGACAGAGCCTGGACGAACCGGTCGATGTCGTCGTCCGAGTGCAGCGGCGACGGCGTGATCCGCAGCCGCTCGGTCCCGCGCGGAACGGTCGGGTAGTTGATGGGCTGGACGTACATGTTGAATTCGTCGAGCAGGCGATCGGTGATTTGCTTGCAGCGAACCGGATCGCCGACCATCACGGGAACGATGTGGCTCGGGTTGTCGTAATGTGGCACGCCGACCGCGTCGAGGCGGCTGCGCAGCATCCCGACCCGATCCCGATGGCGGTCCCGCTCGGCCTGGCTGGCCTTGAGGTGGCGGATGCTGGCGAGGGCGCCGGCCGCCACCGCCGGCGGCAGCGCCGTGGTGAAGATGAAGGCGGAGGCATAGCTTCTGACGAAGTCGCACAGGGCCGCCGTGCCGGCGATATATCCGCCGAGCACGCCGAACGCCTTGGCCAGGGTCCCTTCGATGACCGTCAGGCGATGCGCGACGCCGTCCCGCTCCGAGACCCCGCCACCCCGCGGCCCGTACAGGCCGACCGCGTGGACCTCGTCGAGATAGGTCATGGCGCCGTGCTTGTCGGCGACGTCGCAGATCTCGGCGATGGGCGAGATGTGGCCGTCCATGGAGTAGACGGACTCGAAGGCGATGAGCTTCGGCCGGTTCGGGTCGAGAGCGCTCAGCTTCCGATCCAGGTCCTCGGGATCGTTGTGCTTGAAGATCTTCTTCTCGGCGCGGGAGTGCCGGATGCCCTCGATCATCGAGGCGTGGTTCAACTCGTCGGAAAAGACGACACAGTCCGGAAGCCGGGCCGCGATGGTCGCCAGCGAGGCCAGGTTGGACACGTACCCCGAGGTGAACACCAGCGCCGCCTCGGTGCCGTGCAAGTCGGCCAGCTCCTGCTCGAGCAGCACGATATTGTGGTTGGTGCCGGAGATGTTGCGGGTGCCACCGGCCCCGGCGCCGCAGGTCTCCAAAGCGCTCTGCATGGCGGCAATTACGTCCGGGTGCTGCCCCATACCCAGGTAGTCGTTGGAGCACCAGACGGTGATCTCGGCCTCGCCTTTCTCACGATAGTGGCGGGCCCGCGGAAAGCTGCCGGCATGTCGAGCGAGGTCGGCGAAGACGCGGTAGCGGCCCTCGCCACGAAGGGCTTCGATTTCCCGCTCGAAGAACGCTTGATAGTCCATGGTGTTACCTCCCGCTATGAGTTGCGGCCGAATGTGGGGGTGACGAGACGCGCACCGGGACGATGTCCAGCCCGGCGAGCGGCTTTTTCGAGGGACGAGAGCGGCCGGCTGGCTTGGCGTCCGCCTGCGCGGTCAGCGGAGCGCGGACCTCCGGCCCGTTTGCCACGTCGCGCGCCGGTAGCGCCCAGTTCCAAAGGGCTGAATCGGGCAGGGGCACGACGAGAAACCCATGCTCGAGAATGGCGAGCAGGATCAGGGTTCCGAGCAACAGCGATGCGGTGACGTCGAACGGCGTCGCATTGGCGCTGACGGCGTTCGACAACACGTGCGCGGCGACGACGACGGACGCCGCCACCGACACGGGAAACAGTGAATTCATCGGGCGCCGGACGATGAAGCTCTCCAGATAGCGGAGGTGGTCCGGGAACCACTGCAAATTGAGCTTCGGCACGCCCAGGAAGATGTTGAGCTTGGCGCTCCAACGCATCAGCCACAGGATGACGAACGTCCACGTCCCGACCTGGTTCGGCGCCCCCCACGTCAACGCCACCATGAGACCGGCGAACACCAGGATGGCGAACTCGTGATAGAGGCTGGCCTGGAGCGCCAGGGCGAACCGCCGCCACCGGGTGACCCTTGGCGGGCATGCGTAGGGGCGCGGACCGGTGATGAGCCCCATGCAATAGGTCATCTCGATCCAGCCCCAGATCAGGACGCCGCAGCAGAACCCCGCATAGGCGTTGACGACCGTGGCCGCCGAACTGGTCCACGCCAGGCAGGACAGCGCGCCGACAAGCACCACCGTCGCGACGGCCATGCTCCAGGCATAGGTCGTCGGGCTCCGGTTGACGATGAACAGGACGATGCCGGTGGTGGCCCACCACACGGCCAGTGTTAACAGAATCGGGAGTGCGTACGTCATGTCAACTGAGCTCACCTACCAGGCCGGTCCGGCCCCGATTGCGCAGGCGCCTCGGCAACGAGGAGCCGTGCGAACGCACCGGCATTGGTCGGTCCGAAGGCGGTTAGATCGATCAAACGGCCGGTCGACGGGTCTTCGAGAGTCAGCGCCCCGCCACGGCCGCGGACGAGGCGGACGGGGGACGGGGAGTCGACCCCGTGAAGCATCCGTTCGCGGGCCAGCCCCCGCAAGACCCCCCGGACGAAGCCGCCCTCGCCCGATGGGAACACGTCGATGACGCGCCCCGCCTCGACGTCGTAGACGACCACGGCACCATCGGCCCGGTCCTCGAAGCGCAGGTCGCGGCTCTGGGTGAGTTCGGCGCGCGGCGTCTCGACGATCCCGAACCCCGACATCCGGCCGGCGACGGTGAGCACCAGGGCGAAGGCGACCAACGCCGCCGCCCCTATGAGCACCGCACGCGGGATACTGTCTTGACGAACCTGTCCGCTCACCGGCTCCATCCCATCGTTATGCCGCGGTCACCAGCGGCTCGGGCTCCCGGGTCGGCGGCTCGGCCGCCGAAGGGGAGTCCGCCTCGCCCGTCCGCTCCGCCACCGAGTGCATGGCCGCCAGGGAGTCCGCGAGGATCTCGGCCACGCGGGCGGCATCGGGGACGCTGCGCATGGTCGGTTCCGGCCTGCCGATCCGCCAGGGCCGGACATGGGGCCACAGGACCGCATAGCCGACCCTCTGCGAGCCGTTCAGGACCACGCTGATGTCGCCCTTTCCGCCGTTGAAGGCCTTCAGGCGCGCCGTGTCGACCGCGCTGAACGGCAGATTGATGGTCATCGGCAGAGCGATTCCGAAGCGCATGACCAGCCGCCGGTTGGTGATCGTGTAGACCGTCGTGCGTCCGATCAGCCACGCCAGCAGCGCCAGCAACCCGAGTCCGACCAGGAGGACCGGAACCAGCATCAGCGCCGACTGGACGGCCTCTGTCACAGCCGCCCCGTCCGCCCACGTGCTGATCCCGCTCCAGGCCATGAGGATCGCGAAGTAGACGACCACCTTCCTGGCATGGAAGACCCTGCGGTTGAGGCTCCGCCAACACGGGGCGCCCTGCCACAGGATGGTCTCACCCGGTGGCGGGCGCTCCGGCAGACCCCGGATCGGCTCGGGTGCGTGGTCGTGATCGGTCACAGCCACGGCTCCGAGCGCCCGGGCTCGGCATACATGTGACCGCTCGCGTAGTAGGCGCTGATCCGGTCTTCCTCGAGCATGGTGACCTGATCCGGGTTCTTGAGGGTCGGCACGTGGGCGAATTGGCTGGCCAGGATCGACGCGACGTTGACCTGGTTGTTGCCGATGTCGTAACGCACGAAGGTGATCGGCAAGAGGACGCGCTTGGCGACCGGCGTCGCTGGCTTGGCCGGCGCCTTGGCCGCCCCCTCACCCTGCGGCGTTTCCGGCTTAACCGGCGCCGGTGCCGGCGCCGGCGTCACCGTCACGCCCGTGAGCTCGACTTCGAGATGCCTGATCATGGGCTCGGCCCGATCCACCCAGACGTCGTAGACGGTGCCGGCCACGACGCCGTCGGCGGCAACGACGGACATCCCGCGCGGATCCGGATCGTTGGGCTCGACGAAGAAGTCGCTGGCGACGCGGAGCGGCGCCATCCTCGGCTCTCCCTCCAGCATGGCCTCGGGCTTGTCCGGACGCAGGGCGTAGGCGGCCGGGCCGACGCCATCGCGCATGGGATCGCCGGTCGGCTCCAGGGGCGCCCCCGTCCAGCCGGCGACGGGTTTGGCCCGGATCTCCCGGGTGTCCCTCTCGTCACGCGGAGCCGTCCGGGTGCCGCCATCGGGCAGCCGGAACGTCTTCGGTTCCGGAACCCAGATGATCCCGGGGTCCATGCGCTCCCCGGTCGTCTCGGACTCGAGCGGGTACCCTTCCCGCCGGTCCTCACGCCGGAGATAGAAAATCAATCCAGCAAAAAAGAGCCAAAAGGCATACAGGACGACTTGAGCAACGTCCATTCCCGTTCCGATAGCGCCGGCTTCCATTTTGTCCTCCTTGCGCTTTGGTTCTAGCCGGGCAACTCGGCAAGGCCGAGTCTCGACGACGCCGGCATCCGCTTGACGCCGGCTGGCCCGACTAGCGGACCGATTGCCACCAAGGTGGCGAAAAGCAAGACGATCTCCAGGTGATAGACCACGCTGTACCCGACGGCGGGGCCGGTGAGGGCTTCACCCAGCAATCCTCGATCGGCGAGCGCCGCAACGCCGTCGCGCAGGGCGCCGCCCAGGGCGATGGCGCCTCCGGCGGCCGTCGCCTGCACCGCACCCCAGGCACCGAGCGCCAGTCCGCTTTGGCCGTGTTCGGCCAGGTCCATGGCGGCCGTCAGGGTGCCCACGGCGAAGATGCCGCCGCCGAATCCGATAACGGCCGTGCCCGCCCGGAAGATCAGGGCCGAGTCCAGGGGCGCGGCGAAAATCACCGCCGAAAACCCGATGCAGCCGAAAAGCACGCCCAGCGCGGCCAGGCGATGCGGATCGAAGCCATGGCCCAGCCACCTGGCGGCGATAAAGAACCCGGCCAGCGCCCCGCCCGCGAACAGGGCGGTCAGCGCGGTCGTCGCGCCGACCGTCAGGCCCAGGACCTGTCCGCCGTAGGGCTCGAGCAGGATGTCCTGCATGCTGAAGCCGGCGGTGCCCAGCCCGACGGCGAACAGAAGGCGGCCCGCGCGCCCGCCGGCGCTGAACGCCTCCCAAGCCTCGCGCAGACCGGGCCGCGCCACGTGCGGCGCCGTGCGTGCGGGGTCGCGGGCCTCCTGCTTCCACAGGGCGATCAGGTTGAGGACCATGGTCACCACGGCCGCGCCCTGGATGACCTGGATGAGCTGGACCTGGGTGAAATCGACCAGCAGCACGCCGAAGGTCAGCGAGCTGACGACCATGCCGATCAGCAGCATGACGTAAAGAAGCGCCACCACCCGTGGCCGCGTGTCCGGCGTCGCCAGGTCGGTGGCCAGGGCCAAGCCGGCGGTCTGGGTCGTGTGCAGTCCGGCGCCGACGAGCAGGAAGGCCACGGCGGCTCCGGCCGGTCCGACGTAGTCCGGCACCGGCGCCTGCGCGTCGCCCGACAGAACCAGGAGCGCGAACGGCATGATGGCCAAGCCGCCGAACTGGATGAGCGTACCCATCCAGATGTACGGCACGCGCCGCCAGCCCAGGAACGAGCGGTGGGTGTCGGAGCGGAATCCGATAAGGACGCGGAAGGGGGCGAAGATCAGCGGCAGGGACACCATCAGGGCGACCAGCCAGGCCGCGACACCCAACTCGACGATCATCACCCGGTTCAGCGTACCGGTGAGAAGCACCACGGCCATGCCGACCGACACCTGGAACAGGGACAGCCTGAGCAGACGGCCGATGGGCAGCTCCGGCGTCGCCGCGTCGGCGAACGGCAGGAACCGGGGCGCGATCTGGCTCCAGCCGGCCGCGAGGAAGTCGTTGATGCCGTTCACGCGTCGCATTGCGGTACCAGCTCTGCGGCTTGTGACATGTAGAAGCCATTCACGATCCGCTCGGTCCGGGCGAACTGCCAGCCGGCGAGATCGGGGTCGGCGGCCAACCGGCTGCGGATGGCGCTCTCGCCAATGGGCTCGATGGACGGAGCCCGGTTGCGTCTCGGGAACAGGCGGCCCACCGCGTGCATCGCGGCCAGGGTCGGGGTCCTCGGCGCGAAGGTGAACAGCAGCGACCGGTCCGTGCGCGCCGCCAACCCGGCCAAGGTCCGGATCACGTCGTCGGCTGCGTAGTGGATCAGTGAGTCCATGGCGACGACGTGATCGAAGCGTCCCAGCGCCGGGTCGAGCATGTCGCCGACCAGGAACTCCACGCTGCCGGGACCGGCGACGCTGGGCGCGCGTTCGCGGGCCAGCTCGATCAACGAGGGCGAGAGATCGATCGCCACCACCTTCGCCCCCCGACTCGCCGCCTCGACCGCCAGGGCACCTGTGCCGCAGCCGGCATCCAGCAGCCTGGCGCCCCGCAGATTGTCCGGCAGCCAGTCGAGCAGGGTCTGGCGCATGCGGTTGCGGCCCGCCCGGACGGTGGCGCGGATGCGGCTGACCGGCGACTCGGAGGTCAGGCGCGACCACGCCTCCATCGCCGTCTTGTCGAAGTAGGTGGCGATCTGCCCGCGCCGCTCCTGGTAGGTCACGCTCGGCATCAGTCGAATCCCAGGAAGTCGAAAAGGTCCCGGTCCTTCATCGGTTCCGCCTCCAGCGGGTCCGTGCCGGCCCAAAGCGCCGCCGCCAGGCGCATGTACTCCTCCTGCACCGCCTCCAGCTCCGGCGACGGCTCCATCTCGAACAGGGTGGACTTCTTGAGGCGGCTGCGCCGGACCACGTCGAGGTCGGGGATGTGCGCCAGCCGCCGCAACCCGACCGCCTCGTTGAAGCGGTCGATCTCGTCGGTTGCGGCGCTGCGGTTGGCGATGACCCCGCTGAGCCGGACGTCGTAGTTCCGGGACTTGGCCGTGATGGCGGCGACGATCCGGTTCATGGCGAAAATGGAATCGAAGTCGTTGGCGGTGACGATCAGCGCCCGATCCGAATGCTGCAGCGGCGACGCGAAGCCGCCGCAGACCACGTCGCCCAGGACGTCGAAGATGACCACGTCGGTGTCTTCGAGCAGGTGATGCTCCTTGAGCAGCTTGACCGTCTGGCCGACCACGTAGCCGCCGCACCCGGTGCCCGCCGGGGGCCCCCCCGCCTCCACGCACATCACGCCGTTGTAGCCCTCGTGGACGAAGTCCTCGACGCGGAGCTCCTCGGTGTGGAAGTTCACCTCTTCGAGCACGTCGATGACGGTCGGCATGAGCCGCTTGGTGAGGGTGAAGGTCGAATCGTGCTTGGGGTCGCAGCCGATCTGGAGGACCCGCTTGCCCAGCTTGGAGAACGCCACCGACAGGTTGGACGACGTGGTGCTCTTGCCGATGCCGCCCTTGCCGTAGATGGAGAATACCTTGGCCGAGTCGATGGTGAGGTGCGGATCGGGGTGCACCTGGACGCTGCCCTCGCCATCGGGCGGCGAGAGGCCGATGGTGGCCGCCGACGGGGGCATGGTCGTATCGAAGGTCATGCCGCGGCCTCCACGTCGACACCCTCGAGACGGTCCTCCAGCTCCCGGCCGGCTTCCTGCAGGGCTTCGAGAACCGTTTCGTCCGGCGTCCAGTAGTTGCGTTCATGGGCTTCGAGCAGACGGTTGGCGACCTTGGCCGACGCCACCGGGTTGAGCTCGGCCAGGCGCTCGCGCATCTCCTCGTCCAGCACGTAGGTCTGCGTGAGCTGGTGGTAGATCCAGGACGACACCTGCCCCGTCGTCGCCGACCAGCCCATGGTGTTGGTGACTTGGGCCTCGATCTGGCGGACGCCTTCGTGGCCATGCCGCAGCATCGCCTCGTACCACTTGGGGTTCAGGGCCCGCGTGCGGGTCTCCAGGGCGACCTGCTCGGAAAGCGTCCGCACCTGGCCGTCACCTTGGGTCTGGTCGCCGATGTAGACCGGCACAGACGACCCGCCGGCCCGGTTCACGGCGCGGCTGATGCCGCCCAGGGTGTCGAAGTAGTGGTCGACGGTGGTCACGCCGACCTCGACGGACTCGAGGTTCTGATAGGCGAGATCGACCCCGGCCAGGATTTCCTGGAGCAACTCGGACTGCTGCACCGGCTTGCCGTGGCGGCCGTAGGCGAAGCACTTGCGGCGGCTGTAGGTCTCGGCCAACTCGTCCTCTTCCTGCCAGGCGCCGCTGTCCACCAGATGGTTGACGTTGGACCCGTAGGCGCCGGCGGCATTGCTGAACACCCGGAGCGACGCGGTCTCCATGTCGCATCCCTGGGTCTCCTGGCACCGCAGGGCGTGCTTGCGGACGAAGTTGCGCGCCACCGGCTCTTCGGCCGTCGCCGCCAGGTACGCCGCCTCGGCCAGCATCCGGGTCTGAAGGGGCAGCAGGTCGCGGAAGATGCCGGACAGCGTCATGACCACGTTGATGCGCGGCCGGTCCAGCTCCTCCAGAGGGATGAGCGACGCGCCGGCGAGCCGCCCGTAGCTGTCGTATCGCGGCTTGGCGCCCATGAGGGCCAGCGCCTGGGCGATGGGCCCGCCTTCGGTCTTCAGGTTGTCCGTGCCCCACAGGACCAGCGCCACCGACTCGGGAAGGGCATTGCCGTCGGCCTGGTGCCGTTCCAGCAGCCGCGTCGCCTGCCGGGCGCCGTCCTCGACGGCAAAGGCGCTGGGAATGCGGAAGGGGTCGAAGCCGTGGAGGTTGCGGCCCGTCGGCAGGACCTTGGGCGTCCGCAGGATGTCGCCCCCCGGCACCGGCCGCACGAACCGCCCGTCGAGGGCATGCAGGATGGCGGGAATCTCGTGGTCCTCCGCCAGCAGGCGGTCCATGGCCGCCAGCTCGCCGAACAGGTCCACCGCCGCCACGTCCGCCGCCATGCCGCCGGCGGCCAGCGCCGCCTCGGGCGCCCGGCCGGCGACCAGCGCTTCGAGCGCCGTCCGCTCGGGCTGAACCTCGTGCGACGCCTCGGCCACGGCCATCAGCAGGTCCACGCGCTCCTCGGACGAGGGCGCCTCGCCGACGACGTGGAGCCCATGGGGGATCAGCGTCTGTTCGACCTCCAGGATGGTCTCGCCCAAGCGCGCGATGTGCGCATCCGCATCCCCGTTCCAGGTCGGGTCCGCGGTGACCAGCTCCATTTCGGCGGCCTGGGTCTGGATGAGAGAGGCCAGCCGTTCGCGCTCGTCGGTCGCCTCCGGCGGCAGTCCGCGCCAGCGGTCGACCGAATGCTTGAGGTCGACGAGCCCCCGGTAGAGCCCGGAGCGGGCGATGGGCGGCGTCAGGTAGCTGATCAGCGTGGCCGCGGCGCGCCGTTTGGCGATCGCCCCCTCCGACGGGTTGTTGGCGGCATAGAGGTACAAGTTGGGCAGATCGCCGATCATCCGCTCGGGCCAGCATTCCCCGGACAGGCCGACCTGCTTGCCGGGCATGAACTCGAGCGCCCCGTGGGTCCCGAAGTGGAGAACGGCGTGGGCCCCCAGGTCCTCGCGCAGGTAGCGGTAGAACGCGGAGAAGGCGTGGGTCGGCGTGAACCCCTTCTCGAACAGCAGGCGCATCGGATCGCCCTCGTAGCCGAAGGCGGGCTGCACGCCGACGAAAACGTTGCCGAAGCGCTCGCCGAGCACGTGGATGGACTGGCCGTCGCTTTGCTGACGGCCCGGCGCCGGCCCCCACTGCGCCTCGATCTCCGACAGCCAGCGCTCGCGCCGCACATGGTCGTCGACGGGAACGCGCGCGTGCACGTTCGCCGTGCTGCCGTAGGTCTGCGCGTTGCCATGGAGGATGCGCTGGCGTAGGTCGTCCACCGAGTCCGGGACCTCGACCTGGTATCCGTCGGCCTGCATGGCGCGCAGCGTGCGGTGCAGGGACTCGAATACAGACAGGTGCGCCGCCGTCCCCGTGGTCCCCGCGTTGGGCGGGAAGTTGAACAGGACGATGGCGATCGTGCGCTCGTCCTTCGGGGTGCGCCGCAACGCGATCAGCCGCTCGATCCGAGCTGCCAGCGTCTCCGCCCGCTCCGGATGTGCCTGCATCTCGCCGCGGCTCCCGGACGCGACGGCGGTCCGTCCGCCGTAGACCAGCGGTCCGGTCGCCCCCTCCAGCTCGGGGATCGCCACCATCATGGTCGACTCGACGGGCATCAGGCCGCCGTCGGAGGCCGCCCATTTGTCGAGGGTCTGGAACTCGACGGCGTGGGCCGAAACGTAAGGCACATCGAGCTCGGCCAGCATGTCTTCGGCAGCGCGGGCGTCGTTGTAAGCGGGCCCGCCGACCAGCGAGAAACCGGTCAGGGAGGCGATGGCATCGACGGTGACCTTGTCGCCGTCCATGAAGAACTTCTTCACCGCCGAACGTGCATCGAGCCCGGCGGCGAAGGCGGGGATCACCCGCAGGCCGCGGGCTTCGAGGGCCGCGATCACGCCGTCGTAGTGGCCCGTTTCGCCGGCGAGCACGTAGGAGCGCATGACCAGAAGGCCGACCGTCCCCTTGTCGCCGCTCGCGGTCGTCGGCAGCTTGTTTACCTCGGCGGTGACGCGGCCTTCGATCTGCGGATGGTAGAGCCCCACGTCCGGATGCTCCGCCGGCGGCACGGTCTTTAGCTTGCCGCGCAACCCGCGCCGGGGGCCGTCGGCGTAGCGGTCGACGAGCAACCGGACCATGTTGGCCACGTTGTGGTCGGACGCCGCCAGCCAGCACTGCAAGGTCAGGAAATAGGCGCGAAGGTCCTGGGCCTTGCCGGGAATGAAGCGGAGGATGCGGGGCATGCGGCGGAGCATGGCCATCTGCTTGGCGCCGGAGCTGACGCCGTGTCGCTTGCGGCCGCCCAGTCGCTTGAGCAACCCGACGACGCCGCCGTCGACGCTGGTCATCTGCAGCCCACCCATGCGGGTCAGGCGAATGACCTCGGCCGCCGACATGGCCGTGACCATGGCGTCGCAGTGGTCGCGGCGGGCCTGGAGCGCGGGCAGGACCGGCTCGATGTGCTCCTCCATGAACAGCATGGTGGCGATGACGATGTCGGCCTGGTCGATGTCCGCACGGCAGTGCGCCAGGGCCGACTCGTTGTCGCTCCATTCGGCGGCCACGTGGAGACTAAGGGTCAGCCCCGGGATCTCCTTGCGGAGGATGCGCTGCGCCCGGTCGACCGCGCCGGACAGATGGCCGTCCAGGGTGACGATGACGACGCGGACCGGCGTCGAATCAGCGGCTGAAGTGCGCTTTGGCATCGTAAAGTGTCTCGACGGTGATCAGGCCGACGCCCTGCTCGTGGGCGAAGCGTTCGGTGTTTCGACGGGCCTTGCCGCGCACGAAGAACGGGACCTTCCGCAGCTCCAGCTCGGCCTCTTCCGCCCACCCGATGGCGGCTTCGTCGGCGGACAGGCGGGACGGCACGGCCGGTTCCGGCTCCGACGCGCGGTCGGCGCGCAGGGCGGCGGTTCCGAGGTGGGACGGCGCCGCCCCGTCGTGGAACTCGAAATCGTCGCGGAACATGGTGATCAGGTGCTCTTCGAGGCCCATCATCAGCGGGTGCACCCACGTGTCGAACAGGACGTTCGCCCCCTCGAAGCCCATCTGCGGCGAATAGCGGGCCGGATAGTCCTGGACGTGCACCGGCGCCGAGATCACGGCGCAGGGGATGCCCAGCCTCTTGGCGACGTGCCGTTCCATCTGGGTGCCCAGCACCAGTTCCGGCTGCAGGTCGGCGACCGCGGCCTCGACCTCCAGGTAGTCGTCGGTGATCAGGGCCTCGACGTCGTGGGCCCTCGCCGCCTCGCGGACCTCGCGGGCGAACTCGCGGCTGTAGGTGCCGAGGCCGGCCACCGTGAAGCCGAATTCCTCGGCCGCCACCCGTGCCGCGGCAAGGACGTGGGTGGCATCGCCGAAGATGAACACCCGCTTGCCGGTCAGATAGGTGGAATCCACCGAATGGGAGTACCACGGCAGCCGCGACGGCTCGCCCGCCAGCGCCGGGGCCGGATCGACACCGGCGACCCGCGCCACCTCGTCGACGAAGTCGCGCGTCGCGCCGACGCCGATGGGCACGGTCGCGACCAGGGGCTGCCCGAAGGTGCGCTTGAGCCATTGGGCGGCGACATTCGCCACCTCGGGATACAGGGCCACGTTGAAGTCGGCCTCGCCCAGCCGGGCGAGGTCGGCGGGAGTCGCCCCGAGCGGTGCGACGACGTGCACATCGACACCCATGCGGCCGAGCAGGTCGGTCACTTCGCGCACGTCGTCGCGATGCCGGAAACCGAGCGCCGTGGGACCGAGCAGGTTGCAGCGCGGCCGCGCACCGGGCCGGCGCTCCCGCGGCTCCGCTGCGGACCGTTGCCCGGCGGCCCCGGCGAAGGCGCGGACCAGCCGATAGAACGTCTCGGCCGCCCCCCAGTTCTCCTTCTTCTGATAGGACGGCAGGTCGAGCGGAATGACCGGGATCGGCAGGGCGAGTGCACTCGCCAGACCGCCCGGATCGTCCTGCAGAAGCTCGGCGGTGCACGAGGATCCGACGATCATGGCTTGCGGCCGGAACCGTTCGTACGCCTCGCGGGCCGCGGTCTTGAACAGCTCGGCCGTGTCGCTGCCCAGATCCCGCGCCTGGAACGTCGTGTAGGTCACCGGCGGCCGTTTCGACCGGCGCTCGATCATGGTGAACAGCAGATCGGCGTAGGTGTCGCCCTGGGGGGCGTGCAGCACGTAGTGCAGGCCCTCCATGGCCGTGGCGACGCGCATGGCGCCCACATGGGGCGGTCCCTCGTAGGTCCAGACCGTGAGCTTCATGGCCTCAGACCCCCAGCCGCTGGCGCCGATCGAGCGGCTGCGCGAACAGCTCGGCCAGGTCGCCGGCCTGCTCGTAGCCTTGGATCGGGGAGAAGACGAGCTCGATCGACCACTTGGTGGTCAGGCCCTCGGCCTCGAGCGGGTTGGCAAGGCCGAGACCGCACACCACCAGATCGGGCCGCGCGGCGCGGCAGCGCTCGAGCTGCTTGTCCACGTGCTGGCCCTCGCTCAGGGTCACGTCGGGCGGCAGCAGGTCAACCTCGGGCGCCAGGTAGTCCTGGTGGAAGTACGGGGTGCCGACCTCGACCAAGTCCACGGACAGCTCATTGGCCAGGAACCGGGCCAGGGGCACCTCGAGCTGGGAGTCCGGGAAGAAGAAGACCCGCTTGCCGGCGAGCCGGTCCCGGTATCTCTCCAGGGCCCGCTCGGCCCGTTTCTTGCCCAGCTCGGTGGCCTGCTGGAAGCGCTCCGGGTCGATGCCCCAGGCCGCCGCCGCCGCCGCGAGCCACGCCGTCGTCCCCTCAGCGCCCAGCGGGAAGGGAGCGGCCAGCCGTTGCGCGCCGCGCTTTTCCAGGGCCCGCACGGTTCCGTCGAGGAAGGGCTGCGCGAGCAGGAACGAGGTCTGCGGGCCGACCGCCGGCAGGTCGGTCGACCGCCGGGGCGGCAGGAACCGGACCGGCTCGATGCCGAGGGCCGTGAACAGGCGCAGGAACTGGTCCTCGACCACGTCGGGCAGGGTGCCGACGACGAGCAAGGACCGGTCGGCCGTATCCGGCTCCTGCGGAAGGACCGGGACCAGCGAGGCCAGGCAGGCGTCCTCGCCCTGGGTAAAGGTGGTCTCGATGCCGCTCCCCGAATACGCGAGCACCCGCACATCGGGCGCGTAGGCGCGCGACAGGTGCTCGGCGGCGCGCTCCAGGTCGAGCTTGATGACCTCCGACGGGCAGGACCCGACCAGGAACAGGAGCCGGATGTCCGGACGGCGATCGAGGAGATTTTCAACCACGCGGTTCAATTCGCCGTGCATGTCGGCGAGCCCGGCCAGGTCGCGCTCCTCGATGACCGCGGTGCCGAACCGCGGTTCGGCGAAGATCATGACGCCGGCGGCGGACTGCATGAGATGGGCGCAGGTGCGCGAGCCGACAATGAGGAAGAAGGCGTCCTGGATCTTCCGATGCAGCCAGATGATCCCGGTCAGTCCGCAGAACACCTCATGCTGCCCACGCTCCCTGAGGAGCGGGCGTCCGTTCCGCACCGCGCCCTTATCGGATGGCGAGTGCGCGGTCAGGCAGTTCATCAGGCCAGTCCCTCGACCCCATTGGACCGCCGCGAGGACGGAGCTCGCTCGCGCCGTGCGGAACGGAACTTGATGAGGAACTGGGCGGCATTGACCACGTACGCCGCATAGGCGGCGAGCGCGATGGCCATCTGCGTCTCGGCGTCGGTCCCGGCGAACAGGGCGACCAGGTAGGCCGTGTGCAGGACCATGACCCCGATGCTGACCACGTCCTCCCAGAAGAACGGACGGGCGAAGAGATACTGGCCGAAGACGTCGCGCTCCCAGATGGAGCCGGTGACCATGATCGTATAAAGGACCAGGGTCTTGACCACGATCGACGTGGTGGCCAGGGCCAGTCCTTCTCCCGTCGCTAGATAGCGCGCGATCAGGGCGAGGCTGACCAGGAAGACGACGAACTGGAGGGGCGCCAGCACCCCCTGCACGATGGTCCAATGCGAGGCATCGCGACGCTTGCGCTCTTCCGCGGTATACAAGGGCTGGCGGACGATCGGCTCCACGCGGTGGTCGTGGTGGTGATAATGAATCGCGGTCGTCCCCGCATAGGACGGCCATGGGCATCCGTCCACCCTGGCGACCAGTCTGTCAATGACGTTGTCGATTCGAAACGTATACATCTGTTGACAACACCTGGCTGTGAGTTACTAATTCAACCCTGAGGGGGGCGTCGTGCGCCCACGAATCCGCGGGGGGCCAGATGGATCAGGTCTGGGGCGTATTCGGTTCGTCGAGAAATCAAGACGCGTCTCCCCGCGCGTACTCGAAAACGAGTTCGACTCTAGACGCCCCCCGCCCCTATGTCAACACAACTGAACACTTCAGTGCGTCAACACGACTTGACATCTCCGAACGGAGTGGCCCTAATGGCATGGCCACTGATCGCGGTCGGTCTTACCACGAGCTGATTTCGGTCGCCGCGTCGGGCTCATGGAGGGTGTCAACGTGCTGAAGACGCACGGTTAGTCCTGCGACATCGCCCTGGGAGAACGCCCATGACCGAAGTGCGACAGCTCATAATTGAAGAGCCCGGCTGGGACCAAAAGGACGACATCCGCCTTGTGGATCAGCAGAAGAAGAAGACGGCCCCGAGCGGCTGGGCCGACTCGCGGCGGGCCAAGTTCGGCCGCACCATCGAGGGTGACATCATTCCCCGGCTCATGGTGGCCCACAAAGCGGACACGGCGCAGTCGGACGGCGGGCAGGCGCTCGATGACGGCGCGGTATCGGAATTCGCCAAGGTCCTGCTGGCGCAGGACACGACGCCGGCCGCCACGTTCGTTGACGAGTTGTGCACGCGCGACGTTCCGTTGGAGTCGGTCTTCCTCGACTATATGGCGCCGGCGGCCAAGCGGCTCGGCGATCTGTGGGAGGCCGACCAATGCAGTTTCACCGACGTCACGGTGGCACTCGGCCGGCTCCAGCAGACTCTGCGCGTCCTGAGCCGGGCCTTCTACGACGAGGCCCTGTTGTGGGAGTACGGCCGCCGCGCCCTGCTGGTTCCCGCTCCCGGTGAACAGCACACCTTCGGCCCGCTCATGGTCGCCGAGTTCATGCGCCGGGCGGGCTGGGACGTGTTTTCCGAACCCGGCGTCTCGCCCCGTGAGGTGGTGGCGAACGTCCGCGCCGAATGGTTCGACGTGGTCGGGGTGTCGGTCAGCAGCGAGCAGCATTTGGAGCCGCTGTCGGCCATGATCCGCACGATCCGTCGTGAATCGTTGAACCCGTCCGTCGGCATCATGGTCGGCGGCAACGCCTTTATCGACCATCCGGAGTTCGTCACCCTTGTCGGTGCAGACGCCACTGCCGCGGATGCCCTGCAAGCGGTCAACCAGGCTGAGAACATGCTGACTCTGCTCCCCGCCAGCAGCGCGGAGGGCAGTAGCCCGTAGGGAGTATCACCTGGCAGTCGAGGTCGTGAAGCAGTTTCAAAGTCCACAAGAATCGCTGGGCGACCTCGATGCCAAGACGGCCAGCACGGTCATCTCGGCGGCCGCCGATGTTGCGCTGATCATTGACGCGGACGGGGTCGTTCGCGACCTCGCCTATGGCAGCGCCAGTTTCGCACCGGACGAGTATTCGCGATGGGTCGGCCAGCCCTGGGCCGACATCGTCACCACGGAAAGCCGGCCCAAGGTCGAGGCGCTGATTCACCAAGCGTCGTCCGAGGCCGGCGGCCCCTGGCGCCAAGTCAATCACAAGTCTCTGCGCGGCGCCCCGGTTCCGGTCATGTATGCCAGCGTACCCATCGGCGACGACGGCCGCGTGGTGGCGATCGGCCGCGATCTCAGCGACGTGGCGGCGCTCCAGCAGCGGCTGGTCCACGCGCAACAGTCCCTGGAACGGGACTACGCCCGCCTGCGCCAGGCGGAAATGCGCTATCGGCTGCTGTTCCAGATGACCTCGGAGGCCGTTCTGGTGGTCGATGCCGCGACCCAAATGGTCACCGAGACCAACCCGGCAGGCATCGAGCTGCTCGGCGGAGACGCCAATCAGATCGTCGGCCGGAGGTTCCCCGAGAACTTCGACCGCCAAGGCACGCAAGCCGTGGAATCCCTCATGGCGACGGTCAGGGCCGTCGGGCGGGGTGACAGTGTCCGGGCCCAGTCGGCGGACGGATCGCGGGAGTTCGTCGTCTCAACGTCGTTGTTCCGCCAGGATCAGGCCTCTTACTACCTGGTCCGGCTGTCGCCGGTCAAAACCGATCAGGCCGGCGCCGAGCCGCTCGAAGCTAGATCCACCTTGTGCCGTTTTGTCGAGAACTCCCCCGACGGTTTCATCGTCACCGACCCCAACGGCCGGGTCATGGTCGCCAACCGCGCATTCCTCGACATGGCCCAGCTCGCCGTGGAGAAACAGGCGACCGGCGAGTCCCTGGAGAGGTGGCTCGGACGGCCCGGGGTGGACCTCAAGGTCCTGGTCAACAACTTGCGGGAGCATGGGTCCATACGGTTGTTCTCGACCACCCTGCGCGGCGAGCACGGCAGCACCATCGAGGTCGAGGTCTCGGCGGCATCCGTTTCCGACGGCGATCAGCTTCACTTCGCGTTCGTCATCCGCAACGTTCGCCAGCGTCCCAGCCCCGCCCACCGGGAGGGCAAGGAGCTGCCGCGCTCGGTCGAACAACTGACCGAACTGGTCGGCGGCGTCCCGCTGAAGGAGATCGTCCGTGAATCGACCGACCTGATCGAGCGCCTGTGCATCGAGGCGGCCCTCGAGTTGACCGGCGACAACCGGGCCTCCGCCGCCGAACTGCTCGGCCTCAGCCGGCAGAGCCTGTACGTGAAGCTGCGGCGCTACGGCCTCGAGGACAGCGGGTCTTGATACCCCCGCACGGGGTCGTCCGTTCCGTCCCCGCCGCACGGTTGACGGAGGCCCGAAAAGGCTCGGTCACGAGTGTCAGGATTCGTTGACAGTTATTTGTGTCAGATTATAGTGTTTTGCCATGACATCGCCGGCATCCGTTGCGCTCGTTGATTCGCGCCCGACCTTGTCGGCGGCTCTAACCCTCTTGAAGCCCGTCACTTGGTTCGCGCCCATGTGGGCCTTCGGGTGCGGCGTCGTCTCCAGCGGGCTGCCCGTGCAGGACCGGTGGCTGGTGGTGGTGGCGGGCGTGCTGCTCGCCGGGCCCCTGGTCTGCGGCACCAGCCAGGCGGTCAACGACTGGTTCGACCGCCATGTGGATGCCATCAACGAGCCGGATCGGCCGATCCCCTCCGGGCGTGTACCGGGCCGCTGGGGCCTCTACATCGCCATCGGCTGGACGCTGCTGTCCCTGGTCGTCGCGGCGTTTCTCGGCGCGTGGGTGCTGGGCGCCGCGGTCGTCGGTCTCGCGTTGGCCTGGGCCTACAGCGCACCGCCCATCCGGCTCAAGCAGAACGGATGGTGGGGCAACGCGGCGGTCGCCGTCTCCTATGAAGGGCTCGCCTGGTTCACTGGGGCCGCCGTCATGATCGGCGCCCTGCCCGACTGGCGCATCATCGCCTTGGCCGCGCTCTACAGCGCCGGCGCCCACGGCATCATGACCCTCAACGACTTCAAGTCGGTCGAGGGCGACCGGCGCATGGGCATCCGGTCGCTGCCGGCGACCCTCGGCGTGACCACCGCGGCGCGGCTGGCATGCGTGGTCATGGCGCTGCCCCAGGTCATCGTGGTGGCGCTGCTCTTCACCTGGGGATTCCCCATGCACGCCGGTGTGGTTACCCTCCTGGTGCTGGTGCAGGGGGTGCTGATGGCGCGCCTCCTCAGCGATCCCCGCCGGCACGCCCCCTGGTACAACGCCACGGGCACCACCCTCTCGGTGTCCGGCATGATGGTCAGTGCCTTCGCCATCGGCTCGACCCTCGCGGTGACGCCATGACCACCGCGCCTCTCGGCTGGACCGGGATTGTTCGATTGGGCCTGGTGCAGACGGCGCTGGGCGCCATCGTCGTGCTGACCACATCGACCATGAACCGGGTGATGGTGGTCGAACTGGCCCTGCCGGCCATGTTGCCCGGCATCCTGGTGGCCATTCACTACGCCGTTCAGATGCTGCGGCCGCGCCTCGGCTACTTCTCCGACGTCGGCGGCAGACGGACCCCGTGGATCGTCGGCGGCATGGCGCTCCTGGGCCTGTCCGGCGTGGGCGCGGCGGTGGCGACGGCGTGGATGGAGACCAACACGGCCGCCGGCATTGTCCTCGCGGTCGTCGCCTTCGTGCTCATCGGCGTCGGCGTCGGCGCGACCGGGACGTCGCTCCTGGTGCTGCTGGCGGAGAAGGTGGATTCCCGCCGCCGGGCGGCCGCGGCGACCATCGTCTGGGTGATGATGATCGCCGGGTTCGTGGTCACTGCCACGGCGGCCGGCGAGTTCCTAGACCCGTTCTCGTCGGCCCGCCTGGTCGCGGTCACGGCAACGGTCGCCGCGGCGGCGTTCCTGCTCACGGTTGTGGCGGTCCGCAACGTGGAGGGGCCCTCGAAACCGTCGGTCCCCGCCAACGCGGAGTCCGAAGCCGAGGAAAAGCCGCCATTCCGCGAGGCCTTCGCCCAGGTGTGGTCCGAGCCGCGGGCGCGGCGGTTCGCCATCTTCGTCTTCGTATCCATGCTCGGCTACAGCGGCCAGGACCTGATTCTGGAGCCGTTCGCAGGCGCCGTGTTCGGGCTCACGCCGGGCGAGTCGACCAAGTTGGCCGGCATCCAGCACGCCGGTGTGTTGATCGGGATGATCCTTGTCGGCATCGCCGGGAGCTCCGTCGTCGGATCCCGGCTCGGGTCGCTGCGTGCCTGGATGATCGGCGGCTGCATTGCCTCGGCGGCAGCGTTGTTCAATCTCGCCGTCGCTGGATACGTCGCTCCCGACTGGCCGTTGCGCGGGTCGGTGTTCGCGCTCGGCGTGGCCAACGGGGCCTTCGCCGTCGCCGCCATCGGATCGATGATGGGACTGGTCGCCGCCGGCCGGGCGTCCCGCGAAGGCGTCCGGATGGGTCTGTGGGGGGCGGCGCAGGCGATCGCGTTCGGCCTGGGCGGCATCCTTGCCACGTCTGCCGTCGACCTCACCCGGTTTCTTTCCGACTCGTCCGTCGCCGCCTACGCCACCGTGTTCGCGTGCGAGGCCGCCCTGTTCATCGTCGCCGCCGCCATCGTCACGCGGCTAGGCCCGTCGCGGGCCGAGGAACCGCCTATTCGTTTGCTGCAACCCGGCCAAACCTACGCGGCCGGCCTGGATCAGGCGTGAGACCCATGGACACCATTGAAACCTTCGATGCGGTTGTGGTCGGCGGGGGGCCGGCCGGGGCGACAGCAGCGACCGACCTAGCCAATGCCGGCCGGTCGGTGCTGCTGCTCGACCGGGCGGGCAAGATCAAGCCGTGCGGCGGCGCTATCCCGCCGCGCCTCATCCGCGACTTCGCCATCCCCGAGTCCCTGCTGGTCGCCCGCGTGGGCAGCGCCCGCGTCGTCGCCCCGTCCGGCAAGCGCGTGGACATGCCCATCAATGGCGGCTTCGTCGGCATGGTCGACCGCGAGGAGTTCGACGAATGGCTGCGGGTGCGGGCGGCGGACGCCGGCGCGGTGCGGCGGGACGGCACGTTCGAGCAGTTGACCCGGGACTCGGACGGGACCGCCGTCGTCCACTACCGGCCGAAATCCGGCGTGAATGGCGCCGGCGACCTGGTGCAGGTGCGGGCTCGTGCCGTGATCGGGGCCGACGGCGCCAACTCGGCCGTGGCCCGCGCGACCTTGCCGGCCGACGAGCGCATGCCCCACGTATTCGCCTACCATGAGATCGTCCGCTCGCCGAGCGAAGGTGGCGCCGCCGAGTTCGACGGCACGCGCTGCGACATCTATTACGAGGGCCACGTTTCGCCGGACTTCTACGGCTGGGTGTTCCCCCATGGAGAGACCACCAGCGTCGGGACCGGAACGGCGCACAAGGGGTTTTCCCTGCGCGATGCGGTCGGGGCGCTGCGCGGCGCCACCGGGCTCGCCGACGTGGAGACCTTGCGCCGCGAAGGGGCGCCGATCCCGCTGCGCCCCCGTCGGCGCTGGGACAACGGACGCGACGTGGTGCTGGTCGGCGACGCGGCGGGGACGGTCGCCCCCGCCTCGGGCGAGGGCATCTACTACGCCATGGCCGGTGGCCGGCTGGTGGCCGAGGCCGTCGACGCCTTCGTCGCGTCCGGTGATGCGCGCGTCCTGGCGACGGCGCGCAAGCGCTTCATGAAGGCGCATGGCAAGGTGTTCTGGGTCCTTGGACTGCTGCAGCGGTTCTGGTATTCGAACGACCGGCGGCGCGAGCAGTTCGTCAACATCTGCCGCGACCCCGACGTGCAGCAGCTCACCTGGGAAGCGTACATGAACAAGGAGCTCGTCCGCCGGAAGCCCCTCGCCCACGTGCGGATCTTCTTCAAGGACCTGGCGCACTTGTTCCGCCTGGTGTCTCCGTGACCGGAGAGCGACGGCAGACCTGGGCCCCCTTTCTCGTCGCTGCCCTCGCCACGATCGCGGTGGCGGCCGTCGGCAACGTCCTGACCGACCTGGGGCCTTGGTATCAGGCGCTGGAGAAGCCGTCCTGGCAGCCGCCCCGCTGGGCGTTTCCCTTGGCATGGACCACCATCTTCACCCTGGCCGCCGGCGCGGCGGCCCTGGCGTGGCGGGGCGCCTCCACCGGCGCGCGCCGAGCGGCGATCGTCGGGTTTTTCGCCATCAACGGGGCACTCAACATCCTCTGGAGCGCGTTGTTCTTCCAGCTCCAGCGTCCGGACTGGGCGTTGATCGAAAACGTCTTCTTGTGGCTGTCCGTCGCATCACTGATCGTGGTCGTCGCCCGCGCCTCCCGGGCCGCGGTCTGGCTGTTGGTTCCGTATTTGGCCTGGGTCACCGTGGCCGGATATCTCAACTTCACTGTGGTCCGGCTCAACGAACCCTTTCCCGGGGCGTGAGGCCATGTGGGCCGGGTTGGACGCGCTGCTCGCATCCGGCCATGCGGTCGACCTTATCCTGGGGCTCCTGCTGGTCGAGGTCCTGGCATTGATCGCCTACCGTCGGGTCACCGGACGCGGCGTCCCGCTGGCCGACGTCGCCACCACCGCGCTGTCGGGAGCCTGCCTGCTGCTGGCCCTGCGGGCCGCGCTGGTGGGCTGGTCGCCGGCCTGGATCGTCCTTTGCCTGGCCGGCGCGCTGGTCGCGCACTTGGCCGACCTCCGGCGCCGCCTGCGAGCCGAGTGATGCTGGATCCCGCCCGCGCATCAGGCCGCGGGCCGCGCCGCCAACGCCATGTAGTTGACGTTCCGATCCTGAGTGTGCCGCCAGTGCCGGGTCAGCGGGTTGTACGACACCCCGATGACCTCCCGGACGTCGGTTCCGCGGGCGGTGAGGGCCGCGGACAGCTCCTCCGGCCGCACGAACCGGCGCCAGTCGTGGGTGCCCTTGGGCAGCAGGCGGAGCAAGTACTCGCCGCCGATCTTGGCGAACAGCAGCGACTTCAGGGTCCGGTTGAGGGTCGCCACGACCATCACCCCACCCGGCTTCATCATGGCGCAGCACCCGTCCAGGAAGCTGTCCACGTTGGCCACGTGCTCGATCACCTCGGTATTCAGGATCACGTCGAAGGTCTCGCCGGCGGCGGCCAGGTCTTCGACCAACGCGTGGCGATAGTCGATGGCCAGGCCGGAGGTGGCGGCGTGGGCGCGGGCCACCTGCACCAGCTTGGCCGATGCGTCGATGGCCACCACCTCGGCGCCCATCCGCGCCATGGGCTCGGCCAGCAGGCCGCCGCCGCACCCGATATCGAGCAGCCGCAGCGCGGCAAACGGTGCGTCGCCCTCGGACTCACGGCCGAAATGGGCGCACACGCGGTCGCGAATATAGGCGATGCGGATGGGATTGAACCGGTGCAGGGTGCCGAACCGGCCTTTCGGGTCCCACCATTCGTCGGCCATCACCGAGAACCGCGCGATCTCGCGGGGGTCGGCGGTCACCGCGGCGGGGATCGGCGTGTCCAGCCGGTCGCGCCAGAGCATGACCCGGCCCCGCCGGTTACGACTCCGGGGCGGCGGGCAGAACCGCCTCGACCGCCCGGCGCAGGCGGTCGGAGTTCGGAGACGTGGTGGTGGAGAACCAGTCCACCAGCCGGCCGTCGGGCGCCATCAGATACTTGTGGAAGTTCCAGCGGGGTTTGGCCAGCATCCCCAGCTCCTTGGCCGCCCAGCGGTAGAATGGATGGGCCTGGGCCCCGCGCACGTGCTCCTTGGTGGTCAGCGGGAAATCGACGTTGAAGTTGACCTCGCAGAACTCCTTGATCTGTTCCGCGCTGCCCGGCTCCTGGCCGCCGAAGTCGTTGGACGGCACGCCGAGCACAATTAGACCACGGTCCCGATAACGCTCCCACAAGGCCTGCAGGCCCTCGTACTGCTTGGTGAAGCCGCAGAAGGAGGCGGTGTTGACCACCAGCACGGCCTTGCCGCGGAACGCTGACAGGGGCAGCGAGCCACCGTCGATGGACGTGAAGCTGAAGGCGTGCGCGTCGGTCGCCCCGACCGCCGCGGTCGGGTTGGCCAGGGCCGCTGCCGTCACGGCCACCGCCAGGCCTTTCGCGAGTCCGGGCATGTCTGTCTCCCAGCCACCGGTCACGTGGTCATGCTGGCGACCATCTGCAACATCAACATGGTCGCCATCGTCATGAGCAAGACAGTGGTTGGGGTTCCAGGCGCCAACGATCGGGTACGGATGCGCGCGTTCATGGATAGGACCTCTTATGTATGAGTTGCGTCACTCTGGTTACGAGGGATGCGGGCCATCGGATCACCGGGAATGAGCAGTCTGACGGTGGCGTGATCCGGTGGACGGGAAACCACGTAAGCCTCCATGTGATGACCATTCACGCCATCAAGTCCCGCGCCCCCGCCGCCATCCTGTTCGGACTGTTGACCGCAGCGGCGCCCGCCGCGGCGGACATCGACCCGGTGGCGCTCTACGGCGGCGACCTCCAATTCGACGTGCTGCGCAACGGCGACGTCGTCGGCGAGCACAACGTTCAGTTCGCGCTCTCCGGCCGGGACCTCACGGTGGACGCCCGTTTCGAACTGGAGATCCGGATCCTGTTCTTCCCGGCGTACCGGTACGCCTACCAGTCCACGTCCGTGTGGCGGGACGGCCGGCTGGTCCGGCTCGATGCCCTGACAGATGATGACGGTTCGGTATCGGAAGTCGCCGCCCGTGCGGAGGACGGACGGGTGCGCATCCGTGGACGGGACGGCACCGAATGGGGCGATCCCTCGCTCATCCCCACGGACCATTGGAACGCCGACGTGCTGGGGTCCGATACCGTTCTCAACACCATCACCGGGGAGGTCAGCCGGGTGTCCATCCGCGACATGGGCGAGGAGACCCTGCCCACTGCCACGGGCACCTGCCAGGCCCGGCGCTATGCGTACAGCGGAGACCTGGAGACCGAGGTCTGGTACGACCCCGACGGCCGTTGGGTGGGTATGCGGTTCCAGGGCAAGGACGGATCGACCATCGACTACCGGTGTCGGCGCTGCGGGCCCGTGTGCGGAGAAGGCTGACCGGCCGTGACGCGCAACGTGTGGATTACCGGCGCCGGCAAGGGCATCGGCCGCGCCCTCGCCCTGAAATACGCGCAGGACGGCGCAACGGTGGCGGCCAGCGCGCGGACGACCGCGGACCTGGAAAGCCTGGCCGTAGACGCGGCGGCGCTGTCCGGCCGTATCGTCGCCGCGCCCCTCGACGTGACCGACGAGGCGGCGACAGGGCGGACGTTCGCCGATCTGGAGACGAAGCTGGGTCCTTTTGACCTGGTGGTGCTCAATGCCGGCACCCATGTGCCGACCCCCGCCGCGGCATTCGACACGTCGGTGGTGCGTCGTCTGGTGGAGGTCAACCTGATGGGGGCCGTGCATGGCCTGGCCGCAGTGATGCCCGCCTTCATGGCGCGACGACGCGGCCACATCGCCGTCGTGGCGTCGGTCGCCGGCTACCGCGGGCTGCCTACGGCCGCCGCCTACGGCGCCACCAAGGCGGGCCTTATCGCCCTGTGCGAATCCCTGCGGCCGGAACTGAAGAGTGCCGGCGTCAACCTCAGCCTCATCAATCCCGGATTCGTGAAGACGCCGCTGACCAACCGCAACCCCTTTCCCATGCCCTTTCTGATGCCCGTCGACGCCGCGGCCGAACGCATCGTGCGAGGTCTCGAGCAAGGCCGGTTCGAGATCACCTTTCCCCGCCGTTTCACCTGGGGTCTGAAGCTGCTGCGGTGCCTGCCCTACGCCCTGTTCTTCTCGATCACGGCGCGGATGCAGGGCCGGCCCGACTGAGCGCTATTCCGCGGCGACCTGTGGGGCGTCCGCAGCACCGACCTGCTGGTCCTCCGCCTTCATGAAGGCCAGCGTGACGGCGCCGATCTCGATGCCCCAGCGGCTGACGTAGGCCCGATTGATCAGGACCCCGTCCGGCTGCAGGAACATCCAGTCGTCGAACCGCACCCGCCACTGGCCGTCGCCGACCTTGAGGTCCATCTCGTAGCGCCAGTTCAGCGTGTTTCCGAACACCTGGCCACGGGCCGTCCCGATGATGCCGTTGGCCCGCCCTTCATAGGTATGATCGTCCAGCTTGGTGATGGTCCACACGCGGTGCTCGGTCTCGCCATCCCGGTAATAGAAGGACTCGTCCAAGGTCAGGACGTTGCCGTCCACGGTGCCGACGATGTCGACGGTGAACTGCCGGCGCAGGTTGCCGAACCGATCCTCGAAGATGCCCCAGGCCCGGGTCTTGCCGGCGAAGTACGATTCCAGGGCGAACTGTGGCTCACTGCCGGCGAATTGTTCGACTTTCATGTCCGTGCATCCCGTTAAGACTATGACCAGCGCGGTGACAGTCAGTCTCTTGCCCATCAGAAACGGCTTCCGGCTGCGACGCGTGACGCCAGGGTCTCGAGGCGGCGACGGATGATCTGCTGGCGCCTCAGCGTGATCGGATGGTGCCAGACCAGGACCACCGCCCCTGCCTTGAGTACGACCGGCACCAGCGCGTAGATCACCGCCAGAACGAAAACCACCTCGGGCGGGTTGCCCCCGGCAGGGTCGAGACCCGCCGCATCGACCAGGGGAAACGCCAGGCCCACCGCGCAGGCCAGCGCCAGCTTGGTGGTCATGCTCCACAGGGCGAAGAACATGCCCGCCCGCCGCCGCCCCGAGCGCAGGGAATCGAGATCGACCACGTCGGCCTGCATGGCGGGCGGCAGCGCCAGGTCGGCACCCAGGGCCATCCCCGTGACCACGCAGACCAGGAAGAAGGCTGCGATATGGCCGGCCGGGATCCATGGCACCCAGACGAAGGCGGCGCACGCCAGGGCCATGGCGACGCACCAGGCGCGATGCTTGCCCAAGCGCCGGCTCAGCCGCAGCCACACCGGAATGGCCAGCACGCCGCACAGAAAATAGGTGAAGATCAGGATGCCGCGCTGCTCCTCCGATGCCTCCAGACCGTGCTCCAGGTAGAGCGGGAACAGCACCGCCGGAAAGCCGTTGGCCAAGCCGTTGACGAACCAGGCGGCGATCAGGCGCACGAACGGCCGGTTGTCGAACATGGCCCGCAGGGCACGTCCGGGCCGGGCCGGCTGCGGGTCCGCGGCGGCGGCCGGCACGTCCGGCACCCGCCACAGCAGCAACGCGACGGCCGGCGCCCCGAGACCGATGGCCATCCACGACACAAGGGTGAGGGCGTCGCGCTCGCTGACACCGTACGCGGCGGCCCCGACCGGGACCGCGCCCGCCGCCAGGATGCCGAGCAACATGGCCCCCTCGCGGCCGCCGGTGAGCAGGGTCCGTTCGTGGTAGTCCCGCGACAGCTCCGCGCCCCATGCGAAGTACGGGATGGCAACGAAGGTCCAGCCGACGAACAGCACCGCCGCCCAGATCAGCAGATACGGCCCGCCGGCATCGGCGGGCGGGTCGAACAGCCGGACCAGGGCTGCGGCGGCGAGCACCGAGCCGCCGAGGATCCACGGCTTGCGGCGCCCCCAGGTGGCGCGGAAGCGGTCGCTGACGTAGCCGGCCAGCGGATCGCTGACCACGTCGACGATCCGGGCCGCCAACAGGAGGGTCCCGGTGGCCGTGAGACCGATGGCGCCGGCATACAGGGTCGGCAGGTACACGTAGGCGGGAATGGTCGGCATCGCCAAGGCGAAGCCGGGCAGAGCATAGAAGACGATTGTGGCTCGGGGCAGCGGCCCGGGACCGGCCACGGCTCACCACCCTTCGATGCGGAAGTGTCCGACGTCGATGGTCCCGGCCCGGAATCCCGCCTCGCAGTACGCCAGGTAGTATTCCCACATGCGCCGGAAGCGGGCATCGAAGCCCTGCGCCGCGATGTCGGGCCAGGCACGCTGGAACCTCTGGGACCAAAGGCTCAGGGTGCGGGCATAGGAGGGGCCGAAGAACCGGGTTTCGGTCAGGTGCAGGCCGGCGCGCCGGATCTCGTCGGCCAGGCGGGCCGGCGACGGCAGCATGCCGCCGGGAAAGATGTAGCGCTGAATGAAGTCCGCGCCGCCCCGGTAGCTCTCGAACCGATCGTCGGCGATGGTGATGATCTGCAGCGCGGCCGTGCCGCCGGGCGCCAGGCGATCGCGCAGCGACCGGAAGAACACGGGCCAATGGCTTTCCCCGACCGCCTCGAACATCTCGATGGATGCGATGCGGTCGAAGCGGCCCTCGACGTCCCGGTAGTCCTGGAGCCTGATCTCGACGCGATCGCCGAGGCCGGCATCGAAGATGCGCTTACGGGCGTGGTCGAACTGCTCCCGGGACACGGTCACCGCCGTCACCCGGCATTGGCATTCCTTGACCGCGAACTCCGCGAAGCCGCCCCAGCCGCACCCGATCTCCAGCACGTGGTGTCCGGGCCCCAGATCAAGGAGCCGGGCCAGCTGGCGATACTTGGCGGCCTGGGCCTGCTCCAGATCGAGAGCCGGTGTCTCGAACAGGGCGGACGAATAGGTCAGTCCCTCGTCCAGCCACGCCGCGAAGAAGGCGTTTCCAAGGTCGTAGTGCCGGGCGATGTTGCGCCGGCTGCCGCGGCGGGTGTTGGGCCGCAGCACGTGCCGCAGGCGGTGCGCGAGCCGCGCCGCCCGCAGACCCGGCGGGCACCGCGACGACCCTTCGTCGTTGAAGGCGGCAAGCTCGATGAGGGACGTCAGGTCAGGGCTGGTCCAGTCCCCGTCAATGTAGGCCTCGGCGAAACCGACCGAGCCGCCCAGGACCAGGCGGCGAAAGGCGCGCGGCCGGATGACGTTGAGAACGGCCTGCGGTCCCCCGGCGAGGCGACCGTCGAAATGCCGGGTCGTGCCATCGGGCAATACCAGGGTAAGGCGGCCGATCTGCAGCGCCTCGAGCCACGCCATGACGACGCGGGTCCAAAGATCGCCGGACCGCGGCCGATCCGCGGCCGGCGAAAGCGCAGGCGTCACCTGGCCGAAAAGCTCGTTGTCTCGAGGCATCGGGAAGAACTCCGGTTCAGCGGGATTCGACGGTCGCCACGGTGGTGACGGGCTCCACCGGCGGCGCCGGGCGGCGATGAAGGGGGACGCCTTTGCGCCACAGCCGCAACGCCTCCCAGTGGATGCCGGCGATGACCTTCAGGGTCATCAATGGGTAGCCGACGAAGGCCTGGCGGAGCGACCGGCCGGTCAATCGGTGGCGCCGGGCGACGAAGGAGGCGTGGAGGAGCGCCCCATCATCGTCCGACTGCCGGATGACCACGGCGAGGCGATCGCCCGGCGGCACGATGCTGAAATCGTAGCGCGCGTCCATGGCGATGAACGGCGAGACGTAAAGGGCCTTGCGGCACGCCTGGCGGATGGGGCCCGGGCCATCGCCCTGCGCCGGGATCAGGTAGGTGTGACGCTCGCCGAAGGTGTTGCTGACCTCGTACAGGATCGCCGCCAGGGCGCCGTCCGGCCGGTGACAGAAATAGACGCTGAGGGGATTGAAGACGTACCCCAGGATCCGAGGATAGCAGAGCAACCGAATGGCGCCGCCGTCGAGATCGATGCCGGCGGCGGCGAGGTGCCGCTCGACCCACGGACGCAACGGCGACCCGTCGCCCGGACCGTGATCCGAGTCCCGGAAGCTGAACAGGTTGAAGCGGTTATGGGAGAACGCGGGCAGCACGGCATGGAGCCTGGCGAGCTCGTCGAGATCGATGAGCATGGCGAAGACACGGTAACGGAGATCGTGGCGCCGGGGCCGGAGCCGCCGATGCACGACGGTGCCGTGGTAAAGGGCGGAGGCGAAGGCGGTCATGCGGCGGCGGCCTCGCCGACGGCCATGCGCACGATGCGGCCCGACTCGTCGTCCACCGACCAGGGCCGGCGCACGCCGCCCAGGTCTTCCGCCACCGCCAGCCCGGCCTGGAGACCGTCCTCGTGGAATCCGGCGCCGAAGTAGCATCCGCAGTACCAGGTGTTGCGCCTGCCCTGCAGGCTCCAGAGGTGCCGCTGGGCGCGCACCGTCCGGCAGTCGAACAGCGGATGTTCGTAGGTGAACGTCTGGATGGTCTTGTGGGACCGGGGCGGGTAGAGGGGGTTGAGGGTGACGAACAACGGGCTCTCGGGCGCCAGCCCCTGCAAGCGGTTCATCCAGTAGGTCACGTGGGCGGCCGGCGCCTTGGCCGCGCCCGCCCGCCGCCCTTCGACGTAGTTCCAGCTCGCCCACACCTCGGGCCGACGCGGCATGAGCTGCTGGTCGCTGTGCAAGACGGCGACATTGGACCGATAGCGGAACACCCTGAGGAGCCGCCGCTCGTCGTCTGTCGGATCGTCGAGCAACGCCAGCGCCTGGTCGGCGTGGGTCGCCACGACCACGTGATCGAACCGGTGCGACACGCCCTCATCGTCGATCACGGTCACCAGGCCGGGGGCCCGGGAGATGGTCCGCGCCCCGGTTCCCAGTCGGATGCGGTCGGCATAGCGGGCAGTGAGGCGGCGCACGTACTCCCGGCTGCCGCCGGTCACGGTCCTCCACGCCGGGCGACCGCTCAGCCTCAGCAGCCCGTGGTTGTCGAAGAACCGGATGAAGGCCGCGGCCGGATAGGCGCGCACCTGCTCGGCCTTGGTCGACCAGATGGCAGCGGCCATGGGCAGCAGATGGTCGTCGAGGAAGGCGCGGGAGTAGCCGTTGTGGGCCAGATACTCCCCCAGGGTGAGGGCATCCGCCCCGTCCTCGGCCAGCAGGCCGGGCGCGTCCCTGTAGAACCGCCGAACGTCCCCCAGCATGCGCCAGAACCGGGGGCTGACCAGATTCCGGCGTTGGGCGAACAGGGAGCGGAAATCGGTTCCCGCGTACTCCCGCCGCCCGTCGTCGAGGGACGCCGAGAAGGACATGTCGGACGGCTCGGTGGCCACGCCCAAGTGGTCGAACAGGGCGGTAAGGTTGGGGTAGTTGGTCTCGTTGTAGACGATAAACCCGGTGTCCACGGGCACGGGGCCTTCGGTGCCGGCCACGTCGACCGTGTTGCTGTGGCCGCCGACGTGGCCGTCGCGCTCGAAGACGGTGACGCGGTGGCGGGAACTGAGCAGCCACGCCGCCGCCATGCCGGAAATCCCGGTCCCGACGACGGCGATGTTGAGAGGCCCCCCGGAAGGCGATGTCCCGAGTTCCCTTGCCCCCATTATTGGACGGCACCCCGGCGCCGGCCGCGCGCGGACCCGGTGGCGCCGCAATCCCCGGCCGAAACCATCAGGTCGGCGGCGATATGCTCCAAGGCGTCGGCGAACAGCGCCAAGGAGCGGGTCGAGGTCTCGGCGCCTGGCCGGGCGCTCCTGAGTTCGTGGGCCATGTACTGCAACATGGCGGCGTGACGAGGAACGGCGTCTTTGTCGGGTGTCATGATGGATCCCTCCCGTTCGAGTGTCCTGCACCCTATTACGTCGCCACCCGGGCCTCGGATCACTCGGCCCTACGGGTGGTCACGGTTTGGCCCGAAATCAAGCGAAATACCATGTTTCCCCCTCGAAAAGAGCCGATCACCGGCGACGCCCGCGCCGTTCGCCGCCGAGACGTGGCCCACCGCGGTGCCGACGTGTCTTTTTCGTCTCATCCCCGGTTGCGATGGCGGCGGCCGTGGTTTGAAATGGCAACGGGAGTGATCCATACCCCGCCCGCATCCGTACACGGAGGCATGATTGCCCGTGTCGAATCCCCGGCGGCCGGATTGGCCGCACCTTGGCTTTGGTTTTGGCGCCGCCCGGTCCCGCCTGTCCTGCTTTGGCCGCGCGGGGGGGCGGCCATGAGGATGCCGGACCCCGGCACCAGGGCCGGCAACCAGGCGTCGGCCATGACCGCCCTCCTGGAGGCGGTGGCAGCCCATGGCGACCGGACGGCCTTCGCGGCGCTGTTCGAGCATTTTGCGCCGCGCATCAAGGCCTATCTTCGGCGTCTGGGGGCGGCCGACGGCGAGGCCGAGGAGCTGGCCCAGGAAGCCATGCTGTCGGCGTGGCGCAAGGCCGGTCAATTCGACCCTGCCAAGGCGAGTGCCGGCACGTGGCTGTTCACCATCGCCCGGAACCTGCGCATCGATGCCCTGCGCAAGGAACGGCGACCCGAGCTTGACCCCGAGGACCCGGCCTGGGTTCCCGACCCGGAACCGGCGGCCGACGATCGCCTGCACGGCGAGCAAAGGAGCGCGCGGTTGCGGGCGGCTCTGGACTATCTCCCCGAAGACCAGGTGACGGTGGTGAAGATGTCCTTCTTCGACGACAAACCCCACAGCCTTATCGCCCGGGAGCTGGGCATTCCCATGGGCACCGTGAAATCCCGGCTGCGCCTCGCCATGCGTCGGTTGCGCCAGGACCTGGGAGAGATCACATGACCGCGTCCCGACACCCCAGCGACGCCCTCCTGATGGCCTATGCCGCCGGCAGCCTCGGCGAGCCGACGGCGTTGTTGGTGGCCACGCACCTTGCCCTGTGCCCCCGTTGCCGCTCGGCGGTGGCCGATGCCGAGGCCGTGGGCGGCGCCCTGATGGAAGACCTCGCCCCGGCGGCCCTGAACGACGGCGCGCTCGAGTCGGTGTTGGCGCGGCTGGACAGCGGGGTCGAGCCGCCCGCGACCGCACCCGCCACGGCGCCGGCGCCTCGCGGTGATGCGCGCCTGATTCCGCAGCCCTTGCGCGGCTATCTTCCCACCCCCGTCGAGGAGCTTCCTTGGCGTCCCCTGGGGCCGGGCATCCATGCGGTCAAGCTGCTGACCGGGCGCGGCGGCGACATCGCGCGGCTCTACCGGATCGGCGCTGGGCGGGCGGTTCCCCGGCACGGCCACCGGGGGAACGAGATGACCCTGGTCCTGACCGGCGCCTACAGGGACGATCTGGGCCGGGTCGGCCGCGGCGACGTGGCGGAAGTGGACGATGCCGTCACCCATCAGCCGGTTGCCGAGCCGACCGAGGACTGCATCTGCCTGGTGGTGACCGACGCCCCCCTGCGGCTGACCGGCGCCGCGCGGCTGATGCAGCCGTTCATGCGCACCTGAAGGGAACCTTTGCCGACGGCTCAGTCGTCGGGGGCCCGGCTCGGCTTGGACAGGATGTACCAGGCCGCGTAGACGATGAACGCGCCCATGGCGGCCAACGCATACCAAGGCGCCGCCGAGAACAGGACCACATAGACCATGCTGGCGGTCATGGCGGTGACCGACGCGATCTTGGCAATGGGCGGGATCACGCGGTGCTGATCCCATTTCTGCAGCGGAGGACCGAATACCGGGTGATGGTAGAGCCACCCATGGAATCGTTGCGAGCTGCGGGCGAAGCACCACAAGGCCAGGATCATGAAGGGTGTGGTCGGCAGCACCGGCAGGACGGTCCCGAGCAAACCCAGGGCGACGAAGATGAGCCCCAGGGCCAGGAACAACGAACGGCGACCCGGCACGTCGTTCACGCTCACCACTGATCACACCATCGGTCACGCCAACCGGCGCCGCACCGGGGATACCCCGTCGGCGCGTGCCCGGACTGTGAACCTCCGGTCCGAGCCGGGATACCTCGGGGCGCAAGGAGGGTCGTCGAAGTCACGCATCACCGGCCAAGTCCATACCCCGTTTCGCCGCGGTCCGTCCAACGCCAGCCCGATCTCGGTCCGGAATCGGGCAATGCCGGTCCTCACCATCCCCATGGCGGATACACATCTCCTGGTCACCGTGCATGCGTCCGCCAGAGATCTCCATCTCGACGTCATGTGGGTCCATGTCGAATGTCCGCGCCACGTCTTCGGTTGGGAACTCCCGAAACGCGTCTACTTCCATGCTCTCCTGCCGTGACACCGGCGCCCTCCGCCACGGGGTGGAATGCCATCGTGATGCTAATGTGTTTTATTTGCCATTTACTTCTGCTTGCCCGACGGCCTCTTGGGAGGATGCGCCTTTACCCGACGCCATTCGGTGGATGGCACGCACGCCCTCATCGCGGAGCTCACCGGAACCCGCTAGCCCGTCGCAGAGATGCCAGACCCCAGGGGCCGAACTCGCCGCCGACAGCTTCACGACGCCAAAAAACACCGCGGCAACGGAAAAGGCGGGACGCGGATACGGATCGTCCGAGACGGCTTGGCGCGACCGAAAAAGCCGAACGAGAACAAGGCATAGCCGCTCACGCCGTCGGCGTCCTGGAGCGGCCGGAAGCGGCTGAAGAACCTCTCCCTTGAACAAGCCCCCTCTTATATGTTGCAATGCTAATAAATGTCCCACACAATTGTCCCCTTAAGAGGCACCCCAGGAGGATTGGATGTTCGCCAACAATCCGTTCATTGATCTGGCGGCTCTCATGCCGCCCTCCGCGATACAGACGTACGTGGTCCTGATGTTCATTCTGGTCGTGGGCGGCACGATCCTGGACACGATCCACAAAAGCAGCGCCAAGTACTTTTTCGAAAATGCGAAAAAGTCGCAGGCCGCTCGGGTCCGGGAACTTGGCGGTGGCGAGATGATGTCGATCGCGGTTCGAACCGTGGCGGAGGATGTCCTGACCTCCGCCGAGTTCTGCAATCCGCGGCGCAGGCTCGCACACCTGCTGACCATGTACGGTTTCGTCCTGTTCGTCTTGGCGACCGTCGTCCTGGTGTTCGCGTATCCCACCGCCGAGACAGCCACGCCGGTAATCTGGCCGGCGCTGTGGCATATCGGCGCGTTGATGGTGTGCATCGGCGGTTACTGGTTCTGGTTCTTCATCCGGGTCGACGTCGCCGCGGAGGGCAATCCCTGGTACCGGATCGTGCGGGCGGACCTGTTCATCCTGTCGTTGCTGGGCACGACCACCTTCGGGTTGATCTGGTCCGGGCTGCAGGGTTCCGGAGCCGCGGGGTCGACGATGCTGTTCTTCGCCCTGTTCGTCATCGCCAGCACGGTGCTGTTCGGCACCGTGCTGTGGTCGAAGTTCGCTCACATGTTCTTCAAGCCGGCTGCCGCCTTCCAGAAACGGATGATCAAGGCGGACGGGTCGCAGGAGAACCTGCCCGACCTGGGCGAGTTGACGGACCCCGAATTGCAGAAAAGGTATCCCGATATCCCGGAATACATGGGCACCAACCCGCCCCACATGGGACTTGGCATCAAGAGCGAGCCGGCCCGGCACTACTAAATCCAGCCCGCAACATTCGAAGGAGCGAGAGAGGGAACGAGCTATGCCAACCTTCGTCTACATGACTCGATGCGATGGCTGTGGGCACTGTGTCGATATCTGCCCGTCAGACATCATGCACATCGATACGACGTACCGGCGCGCCTACAACATCGAACCCAACATGTGCTGGGAGTGCTATTCCTGCGTGAAGGCATGCCCCATGAATGCGATCGATGTGCGTGGCTATGCGGACTTCGCCCCGCTGGGTCACTCGGTACGCGTGATCCGCGATGAGGAGAAGGGGGTCATTGCCTGGCGCATCAAGTTCCGCAATGGCGAAAAAGACCTGAACCTGCTGGCGCCGATCACCACCAAGCCCTGGGGCAGGGACATCCCTCAGCTCAAGGACGTTCCTGCGCCCAGCCAAGAAATGCGTGACAGCGAGTTGCTGTACAACGAGCCCAAATACATTCGTCTCGACGACGGTGGTCTTCACACCCTCGAGTCCAATGGCCTGACACTGAAAGCAGGGGTGTACTACTGATGGCTTACAAGACAATCGTCGAAGACGGCATCGACGTTCTGGTTGCCGGCGCGGGCCTTGGCGGCACCGGCGCCGCCTTCGAGGCCCGGTACTGGGGCAAGGACAAGAAGATCGTCATCGCCGAGAAGGCCAATATCGATCGCTCCGGGGCGGTCGCCCAGGGGCTGTACGCGATCAACTGCTACATGGGCACCCGTTTCGGCGAGAACAATCCGGAAGACCACGTCCGCTACGCACGTATCGACCTGATGGGTATGGTTCGCGAGGACCTGGCGTTCGACATGGCCCGCCACGTGGATTCGGCGGTGCACCTGTTCGAAGAGTGGGGCCTGCCGTTGATGAAAGATCCCAAGAAGGGCACCTTTCAACGCGAAGGCCGCTGGCAGATCATGATCCACGGTGAGTCCTACAAGCCCATCGTCGCCGCGGCGGCCAAGAAGTCGGCCGACAAGGTCTTCAACCGGATCTGTGTCACCCATCTGCTGATGGACGAAGCCAAGGAGAACCGCGTCGCCGGTGCCGTCGGCTTCAACGTCCGTACCGGCAACTACCACGTCTTCAAGGCCAAGACCGTCATCGTCGGCGCCGGCGGTGCCTCCAACATCTACAAGCCGCGCTCGGTCGGTGAAGGTTCGGGTCGCGTCTGGTATGCACCGTGGTCGTCGGGCTCGGCCTATGGCCTGTTGATCGGTGCCGGCGCGAAGATGACCCAGATGGAGAACAAGATCGTTCTCGCCCGCTTCAAGGACGGCTACGGTCCGGTGGGTGCCTACTTCCTGCACCTCAAGACCTATACGCAAAACGCCTACGGCGAAGAGTACGAGTCCAAGTGGTTCCCGGAACTGCAGAAGATGGTCGGCAAGGAGTACCTGGACCCGGAGGCCTCGCACCTGACCCACAGGCCGATCCCGACCTGCCTGCGCAACCACGCGCTCATCAACGAGGTGAACGCCGGTCGCGGACCGATCCACATGGTCACCATGGAAGCCTTCCAGGACCCGCATCTGGAAGAGATCGGCTGGCACAACTTCCTGGGCATGACCGTTGGTCAGGCCGTGCTGTGGGCCGCCACCGACGTGGATCCCAAGTACCAGAACCCGGAACTGACCACGTCGGAACCGTACGTCATGGGCTCCCACGCCACCGGGTGCGGCGCCTGGTGCTCCGGCCCCGAGGATGTCTCCCCGCCGGAGTACTTCTGGGGCTACAACCGCATGACCACGGTCGAAGGTCTGTTCGGTGCCGGCGACGCCGTCGGCGGCACCCCGCACGCCTTCTCTTCCGGCTCGTTCACCGAGGGTCGTCTGGCGGCCAAGGCCGCCTGCAAGTACATCGACGACGGCAAGGCCGAGGGTATTCGTGTTTCTCAGGCGCAGATCGACCGCCGCAAGGAAGAGATCTACAAGCCGATGGACCACTACAAGACCTACCGCAACGAGATCGTCGCGGGCTCGGTCAACCCGAACTACATCAACCCGCGCCAGGGCCTGGATCGCCTGCAGAAGCTGATGGACGAGTACTGCGGTGGCGTGACGGTCAGCTACATGACCAACGACAAGCTGCTCAACATCGGTCTCCAGAAGATGAAGATCCTGGAAGAGGATCTCGAGAAGCTCGCCGCGGAGGATATCCACGAGCTGCTGCGTGCATGGGAGCTGAAGCACCGTCATATGGCCGCCGAGGCCGTCTTCCAACACACGCTGTTCCGCAAGGAAACGCGGTGGCCCGGCTACTACTATCGTGGCGACGCCATGAAGCTGGACGACGAGAACTGGCACGTCCTGACGGTTTCCCGTCGTGATCCGCAGACCGGTGAATACACCATGGAAAAAGCGCCTTGTTATCACCTGGTCGGTGAAAACGAGTAGCTAAGCAAGAACGCCAAACAGGAGTTCACTTTGAACTTCTGTTTGGTCAAAAAAAGGATCAACATGTCCCGTGTTGATCCTTTTTTGTTCGCCTGACAGGGCTGATCTCTTGCCGCAACAGAGAGCCGCAGATGAACATTATTGACAAGACCGATGAAGAGATACTGGAGGTTGCCATTCCCATGTGGGGCGACCTCGTCAAATATTCCAACGAAGGCGAATACGGGAAATTCATCAGGAAGTTTTCTTATGACCTGCTGCTTGGTCTGAACGAGGTCGAGGTCGGCAAGCAGTTTGCGCGCAGTGAGCTGGCCAGAAACCTGTCTGATGACGTGGACTACCTCGGCATCATCCGCCGTGGCGAACATGTGACGGTTCTGTTCCGCCAACGGAGCACCAAGAAGGAGGGGGAATGGCTGGGCAGACTGGTCCTCGGCTATGACAAGGGAGAGATCAAGATCTTTGGTGCATCCATCTTCTGAGCCCTGAGTGCGGATTCGCTATGAAGGAAATCATCCAAGACAACAAGCTCGTCGAACTCACCTACAAGGTGACCGACAAGGAATCGGGGCATGTTCTCAGCATGGTCGAATTCCCGTTGGGCTATGTTCACGGCGCCAACAAAGTCCTGGCACCCGCCGTCACCGCAGAGCTGGAAGGCAAGTCCGCCGGCGACGTCATCGAGGTACCGATCGATTGCAATCAGCTCTATGGCCCCAGAGACGAATCGCTGGTTTTTACCGATCGCATCGAGAATGTTCCTGAGGAATACCGGGAAATCGGCACGACCATCGTCATGGAGAACGAGAAAGGCGAGACCCGGAACTTCCTCGTGACAAGGATGGATGACGAGACGCTGACCGTCGATGGCAACAATCCGCTTTGCGGCAGAGACGTTGTTTTCACGCTCGAGATCCTGGCCGTGCGGGACGCAACCGACGAAGAGATCGAAGCGGGCGGGCCGATCGGCCAAGCGGCCGATATCGATGAATCACTCAAGATCCCTATTTGAGTGACAGCGTCTGTCCTTTCAGACCCGCCATGCACGAAGCAGCCGTCCGGTCACGGCGGGCGCTGATGTCGCCATCTGCCGCGCTACTTGGTGATGCCGTGGCGGCGCATCTTCTCCCACAGGCTTTTTCGTGAGATGCCAAGGGAGGCCGCCGTCTTGCTGACGCTCCCTCCGTTGCGCACCAATGCCTGGTGAATGGCCTCGCGCTCCGCGTCGGCCACGGACTCCTTGAGGGTGGGCGGCGGCCGGTCGTCTTCGCTGTCCTCGAAGTCCTGCTCCGGAGGCATCAGGTCCCGGGCCATGATGCGCGGACCGTCGCAGAGCGCCACGGCCCGCTCGAGGATGTTCCGCAGCTCGCGGACGTTGCCGGGGAAATCCATGGATGAGAGCTTCGCTTCCGCGTCCGCCGACAGGCCGGGAGCGGAACTGCCCATCTCTTCGGCGTGCTGCTTCACGAAAAGACGCGACAGGTAGAGGATGTCCTCCGGCCGCTCCCGCAGGGGCGGAATGCGGATGTGGATGACGTTGAGGCGCCAGTACAGGTCGGACCGGAACCGGCCCTCCTTCACCGCCTGATCCAGGTCGACCTGGGTCGCCGCGAGCACACGCACGTTGAGGGGGATCGGCTCTTCGCCGCCGACCCGTTCCAAGACCCGCTCCTGCAGGACGCGCAGCAGCTTGACCTGGATCTCCAGCGGCGTCTCGGCGATCTCGTCCAGGAAGATGGTGCCCTCCTGCGCCTGCTCGAAACGGCCGATACGGCGATGGGTGGCGCCGGTGAACGCACCCTTCTCGTGACCGAACAGCTCGCTCTCGATGAGGTTGGGGGGGAGGGCCGCGCAGTTCACCGTGATCAGGGGCTTGGCGGCGCGGCGGCTGTTCTGATGGATCAGGGTCGCCACCACCTCCTTGCCCACCCCGGATTCGCCGGTGATCAGGACCGAGCTGTCGACGTTGGCGAGGCGCGCGACCAGCCGCTCGATGCGCCGCATGGCGTGGCTCTTGCCGATCACACCGGTTCCCGGGCGGAAGGTGCCGAAGTGGATGTCCGGGGCGTCCGCGCTCAGACGGGTGTCCGCGATCCGCGACAGGGTCCGGCGGATGGTGCCGACGAAACGGCCCATGTCGAAGGGTTTGGTCAGGTAGTCGACGGCGCCGGCCTTGACCAGGGCCACCGCGTCGGACACGTCGCCGTATGCCGTCATCACGATGACCGGCGTTCCCGGATAGTGCCGCGAGATCTCGTCGAACAGCTCGAAACCCGACCCGTCGGGAAGCCGCACGTCGGTCACCACCAGGTCCGCTTCACCCTTGGCCAGATGGGCCCGCGCCCCCGCCAGGTCGCCAGCCGCCCGTGCCGGAATCCCCTCCAGGCACAAGCGGTCCGCCAGGGACAGCCGCATGATCTCGTCGTCTTCGACCACCAGGACGCACAGATCCGGACACTCCGGGGCCTCCGCTGCAATCGCGTGCTGGGGTGCCATCATTCCGCCGCCTGCGGACCGGACGCCGGCAAGGCGACGTGGAAACGCGTGCCGCCGCCCACCTCGCTCTCGACCTCGATGACGCCGCGCATGCTCTCGACCAGCCGGTAGACGATCCACAGCCCGAGGCCGGTCCCGTTGGGTCTGGTGGTGAAGAAGGGGTCGAACAGGTGGCTGCGGTGCTCAGCCGGAATGCCGGGCCCGTCGTCGCTGACCTGCAAGACAACCGTGCTCCCGTCGCAGAAGGACCGGAAGACGACGGTCCCCTCCTCCGGGATCGCCTCGATGGCGTTCTTGACCAGATTGTGGGTCACCTGCTGGACGCGCTTGCCGGGAAGCGACGGGATGCCGTCGATGGCGTTCTCCCATACCAAGTTGATGCGGCGATCGGCGATCTCGGCGGATGCCAGCTCCCGGACCTCGTCGAGACAGTCGGCGCTCAGGCCCTCGTCGCACCCTTCCACCTTGAGCTCCACCAACAGGCTGCCCACGATGTCCCGGATGCGATGCAGGCCCCGCTCGATGACCGGTAGGTAGCGCTCGACAAGTTGGGGGTCCTGCGGGTGCTTCTTGAGGGTGTCGAGGCAGTTGAGCAGACCGGCCAGCGGATTGTTGACCTCGTGGGCGACGCCGGCGGTCATGCGCCCCAGCGCAATGAGCTTCTCGCCAACGGCGATCTCCTGCTCCAACGCCCGCTTCTCGGTCATCTCCTCCGTCATCCTGTTGAAGGCGATGGCGAGCCGCCCGACCTCGTCGCCGCCCCGGTTCGGCACCGGGGGAACCTCGGACAGCTCGCCGCGGCCGATGGCCTCCAGGCCCTGGGTGATGGCGGCCAATGGCTTGACGATGCGGTGGGACACCCACGCGCCGACGGCGATGCCCACGAGGACCAGACCGAGGGTCAAGGCAAGCACGGTCACGGCGGCGCGGCGCGACTTCTCATAGAGCTCGTAACTGGACAGCCGGACCCGGATCACGCCCAGGAACTTCTCTTCCGAGAACAGGGGGACGACACCTTCGAGGAAACCTCCGGGGCCGATCCCGCTCCGACTCAGCACGGTGGCCCGGGTCGCCGACACGGCCTGTTCGTACAACCGTTGCTCATCCGGGTCGGGAGCGGCAAAGGGCAGCCGGAGCGGATGGGCGGACGGGTCCGTGTGGGCCAGGACCCGGCCGTCGGGGTCCAGGATCATGGCGCTCAGGATGCGCGTGGTCCCCAACCCCTCGGACGAGTTCAAGGACAGGTTGGCAAGGCTCTTGTAGAGCGCCCAGTAGTCGCTTTGCAGTACCGCCCGGGGCGCCACCATGGCGACGGAGCGGCCCAGGAGAAGGGCCTTCTCGGCCAAGTCGTTGTGAAAGCGGCGCCAGTCCTGGGCAACGATGACGGCGCCGATGGTGAACCCCACGCCGGCGACCACCGCGGTCAGCGTCAATACGAACTTGACGCTGAGGTTCCACGATCGGGGCCGAAACATCGGGCGCACCTCGGCTACCGCGACCGCTCGACGGCCCCGAGCAGGGGAAGCGCGGCGCCCACCCTTTGTGCCATGCTGCGGATGTCGTCGAACAGGTCGGGCGAGTAGTGGCCGAAGCGGTCCAGATCGAACCCGGCCAGGAGGGCGCGACCCTCCGGGTCGTCTTCCATGCCGCGCAGGATCTCCGCCAGGCGACGGGTCACGTCGGGGTCCAGTCCGATCCGCGCCACCAGAGGGGGGAACCCGAACACGGGCGACCGGTGGATGACCCGCGTCCGGCCGACCATATCGGGCCTCAGCTTGGCCAGGTACTCCCACACGTAGGAATCGACGGCGCCGCCGTCGGCCACCCGGGCGGCGACCGCTTCCACGGTCTCGGCGTGGTTGAAGGTGAAGAACGTCTGGCGGAAGAACGACTCCGGGCGTTCGTCGCGGTCGATCAGCAGGGCCTGAGGATAGAGGAAGCCGGAGTTGGAATCGGGATCGGAGAACGCGAACACGGAGCCCCGCAGGTCGCCGAAATCCTGGTAGGGGCTGTCCTCGTGGACGATGATGTAGGAATGGTACAACGGCCTCGTGCGATAGACCGGGACCGCCAGCAGCTCCAGGAACTCCGGGTCACGCGGCTGGACGAACGGATAGCCGCAGATCCAGGCCATATCCACCTCGCCGGCGCGCAGGAGGTCCATGACCTGCCGGTAGGAGCGCCGGCGCACGAACTCCACCGGCTGGCCCAGTTTGCCGCTCAGGTAGATGGCCCAGCGGTCGAGCAGGCGCATGTTGTCGGTGACGACAACCGCCGTCAGCCCGAAGCGGACCGTAGTCTCGGGCCCGGACGCCAACGCAGCGTTGGCGCACAGGATGACCACAAGTGCCAGGACGAACCGCAACGCCACCCCTCCCCGAAGTGGCCCCGGTATACCGGCGGCTCATTCCCGGTCGCCTCGCCCGCGGTTCTGAGCGTCTCCGCGCTCTCTTAGGCCGGGGGCCCGACGCCGGATTTTCGTGTCCTAGATCACGTGAGTAAGAGATATACCACAATACTCGCCATCTCGGATATGGCTCAGTAGCGTTCGCGGTTCCATGGGTGTGGATTTGAATTGGGGTTCGCGGCGACGTTACTGCCCGGTAACCACCGGAATCCTGTATCGTAACGCAACCCTCTGATAAACATGCCGAAATCAGGCACGTTACCAGTTTCACGCCGGTTGTAACCGATCGGTAACCGATCGGCGTCCTTCCGCCGTCTTCCTGCCACTCCTGACGTTCGAAATCCATTGCGACCAATCGGTTGGTCGAACTGGCGCGCTTCTTGCTGATGTTCGGATAAGCGGTGGAATCCGCGTGCCTCGCAGGGAGGCGGAAGAGCCATCAAGTACTGGCCATGAGTTGGACGACTGGTCAAAGACCATGTTGTGAATAAGTGCTGTGTTCGGCGCATACAGTGAATAGTAAGGCAAGCAGAATGAATAAATACAAGTGGTTAGCCGCTGTTTTAGTAGCAATGGTTTTAAGTTACGATTCTTTTGCTGACCATACACCGAATCCTCTAATTGGCCGCAATCTTTATTTCTCGTACTGCTTGGTTTGTCATGGGCCGGATGGCAGGGGATCCGGCCCTATTGCGAAGAACCTCAGCATCACGCCGGCCGACCTCACGTCCAAGGCATATCAGAGCAAAAGCGTCGTCGAACTGATGTCCGTCATCGGTGGATACCGAAGCCGGGACACGTCGGCCATGCCCAACTGGGATGCGGTGCTCGACAAGACGGACCTGGTCGATCTCGCGGCATACGTCTCTAGGCTTGACGAGGGCGGCCTCACGCTTCGGGGAGATACGCGCCGGGGGCGATCCATCTTCCGCAGCGCCTGCGTGGGCTGCCACGGCAACTCGGGCAACGGAAAAGGCCTCCTCGCGCACCTCATCAACGCCACCATGATGGATTACACCAGATCCGATAAGATGAAAAAAATCACGGATGAAGACTTGGTCGAAATCATTAGTGAGGGGAAAGGAAAATATATGCCAGCGTGGAAAAAAATACTTACCGCGAGCGAAATCATTGATGTCGCTGCGTATGTTCGCATGTTGGCGCACTAGGCCGAAAACCGGAATAACAAGGGGGGCACAACAAAACAGTATTTAATGCAAATGGGCCAAACGAACTGACAAGTGATTATTTAGGACTTACAAGGCGGCCTAACAAAAAAACAGAGTAAAATACAAGGAAAGATCGGGGCTCGGTTTGCGTATTAATTTAAACATAACGTGGAAAGCGACGGCAATTGTTTTCGTGATTGTGATTGCTTTGGCTGCTGGGTCTTACGGAACCATGGAATACGCCACCAGCCAGTCTTCGTTCTGTGGCGGCGTCTGCCACATCATGGACGAGCCCTATGCCTCGTGGAAGGCCTCCAAGCACCACGCGGCCAACAGCGCCGAAGGCGCCCAGGCGGAATGCATCGAATGCCATTTCCTGCCCGGTGGGCACGCGTCGTTCAAGGGGAAGATGGAGGGCCTGCGGCACCTCGCCGCCTTCCTGTACGACCCCGACGCCCCCATGCCCATCCGGCCCGTGATCAAGGACGGGGCCTGCCTGCGATCCGGCTGCCACGACATCGGGGAGTTCGAGGACAAGAAGATCGCGTTTACCGAGAAGACCACGTTCACCCACAAATCCCACTTCGGGGACAAGGTGCTCGGCGACCAGGCCCTCGCCTGCGACGACTGCCACCTCAAGGTGACGACCGAGAAGCATTTCGAGGTGCCCGAGGAGGTCTGCTACCTGTGCCATTTCTACCCGGCGAGCCCGTCGCGGCAGGACTCCGCAGCGGCGCCGGGGCTGTTCCACACCGCCGCGTGGAACCAGGAAGCGGCGAAATGCGATCTCTGCCACACGATCCCGACCAAGTCGTTGCAGAGCCAGCTGACCGGCGACGATCCGAACAAGAAGCCGATCACCCACCAGACTCTCGAGAAAGCGGGCGTGGCATGCGAAAGCTGCCACTTCCAGATCGTCAAGGGCCTGGGTGAGGTGGACCGGGGCCAGGTCAGCTCCAACGGATGCCTGGCGTGCCACAACCCGCGGCCGGACCTGTTCGACGAGATCGCCGACGGCACCTTCATGCACGACAAGCACGTGGCCACGCGCCGGGCCGACTGTTTCGACTGCCACGCGACCATCGAGCACAGGGACCGGCCCGAACACCTGGATATCGCCCGCGCCGAATGCGTCCTCTGCCATCAGGACCCGCACCGGTTCCAGAAGACGATGCTGGCCGGCACTCCCGTCGCCGACAGCGTCCCGGAGACTCCCCACCTGATGAGCGCCGTGAACACCGGCTGCGTGGGTTGTCACCTGGATGAAAACTTGAGCAAGGGCCACGCCGTCAAACGCGGCTCGGCCCAAGCCTGCGCGGACTGCCACACGGAGGGCCACAAGAAGATGCTCGCCGATTGGGAGGCCACCGTCGAACGGGAAGTCCGGTCCTTAGCCGAGGTCGAGGAAGAGGCTCGCCAGGCCCTGGCCGACGCGGAAGGCAAGGTGCCCGAAAACGACCTTCGCGAGGCCCAGGCCCTCTACCGGCGGGGCATCGAGTTCAAGACCACGGTCGAGATCGGCAACGGCGTGCACAACAAGAAGTACGCGATTCTGCTGATCGACGAGGCGTTCGCCAACTTCGAGGACCTGATCGATCTCCTCGAAGGCGGCGGATGACCGGGAACGAGAAAGGCAAACGGCATCGCCGTTCGATGCCGAGCATCAGAACGACGAATAGGGAGGTATTGGATATGAAACGGATCGACAAGTTACGGATCAGCCGCCGGCAGATGCTCGGAGCCACCGCCACAGCGGCGGCCGGGGCTGCCGCTGCCGCCGCGCCTTTGAGCGAGGCCCGGGCCGCGACGGCCGCAGCCCCCCGCTGGTCCATGGTCATGGACATGCGGCGGTGCATCGGCTGCAGCGCCTGCACCGTGGCCTGCAAGGCGGAGAACAACGTGTCCCTGGGCCGCTTCAGGACCGTCGTCCAGCGCAAGATGACGGGGACGTTCCCGAACGTCAAAAAGATCAACCTGCCCATCATCTGCAATCACTGCGAGGGCAGCGCGAAGGACGGCGCGGACGACGGCGTTCCGCCCTGCGTCAGCGTCTGTCCGGAGTATCCCGGCGAGCGCCTGACCTACGTGTCGCCGACGACCGGCAAGAAGATCCGCTACCGCGGTGGCGCGACCTACCGCCGCCCCGATGGCCTGATCCTGATCGACGTGGCGAAGTGCATCGGCTGCGGCAAGTGCCTCGACGGCTGCCCCTACGGGGTGCGGTCCTTCGATCCCTTCGTCCAGGCCGGCGCCAAGCCGGAGGAACAGACCGCCGACAAATGCACCTTCTGCGTCCACCTGATCGACAACGGTCAGGATCCTGCGTGCGTCACCACGTGCCAGGGCAAGGCCCGCATCTTCGGCGATCTCAACGACCCGGACAGCCCGGTCTCGAAACTGGTCCGCGAACACAACCTGTCCAGCCCCGGGAACGTGCTGCTGCCCGAGAAGGGCACGGCCCCGCAGGTCTACTACATCGACCCGGAGGGCGTGCTGAAGACCGCCTACCGGGAGCGGGAGAAGGGCAAGCTGGACCACTACATGGAGTATCTGGACGCTTGACGTCGGATCGCGTTCAGGGAGGACACAGACAATGACAGCATTGAACAGACGCGGCTTCATGAAGCTGGCTTCGGCCAGCGGCGCCGTGCTCGCTGCCGGCGCGGCCGACATCCGGCCCGCCTTGGCCGGCACCATCAAACTGAGCCAGAGCGGGCGCAGTTTCTCGCCCACCACGGGCAAGGAACGCCAAGCCATCCCCACCGCCTGCTGGCAGTGCGTGACTCGGGATTCCATGATCGGGTACGTCGAGGACGGGCGCGTGGTCAAGCTCGACGGGCACCCGGAGTCCATCCGCACCCGTGGCGTGATCTGCGCCAAGGGGCAGGCGGGCATCAACACGGTCTACTTCCCGGACCGCATCCTTTATCCCTTGCGGCGGGTCGGTGCCCGCGGTGAGCACAAGTGGAAGCGGATCAGCTGGGACGAGGCCCTGGACGAGATCGCGGGGCGCATGAAACCGCTGCTCGACGCCGGCACGCCCGAGAAGCTCATGTACCATTACGGCCGCAACAAGGCGAGCCAGTCCAAGGTGAACGGCGACTTCCTCGGGGCGTTCGGCACCAAGACCATCGGCAACCACACGTCCATCTGCGAAGGCGGCAAGTGGACGGCCCAGGAGCTCATGTGGGGCGGTCACTACGACAACTGGGACTTCGACAACACCGACTTCGTCCTGGTCTTCGGATCCAACACGTTGAACACCCACACCAACCACATCCCCGTCGCCCAGCGCCTGATCGACGCGCACGTGGGACGGGGCGTGCCTATGTACGTGTTCGACGTGCGCCTGACCGACACCGCCGCCCATGCCGACGAGTGGATCCCCATCAACGTGGGCAAGGACGGGCTGGTGGCCCTGGCCATGTGCAACGTGATCATGAGCGAGGGCCGGTACAAAAGGGACCTGTTCAAGTTCATGAAGGTCACGGCCGATCGCAACGCGTCCGTGGATGAAAAGATCGCCGCCGTCAAGGCCGGGGTGGCGGCTTTCACGCCGGAGATGGCCGAGAAGGACAGCATGGTGCCGGCGGACAAGATCCGCGAGCTCGCGCGGGCCTTCGCCCGGGCGAAATCGGGGGTCGTCGTCAGCTATCGCGGCACCATCGCCCACCAGGACGGGGCCGACCAGGAACGGGCCATGATGCTCCTGGCCGCCATCACCAACAACGTCAACAGCCCGGGCGGCCGCTGCCAGGGCGTCGGCGCGGGCTGGAAGAGCCCCAAGTCGAAGGCCGGGCAGAAGACCGGCGGCAAGGTCAAGGCCCTGAACATCAACGACGGCTTCCCGGGTCAGGTGGCCTACCCCACCCACCACGTCAACCACCAGGTCCTGAAGATGATCAAGGACGGCCGCGCGGGCCGGCCCGAGGTCTACATCTGGTCCTGCTACAACCCGGTCTACGTGAACGGCGAGGTGGAGGAAAACAAGGCGATCATGAAGGACGAGAGCCTGATGCCCTTCACGGTGAGCATCAACATCGTCTACGACGAGTCCTCGGCCCTGGCCGACATCATCCTCCCCGACGTCACCTACCTGGAGCGTTGGGACTGGGAGGACATGGTCTCGCCGACACAGGTCGCCGAGTACTACTTCCGCCAGCCCCTGATCAAGCCCTTGGGCGAGTCCAGGGACACTGGCGACATCTGGGTCGGCCTGGCCCAGAGGCTGGGCATCAAGCTCGCCTGGTCGAGCAAGGAGGACTTCGTCCGCCAGTCCTGCAACATGACCCCCGGCGTCAAGGAGGCCGGCGGCTTCGAGTACATGAAGAAGCGCGGCATCTGGCACGACAAGAATGCCAAGCCGGACTACATGGGGTTCATGTCCAAGATCCCGGCGAGTGCTCTGAAGAAGGACGGCGTGATCTTCGACCAAGCCACCGGGGTCTACTGGAACTGGAAGAAGGCCAAGGCCCAAAGCGCCGACGAAGCCATGAAGGTCGGGTATCAGAACACCCCCGGCGCCTACAAGGCCTACGTGGGCCAGGAGATCGACGGCGAGGTCTACCGGGGATTCAAGCCGGACAAGGTCAACAAGTCCGGCTTCCTGGAGTTCTATTCGGAGCTGCTGAAGGCCAAGGGCATCCCGGCGTTCCCCACCTTCACGCCGATCGCCGAGCACACGGCCATGGCACCGGACGAACTCCACCTCACCACTTACAAGGTGGCCGTCCACACCCACTCGCGGACGTCCCATTGCAAGTGGCTGTCGGAGATCTACCACGACAACCCCGGATGGATGAATCCCAAGACCGCAGCAGAACGCGGCCTGGTGGACGGGGACCGGATCCGCGTCCGCAGCAAGCACGGGGAAATCACGACCCACGTCAAGGTGACCGAAGGGATCATCCCCGGGATCATCGCCATCTCGTATCACGTGGGCCGCGAGTTTTCTGGACGCTACGGCTCGGGCAAGGCGGATCCTATTCCCGGGACCATGGCTGACGACCCCGACTTCAAGAACAAATGGTGGGACCGTCACGGCGTCCACCCGAACGTGCTCATCGCCAACGCACCGGACAGAATGACCGGCCAGCAGCGGTGGATGGATGAGGTCGTCAGGGTGGAGAAGGCCTGAACGGACAACGAGCCCACTTGAGACGGAGCCGGAACCATGGCGATCGCCCGGAAAGACATGGCGGAGACGGCCGCGGCACGCAGCGCCATCTACGGCTTTCTTGCCACCGTCTTCCGGGCGGAGCCATCGGCCGCGTTTCTGGCTCGCCTGGCCGGCGACGAGTTCGCCGGCGCCTTCGCCTCCCTCGAAGGCTCCCTGTCGGACCAACTGATCGCCACGGATCGCGACCGCTTGGCGGAGGACCTGGCCGTTGAATACACGCGGCTGTTCATCGGACCAGGTCCTCACATTTCTCCCCACGAGTCCGTGAACATCGATATGGGGAACGCCCTCGAAGCGAGCTTCTGGGGCACCCAGACGGTCAAGGTGAAGAAGTTCATCGAAGCCACCGGCCTCGAATACGCCGAAGCATTCACCGACATGCCCGACCACATCAGCGTGGAGTTCGAGTTCATGCAGACGCTGGCGGCCAAGGAGCAAGAGGCCTGGGCCGAAGGCAACGCGGAGTACGCCACCAATCTCCTCGCCATCGAACGGCGGTTTTTCGACGAGCACCTGGACCGCTGGGTTCCGCGCTTCTGCGACAAGGTGATCGCGGAAGCGGACCTGGACTTCTACCGGGCCATGGCGGAGCTCACCAAGCAGGTCCTGGCCTTCGAAAGACAGAACCTGGCCACCGAGACAGCCGAATCCCAGACCCACGCCTGACGACCGCCAACCAAGCGGCACCTCCTCCACTCCGCGGTTGCTTCCGCTGGGGTGTGACGGACCTTAGCTCAAGGGATATCATCAGTTCCGAAGACCGCGGCGCGCCGCTTCGGCGGTGCCAGTCCGGCAAGCCGCCGCATCATGGGGTCCCTTTCGGTGTTTGGTCGGACGGCCGACAACTGGCGTCCATCCTACCACCGGGCGGCGCGGGTTCCGTCCGAAATGGGTGCTGCAGATGCTGTCCATGCCCCGCCCCGGCAGCGTGAGTGGTCGTGGCGCTGCCGTGAAGTCCCTGTCCCATAGTGCGTCCTTCTCGATGGTGACCGGAATCGTACCATCACACTGGCCTGCCCCCCTTTAACCCGATCCAGATGTTAGGCAGGGAAGCTTGGCATCTGGGTTCTGATGAGAGGGGGCATACAGATGCCGAGGAAGCGGATTTCGGTCGAGCAGATCATCAACATGATGCGTGACGCGGACGTGCTGCTTGCACAGGGGCAGACGGTTCTCGAGGTCTGTCGCGGTTTCGGAGCAGAGCTACTACCGTTGGCGTCGGGAGTACGAAGGCCAATACCGGACCATGCACTTCCAGGACTACCTGCAGGCCGATGCCGAGGAGCGGCGCTTTGAGCCTCGAGTATTCTTGGTGGCGGCCGTCGTTGAGGCCATCTTTGACAATTCGGCAGTGGTCCCGGACCCTTTTCCGTTCTTCCGTGATGGCCCTCGGAGCCTTGCTCCTGTCCATCGCCTTCGGTGGGCGCCACGCCGAAGCCGAGATGACGGTTGTGGAGATCGATAGAACACCCCTCGAGGTGTTCATGTTGTTTGAGAGCCCGTTCGGAAAGCAGTTGAGTCCGAGGAATTCGGTTGTGATTCACTGGCGCGACGCAAGATATTGTTGGAGAGCGCCATGTGGACCACGGAAAGCCGTCGGACCTATGACCGGGACGGCCTTCGCTGTCGGAGCGATTTGACGGACGCCGAGTGGATGATCGTGGCGCCGATGATCCCGCCAGCCAAGCGGGGTGGCCGGCCGCGCACTGCCAAGGGCTTCGTGGTCCTGTCCAAACGTTGGATCGTCGAGCGTACCTTCGCCTGGCTGGGCCGCTGCCGGCGGCTGGCCAAGGAGTTCGAATGCCTGGCCAGACGGGCTCTCGCCTTCCCCCGCCTCGCCATGATCCGCCTCACGATGCGCAGAATCGCAAGGTCCCAAAATCAATGATATGTTTTCCGTACGGACTTTTACACGCCAAGCGGTCGAATTGATTGACGACATATCCGTGACCGAATCTTGGACAAACTCATGCCCTATCTGCTGGACGTGGTGAGATCCGGTGGTCTATAAAGGCGAGCATAATCAACGGAGGGGAAAGCCTTGATTGTCGTCTTCGTGCACGGCTGGAGCGTCACGGATACCGACACCTACGGAGGACTGCCGGAGGCCCTACAGGTCCGTGCACCGGCGTTCGGGCTCGAAATCGATATCCGGCACATCTGGCTCGGGCGATACATCAGCTTCGACGACGACGTCCGGATGTCCGACGTCACGAAGGCATTCGACGCCGCGCTTCGCGAGCAAATCCCGGACAACCAAAACCGTTCGCAGCCGTTCTCTTGCATCACGCACTCGACCGGGGGCCCGGTGATCCGGGAATGGGTGGACCGCTACTTCGGCGCCGAAGGACTCGCGGATTTGCCTCTCCAGCACCTGGTGATGCTGGCGCCGGCCAACCACGGTTCCCCCCTTGCCGTCATCGGCAAGGAGCGGGTTGGTCGCCTGAAGGCATGGTTCCAAGATATCGAACCGGGACAACAGATCCTCGACTGGCTGTCGCTCGGGAGCGAGGACCAATGGCGCCTCTCCGAGCGCTATTTGGACTACGCGCCGGCCGAGAACGGGTTCTTTCCGTTTGTGCTCACGGGACAGACCATCAATCGCAAGCTCTACGACTTCCTGAACTCCTATCTGGCCGAGGTCGGTTCCGATGGCGTCGTTCGGGTCGCCGGGGCCAACCTCAACTACACCATGTTGAGTTTGCGGGAGGGTCCTGAAGAGGTGGAGAGCGTTCCGCATGGCGCGGATGAGCCCTTCACCGTACAACTCCTCGAACCCGTGGGCGGCATCCGCCGGCCTCCCGCGGGTCCGCTCGGCGTCATTCCGCGAGCAAGCCATTCGGGTGACAACATTGGCATCATGAAGAGCGTCACGCCGGGCCGGGCAGCACAGAAGCCGGTCGTCGACGAAATTCTCAGGTGCCTGGGCGTTGGTGACGGCGCCCGCTACCAGCAAAGGCTCGAGGAGTTGGCCGAGCTGACGCAGGTGACGCAAGCCCGGGACCAGCACTCAAAGCGCCACCGTTACAACATGCTGGTCTTCCGCATCCGGGACAACGAGGGGAATCCCATCGACGATTTCGACATGTTTCTGCTGGCGGGCGCCGAGTACAGGCCCGATCAACTGCCCAAGGGTTTCTTCGTCGACCGACAGCGGAATCCGCGGGACCCCAACAGACTGGTTTATTACATCGATCACGATGTCCTGACGCGCATCCGGGACCAGCGCCTCGGCATTCGTGTCATCGCAAGACCCAGAGAGAGCTCGGATCCCCGGGACAGGCATTTCACGTACTATCGGCCGGTGGAGTTCCGGACGGACGGCGAAACCCTCGAAGGCGTGTTGCGCCCCAATGAGACCATCTATGTGGACATCGAAATAACCCGGCGAGTCGACAAGCAGGTGTTCCGGCTCGACCGCGGCGATACCCCGCGCCAGCCGTTCGACGATAAGCCGCCGCTAGGCCAGGAGGCCTAAAGAGACAACGTAAAGGCGGGCGTGCGAAATGGCCGGGCTTCTGGCGGTCTTGGAAACGGTTCTCGTCCTGTCATTGACATTCGTTGCGCTGGCCACGGCCGCCTCCTCACTCGCAGGGACGGCGATGCGTCTGGCCCGGCTTCGGGCGAAGGGCCTTCGCGATATGGTGGAGTACCTGTTCCGGAACCACGTCATCCCCCTGTTGCAGCGCCTCAACACGCAGTTCCTCGACCCGGACCGGGGTGCCACGCGAGGCCCGTTCGACGCGGTTCTGAACGACACGGCTTCGAGACCCGACAGCCTTTGCCAGTTCATCGTCGACTTGACGATGGCGCCGCAACCGCTCCCGCCGAGCGGCAACGGCGATCCCCGCATCGCGGCGGTCAGAGCGAACGGATGGGACTCACGACGCAAAACCCTTGATGCCATCTCGATCGAGGATTTCAGGGTCAGACTGGAATCCTCTGCGCTCGGCCACGACCTCCGGAATCATTTCGAGGCCACGGGCCAGCCGGAGAGACTGGGTGTGGAGCTCGACCTCCTGACCCGGCAATTCGCGTCGAGCCAGAGCGGTGCGCGCGAGACGTTCGCCCGCAAGGCGCGTGCACTGAGTGTCGCCTTCGGTTTCCTTCTCGCGATCGGCCTCAATGTCGACAGCGTCAACCTGTTCAGCACCTACCTCACCGATCCGTCGCAGCGCGCCTCTGTTCTCGCCCAGCGGGAGGGCATTCTCGGGGAGGCCGAGCGCGGCCAACTGAGTGGAGAACCGGCGCAGGACGCGGGCGTGAGCGCGACGGAAACCGAAAAGACGATGCGCGAGGCCGAAGCGCGGCTCGACCTTCTCCTCACCCGGCTGGACGTCATTGCAAACTCGGACGTTATGACGAAGGCCGACCCTGAATCGGAGCTCGTTCAGGTATCGAACACCGCATTGAAGCAAGCACGAGAGGTCTCCGAACAGGCCAAGCTCACGTTGAGGGACGTCAGCACGGCGGTCGGTGAGTTACGCCAGACGGCGGCCATCGTGACCGAGAGATTTCCCATCGGCTGGAACCGCTACCCGGGATGCGAAACCGTAGCGGCCGATCCCCGATGCCTGCTTACCGAGCCGAAAAACGGAGACGTCGGACTTGCCCGTCTTCAGGCACGGGTGGGCGATGCGCCCGGGACATTCATCAATTGGCTGATCGGCGTGCTGTTGACGGGCCTGCTTTTGGGCCTGGGAACGCCCTTCTGGGTGCAGGTGGTCAATCACCTTCTCCGCATCCGGCAACTCGGCAAGGATGCGAGGGCCGCACAGCCTTCGGGGCCCTAACCGGCGTCCTGTCGCAAATGCGCTGCGATGCGGCCCGCTGATCTGACGTCCGTTCTATGGAGACCAAAGGTCGATCAGGCCTTCCCAACGGACCGTTAGCTGACCTAAAACCTAGTCCCGGTCATGGGGCGTGCCACCAGGCCCCAAATCGGCTTCGAGGCTGACGCGATGCGTATCCTGGTAACCGGTCTCCATCGGTCTGGGACCAGTGCGACTGCGAGGCTCTTGGCGGCGGTCACGGAACGATCCCTTTTGGATGATCCCCAGTGGGCCATCTTTCATCCTCGGATGGCCGGGGCCTACCGCGAGGTCGAGGCCTATCGTCGCGAGTTGGAGACCCACGACATCGTCAAGTGTCCGCGCATGGGCGAGGGGCTCGAGGACGTCCTTGATGATTTTCGCGACGCGAGGGTGGTCTATCTCGTTCGCGATCCCCGCGACGTCTACTGCTCAATCGCCGAGGCTCAGGCGTCGCCTGATCCGACGGTGTCGACAATGGCGGAAAACTCGCGCTTCGGACCGCACGACGACCTTTGGGAAGGCGTGGCGCTGGCCTATCGGAGTTATGCGCAAAAGGCCCTCGTGGCGAGTCATCGGTTCCGTAACCGCTTGGTGTTTCTCGCCTACCAGGACCTGTGCAACTCGCCGACGGCAACCGTCGACGGCCTGTGCGGGGCGCTCGGGCTGGCTCCCCGACGTCCGCTCCCCGAAGACCTCCCGCATCAACAACTTGCTCCCTTGCGAAACAAGACGCCATCGGACACGTCGATCAAGGGTGTCGGGCGTTGGGTGCGGGAGCTCGACAGTGCAACCGCCGCAAACATGATGGATCTCTGCGGGGACCAGTTCGCCGCATTGTTGGCACGCAGCCTCGACCTCGACGAACGACTGTCGTCACCAAGCGCCAAGTGCATCTAGTCCTTGTGCCATACGCCGCGTTCCGGCCACGGCGGTGCGAGCCCACGCATCTGTCCGAGGGTCGGGGGACGCCGTCGCGGCGTGGCTGCGGACACCGGTGCAGTGTGGAAATTCAACGCGATGCTAGTGGACAAACCCGCAATGGCGCCTATTCGGTTTCGCCCATACGTGGTACCATCGAACGGTTTTGAGTCCGATTTGGCCGATCCTGGGTTCCTATGCGCATCTAACGTCGAGTGGTGTGGAGGGCGACAATAATGAACGGTCCTACCTCGGAAGGGTATCATTCTGGCCTCAACAACAATAAAACACATCTCCGACCAGAGGCACGGCCAATAAATTATGGAAAGCTTGATGAGGAGCAAAGAGCAGCTTTTCACCGCATCCTGTTTTTACTGAAAGACGCGATCGACCTTAATCACACCGGATCGTCGTCCCCCCATATGAGTTCCGAGCATCTTCGTTGGTTGGCGAGCGATCCGTCGTCTCGCATCGCGTTCCTGTCGGGCGCACGTGGAACAGGAAAGACAACGCTCTTACTTTCATTGGCAAAGGAGCTGGAATTTGCAAAGAAAAACAGCGTAAATGCTTCTCATTTCTTGTCTGACTATGAAAAGATGTCTCCAAATAATGAAAACGGAGATGACCCCCCAAAGCACGCGGGCGAGGTTTGTGAGCTTGTTAAGAGCATTGCGCATCGATTGGTTTGGCTCGAACACCTGGATATGGAGACGTTTCCGAATTCCGCCAATATGCTCGCAGCCATCTTGGCGCGTATTGACGACGGAATGCAGAGATCCGGGCCTACGGCGGATCACCGTATGGATTTATTGGAGCCCAGCCTCCCCTATCACGAGTCGCTGCTCACTCTCCAGCAACTGCAGACCGACGTGGCTCTGGCTTGGGATGGCAACCTTCCGGATCGAGGGGCCCACCTCGACCCCGATGTGTTTGCCTTGGAAGCGATGCGGGCGGAACGCGCCAGACTCAGCGTCAACTCCCGCTTGGCGAGCGTGCTCGATGCGCTGGCCAACCACATGTCCACCACTCAGGGGACCAACAATCCGATCTTTCTGCTTTCGATCGACGACTTCGACATCAATCCCGGGCTTTGCCTTCCCCTTCTCCGCCTCATCCGCATGGTTTCGGTGCCGCGCCTCTTTGTCCTCGTTCTCGGCGATATCGACCTTGCAACGGTCGTCTTCAATCTGAAGATCTCAGGGGACCTTGCCCGCGTCGCCGGCACCGTCACGCCGGATCCGGATGGGACCAACCTGTTGTCGCTCCCGGCCGACTACCTCGGAAACGTCGCCGGAGAGGTTGCCTTCAATGCGCTGCGCAAGCTGGTTCCGCCTGCTCAACGGATCGAACTGAAACCGCTTGTGCCGCGAGAGGGTTTGAACTTCCGGCCCTTCGGCCAAACAACAGATTCTTGTATGCATATGCTCTTGGCTAAGATTCCATTTGAAAGCGAACGATTCAAAAGACCCCCGACGGAAGGGGCGGGTTCTGAGGATTCGGAGCCAAGAATGGTCGAGCAGACCATACGGAACTTGAGGCAGTTTATTTTGTTGAGATCGTTCCGCGTCATAGGAAATCAAACGTCAGAAAACGAAATAAAGAACAATATTATAAGGGATGAAGAAATCGAAAATTCTCCTTATTCAGGGCTTGAATTTTTTCGTGCTCCGATACGTACGCTTTCCGATCTGTGGTTCGGGCTCCAGCATGTTATTGAAATGAGCGAAAATAAAAATAATAAGAACAAAGATTTGGCGCAACAGAAAGAACCTTTGTCTCGTGACGTTCTCCTCTTCTTCTCAAACGTTTGCAGACGCGCTTTGGAAGAAGACCGCTCTCTGGCTGCATTAGACAGGCGGAAACTTGGTCTGGGACTCCGTACCAGTGAAGACCGGGAACCCGAGCTTGATATATTGGAGATTGGCCTCGACGCAACGGTGGCGTCCCCACAGTTTGTTACATGCGTGCGCAAAATGGTCCGTGAGATTGAACCCTCGGCTAAGGCGACTCGCCCGTCGGGGGATGAAATCTATCAATTTGTTTCGAAACAAAAAGATACGGATAACAAGAGAGGATTTTTTCAGGTGATTTCGGAAGATCGGCCGGCATTGAGAAGGCCGGAAGAGCATAAGAATTTCGAGGTCATTGGGCGTTTGAGGTTCTGTAGCCGAAGAGAACCGGGCTGGCGACTCTTCCGAAAATCTAAGGAGTCTCATCGGTCTAAGGATTCTTATGAGTCCAACGATTCTAAGGATTCCAAAAACCGCCCATGGCTCTCGAACGAATCACGATCATCACTTATACTCTATCATGACCTTGAAGCACTCAATGAGACCAGAGCACAAGGCTATATTTCTGCCTTTTCTCCCAGCCACTATGCGAATAGCGCCCCCTGGGCCTCTGTGGAATGGTGTCCAAGGGCAACTCTTATAAACAAGGAGTGGCCAAGAGCTTACTGGCCTTTGCCGGCTTGGCGGAGTTTTTGGGAGTACGATTTGTTTCTTGGCGTGTGGACAGAGATGGTTGACTATATTGGGAGTAAAGTTGGCGTCTTGGGTCTGCGGGAGGAAAAGCCAAAACTTGTCGACGCGTTGGGATTTGCCTGGATCTCGGCTGCCACGGCGATAGTCAGTGGCGACACGCCTGTTCAGATGACGGAAGCCGAAATGCCGAAATCAAAAAAAGGCGGGGCCAAGACGGGGCAAGGCAAGAACATCGTAGAGAGCGGGGGCTCGGAAGCAGAACGAGTTGGTCCGAATTGGTGGAATGGAATATGTCCCCTTCGTTATGAATGGAAAGATGTATTCGGAAAAATCCGAAACCTGGCAAATGAAAACACGCGGGAGTCGTCAAGGGGTCAACTGATTCGTGATTGGGCCGCGCGCGTTTCACTTATTACCGTTCCCGAAGCAGGATTGTCGATGGGGGCAAGACAAGATATCTGGGCGTGTGTTGACAAAACGGTGAAAGACAAAGACGAAGTTGACAGCTTATTTGATATATGGGACAGGCAAAAAGAAGATCTTAGGGAGCTAAGACCAATACTCAAAGAAACGAATCTTACTGAGCAGACGAGGCGTTGGCTTGAGGTGACAACATATCAATTTTCAGACGGCAAGGGCAGAACAATAGAAAACGAGTATGCAAGGGAGATTTTCGGTTAGACCGAGCATGCCATGACGGCAACACGTATTGGCGGAACGCCTATAGCGCATGTCACGGCGGAGATCACGGCGTTTCCTCTCGCACACGTTTCGGCCCTCCGTCTCGCAATCAGGGCGCTCGATCCCAGCCTAACCGACAAGCGGTTGGGCGGCCGGCTGAAGGTCCTGAGGCCGACGCGCGAGCTTTGGCGCGCCGCGGAGGGAGACATCGTTCGCTGTTTTCCGGCGTTCTCCGTCGACGAAACAGTCGCCATTCGGGACCGCGTCTGGTTTGCCGGCGAGTCCGACCGCCCCGTGCCCCTGCACCACTACCTGCGCCGCGTCGCGGCCGAGAGCTTGGAGGTACAGGGGAAGCTCGCGGTTCCGAAGATGTACTCCGAGCAGGAACGCCTGCCGAGCGCGTCTCTTCGCTCGTGGGAGGCGCTCGCGCGGTGGCGATGGCGCTGGCTGGCTTGGTCGCTTCCCGCCGACCTGTTGCTGGCCGCCCTGAGTCGATCCGAAGCCAACCTACCGACCAAAGTCAATGTCTTGTCGCCTACTCTGTGGAGCCATCTGTACGACCAAGGCTTTGCCGAGACCCACCTGCACTTGGGGGCCGGGCTGGACTTTCCGCTCCTTTGGATTTCTGCCCTGAACGGCATTGCGCAGTCATTCATAAAGAGGGACGTCTTCAGTGGCCCCGGGGCGGAACTCAACGAAGGCGTCGACCTGGCGTCCTGGCTCATTCGCGCGGCAACGGTCCGCTACGTGTTGGCGGCATATCTCGTGCGGCCGCGGGGAACGGCAAGTTTTTCGGAGTTCGTCGTCACGGTGTTCAGAGACCGAGCGCTACGGGTCCTTGGGGCGGCAAACTACTCCCTGCTGCTGAAGGGTTTCTCGGAGATGCTGCGAGGCGACATCGGTGAGTCGTCCGATGCCGAGTTCGCGACCTGGAAGGCGCTTTACGTGCAGCTGACAGGCGTTACGCCCCAGCGCTTCCCGGAGACGATGGCCGAGGCGCTGATGGCGGACCCCATCGCGTCGCTGATGCCGGCAGACCGCGCGACCCACTTGACGTCGGAGATGCGGTTCGTAGCCAAGGCGTTGTCGCACCTGGAGTCGCGCCAACCGGACGTGGTTTTTGAGGCCTTGTTTTGGCAGGTGGTCCGGGTCCGAAACCTCTTGTATCGACACGTTACTCAGCGGCCCATGACCCCCGGGCTCACGTGGTTCGTTCGTTTCTATAACCGGATGTGGCCAGCGCGCCATGTCGTCCGCTCCCCCTTGCACTTGGCCTCCGCCGCCACCGTCTGCGGCCAAGGCTTGAACATTCAGTCCTTGGAGGTCCGGATATCACCAGACGCCTCGCGGACCGGTGTCGTCGACAGATTGAGGCAACTGGACACGGCGGCGGAGACCCTAAGGTCTTCCGGGACGATGCTCGAAGACCAATACCTTGCCGCCGTTCACAACCAGCTTGCGCCGCGCTCAGAGGTCGCGCCGGGCACCGCTGCGAACGAGCGCGCTCACCCCGCGCTTCCGAAAAGCACCGGCAATGACCGCGGCGCCGCGACGACGGTTGGGAACAGGGGATGGAACTCCCGGCGGCGTGTTCCCGAGTTCGGTGTCGTTTACCATTTCATCAAGGATCGAGGTGGCGGGTCGGCCGAGGGCGTGCCGCAGGCCAATTGGCTGGGGACCAATGCGGATCCCGGTTACCATGGGCGGTTCAGCTACTATCCCAATGTGACGGGCTACCGGTACGCGCGGTATTACGGTGAGAAGGAGCGGGAGGCGCTCGCCCTTATTTGGACGCTCAAGAACCTCCCGATGACGATCGAGGTCATCCGGGGTCTCGATGTCTGCACGGACGAGTTGGGAGTGCCGTTCTGGGTGCTGGCACCGCTTCTGCGCGGTGTCAGGCGTGCCGGGCAAACCGCCTCGGACGTGCTGCAGCGCGTGTCCGGTGGCAATGTGCCGGCCTTACAGACGACCGTTCACGCCGGGGAGGACTTCGTCCATTTGCTCACCGGGCTAAGAAAGGTCGACGAGGCCGTACACCTTTTCGAGCTTCGCGAGGGCGACCGCATTGGTCATGCGATATCGCTGGGCGTCGATCCCGAGGACTGGGCGCGGCGGTCCGGACGGCTGGCGATCAATCGGGAATTCCGGTTGTTCGATCTGGCCTGGGAATGGATGTGGTATCGCCGCAGCGGAACACCGATACCGAGGGGCCGACGGAATTTGCTGGAGCATGAGATCGCGCGCCTGAGCGAGACGATCTTCGGCGAACGATGCAACCATCACGACATTGTGCAACTGGTCGAGGATCTCAACAACGGACGGAAGCTGTGGGAGATGGGATTTCCCCACGGTCCCCTGCCGGCGCGGGACGAGAGCGAGCAACTGCGCACCCGTCTCCTGCGCGCCTATCTGACCAACGGGGAGGTGTTTCGACGAAGTTACGAGATCGAGTGGGTGGAGCCCCACCTTGAGGGCGAGGTCGAGGCTCTGGCAGCCGTTCAGGCGGGGATCAGAGCGAACATCGCGGCCCGCGGCATCACCATCGAGGTCAATCCGTCCTCGAACCTGCTCATTGGCGACCTCGGCGACCTCTCCCGACATCCGCTGTGGCGCCTCCAACCACCGCAAACGAATCTGGACGTACCGCCGGTGAGTATCTGCATTGGTTCCGACGATCCGCTTACGTTCAACACCAACTTGCCGAACGAGTATCAGATGGTCAGCGACGCCTTGGTGCTCGCCGGCGTATCCAGCGAGGAAGCGCGTCGATGGCTGGACAATGCGCGGGCACGTGGCCTTGAAGCGCGCTTCACGTTGCCGGTTCGGTCGGATCGGGACCTCGCGTGGCTCCGTGTTCCCACCCTGACTGAGCCGTCGCTGCTCTTGCGATCTTGAGAGAGCTTGGTAAGAAGGAAGGCGTTCGCCCACGTCGCGGGGGGACGAGGCTCGGTTCATACCGCAACCACGTCGTTGACCAGCATTGTTGCTCTGACCGACGGCAGTGCATGCGTCGTGCTCACCCCCCGGATCCGCTGCATAGGAATTCCCAAAGCCGCGGCGTGACATGCGCCGTCGGTATAGGAGGCAAAAAGCAACAAATGCGTGCCATCAAACTTGCGATCGCCGGTGTGGGGAACTGCGCGAGCGCATTGGTGCAAGGTATCCAGTTTTACCGTCGTAACCCCGATTCAAGGAGTACCCTCGACAACCTCGGATTAATGCATCTCGATATCGGCGGCTGGGGACCGAGCGATATCGAGGTCGTGGCCGCTTTCGACGTCGACTCCCGCAAGGTCGGCAAGCCTCTGGGCGAGGCGATCTTCGCGAAGCCGAACTGCGCGTGCGTCATAGCGCCGACGTCACCGGCGCCGGGATGCCCTGTCCGCATGGGGCCGGTGCTGGATGGCGTCGCGCCCCACATGCTGGACTACCCCGAAAACGACGCATTTCGCATCTCCACAGCCGAACCCGTCGACGTGACAGCCGAACTTCGCCGCACCGCAGCCGAGATCTTGGTCTGCTACCTCCCGACCGGGGCCGACAACGCTGTGAAGCACTACGCTCAGTGCGCTCTCGATGCCGGCGTTGCCTTTGTCAATTGCGTTCCGGTCTTTGTCGCGTCCGACCCGGAGTGGGCAAGGAGGTTCGCGGAAGCACGGCTACCCATCATTGGGGACGACGTCAAAAGCCAGCTCGGCGCCACGGTCCTGCACAGGGTCATTGCGGATTTATTCGAAGACCGCGGGTGTCGGGTGGATCGAACCTATCAACTCAATGTCGGAGGCAACACGGACTTCCTGAACATGAAGGCCTCGGAACGCATCGTATCGAAGAAGATCTCGAAGACGGAGGCCGTACAGTCCCGGATGACGAATCGCCTGGAGGCGGCATCGATCCATATCGCTCCGTCGGACTACGTTCGATGGCAAGGCGACAACAAGGTTGCTTTTATTCGCGTTGAGGGCCGCGGGTACGGAAGTCTGCCGATCGAGCTCGACATCCGTTTGTCGGTCCAGGACTCCGCCAATAGCGCGGGCGTTGTTATCGATTGCGTTCGATTTGCGAAGTTGGCGTTGGACCGCGAGTGGTTCGGCGCTTTGGACGCGGTCTCCGCCCGATACATGAAAAGCCCACCCGTAGAGATGCCAGAAAGCGACGCACGGCGACATTGCGAGGACTTCCTTCGTGCCAGCAGCTCAACGCCCTGTTGACCAGGGATGCGCACCGCCCGAAGGTCGTGTCCCCCCGCTTGGTGTAGGAGGACTGGTTCGAGCTTTCTCCGTTCAGGGACGCCATATCTCCCAAGGAACTGGGGACTCGCCTCGGCAAAGGGCGGGGCGACAGGCGACGACGCATCACCGCGGCGATGCGGGTCTCGCTCAACCTCCGCCCGGCTGCCAGTTGGCGGCGATGACGGCGTCCAGCTCGCCGTGCAGGTATGGAGACAGCTCCGTTTCCCCCAACGCCGGCGGCGAGAACGCGGCCATGGCCGAGACCAGGTTCTCCACCTGACTCTGCGCCAGGACGGACCCGTCCGCCGTCTCGAACTCGGCGACCCTGTGGGCCGCGTCCAGGTACCAGTCGTCGATCGTGGCCTGGTCTTCCGTTCCGATGATGGTGGCG
>JANQFP010000167.1 GCA_028277795.1 Rhodospirillales bacterium
CCGCCACCAGCCCGGGACGGCCGTCCCGTCCGATCAGCCGGCGGGCAGCGGCGACCGCCTCGGCCGGCCCGGCCGCCGCCGGCCCGCTCAGGACCGACAGCTCGAAGGCGTTGGGCGCCAGCACGTCGGCGCGGGGCACCAGGTCGGCGGCCAGCGCCGCCACCAGGTCGTCGGCCACGTACAGGCCCTCCGCCGCGTCGCCCATCACCGGGTCGCAGCAGTAGACGGCGTCCGGGCGGGCCGCCCGCACCGCGTCGACGGCGCCTGCGGCGGGCGCCGCCACGTCGGCGGAGCCCAGGTAGCCGGTGAGCACGGCCCGGCAGTCCGCCAGGGCGCCCAGATCGGCCAGTCCGGCCACCAGGTCGGCGACCTCGGCGCCGTCGGTGACTCGGCCCCGCCAGGCGCCGTAGCCGGGATGGTTGCTGAACCGCACCGAGGCCACCGGCCACACGTCGAAGCCGAGGCGCCGCAAGGCGAACACGGCGGCGGCGTTGCCCACCGACCCCAGCACCACCGACGACTGAATGGACAGGACGGCCATGAACGGAAGCGCCCTCCGCGATCTCCGCGAGGCCGCGCGACCTTGCCACAACACCGCCTCGAATGATACTTTCTCGCAGGTGCAAAAAAGATCAAACCGACAAGAAACAAACGGAGGTCAAGGAGACCAAGACCATGGCAGCAACAGTGCGGCCACGCCGAAGCGTGCTCTACATGCCCGGCTCCAATGCCCGGGCCCTCGAAAAAGCGAAGACCCTTCCCGCCGACTCCCTCATCCTCGATCTGGAAGACGCCACCGCGCCGGACGCCAAGGAGATGGCCCGCAAGCAGGTGTGCGACGCCGTCCGCGGAGGCGGCTACGGCATGCGCGAACTGGTGATCCGGGTCAACCACTTGTCCACGCCGTGGGGCTACGAGGACATCATCGCCGCGTCGGGCTCGGGCGCCGACGCCATCCTCCTGCCCAAGGTGGAGAGCGCCGACGCCATCCGCCAGTTGAGGGCCATCATGGATGCCAACGGCGCCCCTCAGACCATGACCGTCTGGGCCATGATGGAGACACCGCGCAGCGTCCTCAACGCCGAACGCATCGCCAACGCCAGCTCGCGCATGGCGGCGCTGGTGATGGGGACGTCGGACCTGGCCAAGGATTTGGACTGCGCCCACACCCGCGAGCGACTGCCCATGATCACGTCGCTCGGCATCTGCCTGCTGGCGGCGCGGGCGGCGGGCCTGGCCATCCTCGACGGTGTGTTCCTGGACCTCAACGACGACGCGGGCTTCGACTACGCCTGTCAGCAGGGCGTGGAAATGGGCTTCGACGGCAAGACCCTGATCCACCCCAAGACCATCGAGCCAGCCAACCGGTACTTCACGCCCAAGCCAGACGACGTGGATTGGTCCCGGCGCATCATCTCCGCCCATGCCGAGGCGGCGGCCCGGGGCCTGGGCGTGGCGGTGGTCGATGGCAAGCTGATCGAGAACCTGCACGTCGAAAGCGCCCACCGGCTGGTGGCCATGGCCGAGGCCATCGAGGCCATGGAATCCGCCAACCAGGCCGCTTAGAGCGCGTGAAATAAATCGCTGAGATCGCGGAGGGCACGCAGAGGACGCGGAGGAAAATTTCCGCGCCGCTTCGCGGCGCATTCCCTTGACACTGCGTCCTCCGCGTATCCGCCGCTCCGCGTTGAATCGCCGGGAGGTCTGTCCGGTCAGCCGAGATCGGCGCTGGCGGTCATGGTGGTCTTGCCGTCCGGCCCCTGGGCCTCCAGCTCCACCGTGTCGCCCGACGGGACGCCGACCACCCGGTAGGGCGCCAGGTCGAACAGCGGCGCCCGGCCGCGGAAGCTGAAGCCGGACACCGGCCGGTCGCTGTTGCGCCGCACCAGGTCGATGAGCTGGATGGCGGTCAGCGGCCCGTGCACCACCAGGCCCGGGTAGCCCTCCTCCTGGGTGGCATAGGGCCGGTCGATGTGGATGCGGTGGCCGTTGAAGGTCAGCGCCGAGAAGCGGAACAGCAGAACCGGGTCGGGGGTGATGACCTGCGACCAGGCGCCGTCCGGGAGGTCCGGGAACGGCTGCGGCTCGGGCGCCGGCACCGGCGCGCCGGGCTCCCGGTATACGATGTCCTGCTCCTCCTCGATACACACGGCGCCGTCCTGCTCGATACGGTACTGCACGGTGACGAACACCAGGGTGCCGCTGCCGCCGGTCTTCTCCTGGACGTTGACCACCGTGCCCTCGCGGTTGGCCGCCCGCCCGATGATCAGGGGCTTCAGGAACCGCATGCGCGCCCCGGCGAACATGCGTCGCGGCAGGGTCACCGGCGGCAGGAAGCCGCCCCGCTCCGGGTGGCCGTCGGAGCCGATCTTGGACTGCGGGGCGCGGGGCAGGAAATAGAGCCAGTGCCACACCGGGGGCAGGGGGGCGCCATGGGCGAAACCGGCGTCGGTGTCGTCCAGGGTCATGCACAGGTTGATGGCCGGGGTGAGGCAGATCTCCTCCTCCCGGTGCTCGGTCGAGCCGATCCAGTCGGTGTAGTTGACGGCGGTCTCGGTCATGGTGCGGGTCCCCTTACAACTCGACGGGACCGGCGACCACGCCCTCGTCGCGCAGCTTGCCGATCTGACCGTCGGACATGCCCAGGACGCCGGACAGGATCTCGTCGGTGTGCTGGCCAAGGATCGGCGCCGCCTGGGGCGGTTGGCGCTCGTAACCCTCGAAGTCGATGGGGTTGCCGGGCACCAGGTAGGTGCCGACGCCGGGCTGGTCGACCTCCGAGAAGATGGGGTTGTCGAGGGAGCACCGGGAGTCCTCGGCCACCAGTTGCGAGAAGGTCTGATAGGCCCCCCAGCACACCCCGGTAGCGTAGAAGGCGCCGCGGACCTCGGCCAGGGTGCGCTCGGCGCACCACTCCTGGACCACGGCGGCGATGGCGTCGCGGGCCTTGAAGCGGTCGCCCTCCTTGGTGAGGTCGACCTCGAACAGCGGCTCGATGTGCTTGAAGCGCTCGGTCAGGCCCGTCGCCTTGCACAGCTCGGTCCACTGGCGCTGGGTGATGGCGACGATGTAAACGCGGCGCTTGTCCTTGGTCTGGAAGTCGCGGCCGAAGGCCCCGTACAGGTAGTTGCCGTGGGTCTGCCGGTCCTCGTGGTTGATCTGCGCCTCGGCGATGTGGCCCAGGTTGCCGACCATGGCGATGGCCACGTCGGACAGCGCCAGCTTCATGAACTGGCCCTTGCCGGTGATCCGCCGGTTGCGGTCCGCAGTCACGATGCCGAGGGCCGCCGTCACGCCGGTGACCGCGTCCCACGCCGGCAGCGAGTGGTTGACCGGCGCATCGTCGTGGGCCGGGCCGGTGGCGTAGGGGATGCCGATGGCGCAATTCACCGTGTAGTCCACTGCCGAGCTGCCGTCACGATTGCCCAGCAGGTTGAGCATGATCAGGTCCTCGCGGCGCTCCTGCAGCACCTCGTAGCTGAGCCAGCCGGTGACCGGGAAGTTGGTGAGGAAGATGCCGTTGCCGTCGCCGGGCATGGTGATCAGCTCGGTGATGATCTCGCGACCTTCGGGTCGGCGGGTGTCGATGGCCAGCGACCGCTTGCCCTTGTTGAGGCCGACCCAATAGAGGCTCTTGCCATCCTCGGTGAGGGGCCAGCGGCGGGCGTCCAGGCCGCCGCCGATGGGGTCGAAGCGGATGACGTCGGCGCCCAGCTGGGACAGGGTCATGCCGCACAGCGGCGCCGCCACGAAGGCCGAGCCTTCGATCACCCGCAAACCGTCGAGGATCTTGTACATGGCTTTATGTTCCTTGGTTCCATGGTTCGATTTTGGTGTGCGATCCCCCCCGGTGGCGACGCCAGAGCCGCCGCCGGGCCCTTGCGCGGTATGCACGATTGGTGCCTGTGATGGCGCCGGTGCACGGCCGACGCGACTGTGGATGATACGGATAAACTATGATAGCGTCTGCTTCAACCGGCGGCGCGAGGGGGCGTCGCAGGGGGAGGAAAGACAACAACTCGGGTGCAGGAGGCCGGGCGCACGGACCCGCAAGGGTGGCGTGCCTCCGGGGGGGACCGTCAGATCGGGAAGTCCTTATTGGCCGGCGCTGACGGCAGCCGTCCGCGTCGCCGCCGACGCCGTCTCCCTTGCCCGAGCAGCGTGAACCGCGCCGTGAACGGCCGGATGCCGAGGGGACAGCGCACATGACATTGGAAGCAGAAAAACAAGCGCCGGCTGACGACGCCTCGGAGGGATCTTCCGAGGACAAGGGTACGGCCGAGGCTTCGAAGCCGGGGCCCAAGGCGGAAGAGACCCTGCCCCTGACCGGGGTTCGTGTGGTCGATGTCGGCACCTTCATCGCCGGGCCCTACACGGGCGCCATCCTCGGCGAGTTCGGGGCCGAGGTATTCAAGGTCGAACACCCGGTGGCCGGCGATCCGTTCCGCCGCTTCGGCACGCCCACCGACGTTCCCGACTGCACCCTGGCCTGGCTGAGCGAGGCGCGGTGCAAGAAGTCGGTGACCATCGACCTGCGGGTGCCCAAGGGGGCGGAGCTGTTCCGCCGGCTGGTCGGCAAGTCCGACGTCGTGATCGAGAACTTCCGGCCGGGGACCCTGGAGAACTGGGGCCTGGGCTGGGACGTGCTGAGCCGCCCCAATCCGGGGCTGGTGATGCTGCGGGTGACCGGCTACGGACAGACCGGCCCCTACCGCGACCGCCCGGGCTTCGCCCACATCGCCCATGCCATCGGCGGGCTGTCCTATCTGGCCGGCTTCCCCGGGCAGACCCCGGTCACCCCCGGCTCGACGCCGCTCGGCGACTACATGTCCGGCCTCTACGGGGCCATCGGGGTCATGCTGGCCCTGCGGCACAAGGAGAAGACGGGACGCGGCCAGGTCATCGACATCGGCATCTACGAGGCCGTTTTCCGCCAGCTCGACGAGTTGGCGGCGGCCTTCGCGCTCTACGGCAAGGTCCGGGAGCGGGAAGGCGCGGGCACGGTGATCGCCTGCCCGCACGGCCATTTCCGCACCAAGGACGAAAAGTGGGTGGCCATCGCCTGCACCAACGACAAGATGTTCGCCCGTCTCGCCGAGGGCGCCATGGACCGCCCGGAGCTGACCTCCACCGGCCTGTACGGCCTGCAGGCCAAGCGCCTGGCGGCGCGCGACGAGGTGAACGAGATCGTCAGCGTGTGGACCCAGTCGCTCACCCGTGACGAGCTGATGGACAAGTGCCTCGCCGCCCAGGTGCCGATCGGCTCGCTCAATAACATCGCCGACATCTTCGCCGACCCGCACTTCCAGGCCCGTGGGGACCTGGTCCCGGTGGAGGATCCGGACCTCGGCGAGGTGGTGGTGCCCGGCGTCATCCCCAAGCTGTCCAAGACACCGGGACGGATCTGCTCGCTGGGGCCGCGCATGGGGGCCCATACGGACGAGGTCCTGGGCGAGGTCCTGGGGCTGTCCGCCGGCGAGCTGTCGCGTCTTCACAAGACCCGGGTCATCTAGCGGACCTCCGGGCCGACAACGTTGGGAACAGACATGTCCGAGAGCAAGACCAAAAGAAGACCGAAGGCGGATCCCTGCAAGCCGCCCCTGCCACTGGACGGCATCCGGGTCATCGATGTGGCGACCTTCATCGCCGCCCCATACGCGGCCAGCATCATGGGCGAGTTCGGCGCCCAGGTGCTGAAGGTGGAGCACCCCATCGGCGGCGACCCGTGCCGCCGCTTCGGCAGCCCCACGTCGCGGGAGGACTCGACCCTGGCCTGGCTCAGCGAGTCGCGCAACAAGAAGTCGGTGACCGTCGACCTGCGCTCCCCGGAGGGCTGCGAGCTGTTCAAGCGGCTGGTCGCCGAGTCCGACGTCGTGTGCGAGAACTTCCGTCCCGGCACCCTGGAGAAGTGGGGCCTCGGTTGGAAGGTGCTGAGCGAGGTCAACCCCGGGCTCGTGATGCTGCGGGTCTCCGGCTACGGGCAGGACGGGCCGTACCGGGATCGTCCCGGTTTCGCCCGCATCGCCCACGCCGTCGGCGGCATCGCCTATCTCGCCGGCATGCCGCGGGAGACCCCGGTGACCCCGGGATCGACCACCCTGGGCGACTACCTGTCCGGGCTCTACGGCTGCATTGGCTTGCTCATGGCCCTGCGCCACAAGGAGAAGACCGGCGAGGGCCAGTACATCGACGTCGCCCTGTTCGAGTCCGTGTTCCGCTGCACCGACGAGCTGGCGCCCGCCTACGCCATGTACGGCACGGTGCGCGAGCGCTACGGGCCCCACAACCTGATCGGCTGTCCGCTGGGCCATTTCCGTACCAAGGACGACAAGTGGGTGGCCATCGCCTGCACCACCGACAAGCTGTTCGCGCGGCTTGCCGACGCAATGGAGCGGCCGGAGCTGGCGTCCCATTCTCTGTATGGCGAGCAGTCGCGCCGGCTGGAATCCCGGCACGAGGTCAACGAGGTGGTCAACGCGTGGACCGGCTCGCTCACCCGGGACGAGGTGGTCGAGCGCTGCCTGGCCGTCGGCGCGCCGGTGGGCGGGCTGCACAACATTGCCGACATCTTCGCCGACCGCCAGTTCCTGTGCCGGCGCAACCTGGTGCCCATGGATGATGCGGATCTGGGCGAGACCGTCGTCGTGCCCAACGTCATGCCGCGCATGTCGGAGACGCCGGGCCGCATCGAGAGCCTGGGGCCGGCCCTGGGCGCCCATACCGACGAGGTGCTGTCCGAGGTCCTCGGGCTCACCAAGGACGAGCTGCAGGCCCTGCACGACTCCGGCGTCATCTAGGCGCCGGAGCCCCGGGGGGGGGCGGGCCATGCCGTCGCGCCGGGTCATCTTCATGGGGACGCCGGACTTCGCGGTGCCGTCGCTGGAGGCCGTGCTGGCGGCCGGGCACCAGGTGGCGTGCGTCTACTCCCAGCCGCCGCGGCCGGCGGGACGCGGGCAGCGGGAGCGCCCGTCCCCCGTCCACGCCCTGGCCGAGCGCCGCGGCATCGAGGTTCGCACGCCAAGAACCCTGAAAGGCGCCGACGACCAGCAGGCATTCGCCGCGCTGGACGCCGACGTGGCCGTGGTCGCCGCCTACGGCCTGATCCTGCCCAACGCGGTGCTGGAGGCCCCCCGCCTGGGCTGCGTCAACGTCCACGCCTCGCTGCTGCCGCGCTGGCGCGGCGCGGCCCCCATCCAATGGGCCATCCTGGCCGGCGACGCGGAGACGGGCGTGACCATCATGCAGGTCACCGAGGGGCTGGACTCGGGCCCCATCCTGCTGGCCGAGTCGGTGCCGATCACGGCGACGACGACCGGTGCCACGCTGCACGACACCCTGGCCGGCCTCGGGGCCCGGCTGATCGTCGATGCCCTGGACCGGCTGGAGAACCTGGAGCCGGTGCCCCAGGACGACGCTCAGGCAACCTACGCGAAGAAGCTCGACCGGGACGCCGGCCATCTGGACTGGCACCGGCCGGCGGCGGAGCTGGAGCGTCTGGTGCGGGCCCTCGATCCCTGGCCGGGGGCCTGGTTCGAGCACCGGGGCGAGCGGATCAAGGTGCTGGCCGCGGAGGTGGCGGACTCCACCGGCGCCGCCGGCACGGTGGTCGACGACCGTCTGGCCGTGGCCTGCGGGGCGGGTGCCCTGCGTCTGATCCGGGTGCAGCGGGGCGGCAAGGCGCCCATGGCCGCCGTCGAGTTCCTGCGCGGCTTCCCGGTGGCGGCGGGGACGGCGCTGGAGCTTCCTTGACGCCGGCTAACCGGGGTCGGCGGGCGGCGGGTCCGTGTCCTCGATCTTCTGGATGTTCTCCAGGCCCTGCCTGATCTCCGACATGATGAACTCGGCGCGCCGCGCGGGTCCGCCCGAGTCGCGGGTCGGGAACAGCCGGTGCCAGGCGTGCATCTTGACGCTCAGCGCGCACAGGGCGCCGCCGATGGTGGTGTGATAGCCGGCGATCAGGGTCTCGACCTCGCGGAACCGTTCGGCCGAGATGTCGTTCCACATATCCTGGGTGCTGCGGTCGAAGGCCCTGAAGCGCCCGCTGACGGCGGTGGTCAGGTGACTGAACGTGGTCTCGATGAGCGCCATGGCCTTCAACAGGTTCCGGTCGTGGCTGATCTCCCAACTGTGGCGCATGTCTCGGAAGGACGCCAGGAAGTCGCCGATGATGGGCTCGATCTCGTCGAGGCAGTGGCGGTAGTAGGACAGGGACAGGAAGATGTCGCCGTAGTCCTCGAGGAACTTGGGCACCTCGGCCAGCCCGATGTCCAGCTTGCTGGCCATGACCTTGAGCTTGTCCAGGGCCTTCTTCACGTCCGGGTCCCGGAACAGGGCGACCAAGCCCTCGAAGCTGTCGATGTCCATGTCTTCGTCGCCGTAGATCTGCACGATCAGCGGGTGCGTGAACCGGGTCATGTATTCGGTCAGCTCCCGGTTCTTGGCCTCGGACAGCTTCAACGCGTCGACGTCCGTGACGGTGATGCCGTGCTCGCGCAGGGAGATGCGCAGACTGTAGACGTCATAGCTGGACAGCAGCGCCAGGCGCCGCAGCAGCACCAGGTCGGGGTGGGGCGGGTTGAGCTCCCATTTGAACTCATGGGGCAGGTCCTCCACGTCGAGCTGCCCGCTGCCCGACGCCGGATCGACGAACAGCTCGACCATGCTTCGGAGGCGCACGTTCTTGATCAGGCGGGCGTGGCGCAGCGCCGGTGTCTCGATGGGCAGGATGGACAGGGGCAGGATGTGCAGGGAATCACGGTCGACGTCGCGCAACGGCAACCGGCCGTCCCGGGACCCGGACACGTCATCCTTCATGGCTGTGCTCCCCTCGGCGGTCCGTTCCGGTCCGCCGCCACTCCACGGGAGCGAGTCTACACCATTGCAGCGATAAATGGTGGTCGCAATCCCGTTATCGCCGCCGCTGCCTTGGGGCCGAGAATTCGGTCGCTGGACGCGGTGCCCGTCGCTACAAAGACCCCATGCCGCGCTACAAGATCACCGTCGAGTATGACGGCCGGGACTTCGTCGGCTGGCAACGCCAGGACAACGGCCCCAGCGTCCAGGAGGCGCTGGAGGACGCGATCCGGGGGTTCTGCGGCGACACCGTCACCGTGTTCGGGGCCGGACGCACCGACTCCGGGGTCCATGCCCTGGGCCAGGTGGCCCATTTCGATCTGGCCGAAGCCCATCCGCCGGACACCGTGCGCGATGCGCTGAACTTCCATCTCAAGCCGGCGGCCGTGGCGGTGCTGGCGGCGGAGTCCGTCGCCGAGACCTTCCACGCCCGCTTCGATGCGGTGCGCCGCGTCTACCTCTACCGCATCCTCAACCGCCGGCCGCCGCCGGTGCTGGAGCGGGGACGGGCGTGGTGGGTGCCGGCGCCCCTGGATGCCGGGAGCATGGCCGCCGCCGCCCGGGCGCTGGTCGGCCGGCACGACTTCACCACCTTCCGTGCCGCGCTGTGCCAGGCGCGGTCGCCGGTGAAGACCCTGGACGCCCTCGACGTGAGCCGGCGGGGCGACGAGATCCACGTCATGGCCCGCGCGCGGTCCTTCCTGCACCACCAGGTGCGCAATATGGTGGGGACCCTCAAGCTGGTCGGCGACGGCAAGTGGACGGCGGACGAGGTGCGCGTGGCGCTGGCCGCGCGCGACCGCGCCCGCGGCGGACCGACGGCACCGGCGGACGGCCTCTATCTGGTCGAGGTCGGCTACGATGGGCCGGCGAGTGAAGACGGAGACCCGTCGTGAACGGCCAGGAACCAAGATTCGGACTGGAGCTGAAGACGCAGCCGCCGCCGCAACGGCCGGTGATGGGCTATCTGGCCGTGGGCTGCGGCATCCTAGGGCTGTTCACCCACAGCCTGTTCTTCGTGCCGCTGGCCTTTCTGTTCAGCGTCGTCGCATTGTTCATGGGACAGGCGCTGTGGGCGTTCGCCGGCCTGACCCTGTCCTTCATCGGGCTGGTCACCTCGCCGGTGCTGCTGGCGTTTCTCGGTCTCGGCGCCTTGGCCGCGTATTTCGGCCTGACCGGCTGACGAGAGCCGTCACAGGACTCCGTCGAGGGTCTGGCTGACGACGATGCTGAGGAGCAGATCGAAGGCCACCAGGCCGCCCGCCGTGAATGCCGGCACGTCGAGCGCCGCGCGGGCGATGACCCACAGATAGGCCAGGATCAGACCGAGGATTACGAGGCCCAGCAGGCTGCCGAATTGCGGCGACAGCACGCCGGACACGGTCAGCATGGCCAGCGGCAGGTAGACCAAGTTCTGCCACACCGCCGCCCAGTTGTAGGCGACGATATAGCCGATGAAGCGGTCCCTGCGGTCGAGGAAATTCGTGACCGTGGCCATGAGCACCGGATAGAGCACCCACGAGATCACGTAGAACAGGAACTCCAGCGCCGCATAGCGGCCCGGTGGCGCGTCGACCAGCCCGGCGTCGTAGCGGATGGCAAGTAGCGCCGCGTACAGCGGCGCCACGAAGACGGCGGCCGAGAACGACCGCCAGAAGCCTCCGACCGAGGTGTCGAAATAGGCCAGTCCGCCGGGGTCGAGACGGGCCAGCCGGTAGGCGCCGTAGAGGGACGAGGCGGCTTCCTTGGCCGTCAGCATCAGGGATCCGCGACGAAATAGCCGTCGAGAACCGACCGGTAGATCCGGGCGAGCACGTCGAGATCGGCGACGGCCACGTTCTCGTCGGTCTGGTGGGCGGTGTCGCCGGCCAGCCCGAACTCGGCCACCGGGCACACGTCCTTGATGAACCGGGCGTCCGACGTGCCGCCGGAGGTGCCGAGCTCGGGCCGGCGGCCGGTGACCGCGGTCACCGCCGTGGCGACCACGTCGCTCAGGCGCCCGGGCTCGGTGACGAAGGCCTCGCCGCTGCTGCTGGTGGCCAGGGCGTAGGTGCCGCCGATGGCGTCGAAGCGCTCGCGCAGCCAGGCGTCGAGCCCGGCCGCCGTGTGCCGGTCGTTGAAGCGGATGTTGAACCGGGCCTGGGCCTGGGCCGGGATGACGTTGGTGGCCGGGTTGCCCACGTCCACCGAGGTCAGGGCCACGGTGGACGCCTGGAAGTGCTCGGTGGGCTCGTCGATGGGGGCGTCGACGAGGGTGCCCAGCATGCGCATCAGGCGGACGATGGGGTTATCGGCCAGGTCGGGATAGGCGGAATGGCCCTGGGTGCCGGTGACGGTGAGCAGGCCGTTGAGGCTGCCGCGGCGCCCGATCTTGATGATCTCGCCGACCGTGGTCTCGTTGGTGGGCTCGCCGACCAGGCAGTCGTCCAGGGTCTCGCCCCGCTCGGCCAGCCACGCCAGCACCTTGGCCGTGCCGTTGACGGCCGGGCCCTCCTCGTCGCCGGTGATCAGCAGGCTGATGGAGCCTTGCGCGCCGCCGCCGTCGGCCAGGAAGGTGGACGCGGCGGCGACGAAGCAGGCGATGGCGCCCTTCATGTCGGCGGCGCCGCGGCCGTAGAGCCGTCCATCCCGCACCTCGGCGCCGAAGGGGTCGACGGTCCATGCCGCGGCGTCGCCCACGGGCACCACGTCGGTGTGGCCGGCGAAGCAGAAGTTGGGCCCCGCCGTTCCCCGGCGCGCATAGAGGTTGTCCACGTCGGGCGTGCCGTCCTCGGAGAACACGAGCCGGTGGCAGGCGAAGCCGACCGACTGCAGCACCCCCTCCAACACGTCGAGGGCGCCGGCGTCGGTGGGCGTGACGCTCGGGCAGCGGATCAGCGCCTGAGCAAGCTCCAGCGGGTCGATGGTGTTGGTCACGGGGCGTTTCCCGGACGAGCGGGTGTCAGTCTCGCAACAGCTCGTTGATGGAGGTCTTGGCGCGGGTCTTCTCGTCCACCCGCTTGACGATGACGGCGCAGTAGAGGCCCGGGCCGGGGCTGCCGTCGGGCAGGGGCTTGCCCGGCGTCGAGCCCGACACCACCACGGAGTAGGCGGGCACGCGGCCACGGAAGGTCTCGCCGGTGGTGCGGTCGATGATGGTGGTGGACGCCCCGATGAACACGCCCATGGAGATGACGCAGCCCTCCTCGACGATGACGCCTTCCACCACCTCGGACCGCGCGCCGACGAAACAGTTGTCCTCGATGATCACCGGGTTGGCCTGCAGGGGCTCGAGCACCCCGCCGATGCCGACGCCGCCGGAGATGTGGCAGTCCTTGCCGATCTGGGCGCACGAGCCGATGGTCACCCAGGTGTCGACCATGGTGCCGGTGTCCACGTAGGCCCCCAGGTTGACGAAGCTGGGCATGAGCACGACCCCCGGCGCGATGTAGGCCGACCGCCGCACCACGCAGTGGGGCACGGCCCGGAAGCCGGCCTGGCGGAAGCGCTCGGCGTCCCAGCCGGTGAACTTGGACGGCACCTTGTCGAACCACGGCGCGCCGGCCGGCCCGCCCGGAATGGGCGCCATGTCGTTGAGGCGGAAGGACAGCAGCACGGCCTTCTTGAGCCACTGGTTGACGTGCCATCCGTCGGGGCCCTTCTCGGCCACCCGGGCCTGCCCGGAATCGAGCAGCTCGAGGGCCGCCTCGACGGCGTCGCGCACGTCGCCCGCGGTGTCTGGCGACAGGGTGTCGCGGGCCTCCCAGGCGGATTCGATGGTGGTCTGCATCGCGGTGTCGGTCATGGGCGTGGGGCCCTTTCGCAGGGTCGTGGTCGAGCGGGCCGCGACCATGCGCGAGGCCGCCGGCCCTGTCAACCGCCGCCGGTCACCGCCTGCAGCCACGCCGCCAGGTCGTCGGTGACGTGGTCGATGGGGATGCCGTCGGCGCCGTCCGCGCTCCACGGGCTGGCCGTGCGCACCCATACCGTGGTCATGCCGAGCGCCGCCGCCGGTGCCAGGTTGCGGGCGATGTCCTCGACCATCACCGTGCGCTGCGGTGTCAGCCCGTAGCGGGCCACCAGGTCGTCGTAGATGCGGGGGTCGGGCTTGGGCCGGTAGTCGGCGTCCACGATGTCGTACACCGCCTCGAAGTGGCCGCGGACGCCGAGGCGGTCGAGGACCCGGCCCGCATAGTCGGCCGACGCGTTGGTGAACACGATCTTGCGGCCGGACAGCAGGCGCAGCGCGCCGTCCAGCGCCGGGCTCGGCGCCACCGGGCTCAGGTCGATGGCGTGGACATGCTCCAGGTAGGGTACGGGGTCGAGGTCATGACGGTCCATGAGACCGCGCAGGGTGGTCCCGTAGTCGCGGAAATACTGCTTCTGCAGGCGGTAGGCGGCGTCGAGGTCCAGGTCCAGGAGGTCGGCGATGAAGCCCCGCATGCGCTCGTCAACCTGGGCGAAAAGGTTGCACGAGGCGGGGTAGAGCGTGTTGTCCAGGTCGAACACCCAGGCCTCGGCCGCGGCAAGCGTGGCCAGGTCCGGCGTGTGCCGACCGGTGGGAGTCGCGCCATGGGGTGAGGCCATGATCCATTAGTGGGGCCGGGCCGGCGCCGTGACAAGTCCCTTTCTTGCGCTCTCCATGTGGGGTTTAATAATCATTCGCGGGGGACCAGAGGGGTGGTCAAAAGCGGCTTTTTGAGGGATAACGCCTGCCGGGCGACGCGGGGGCGCGGCGAAGCAGCATGCAAGCAGCAGAAACACCCCAGGCACCGGGGACCACCGCGGCGCCGTCCCTGCGAGCCGAGCGCGACCGCTTCGTCGCCCTGGCGTTCTGCTGGGCCGAGCTGCTGCTGGAGCTGGACGAGGGCCAGACGGTGGTGTTCGCCGGTGGTGCCGCCCGCACCCTGCTGGGCCGCACCACCGAGGAGTTGATCGGTACCAAGCTCACCGACCTGGTGGCGCCGGCCGACCACGCGCTGCTCAACGAGCTCATGGGGATCGCCCGCAAGCACGGGCGCATCGAGAACGCCACTATCCGGTTCCAGGGGACCCGGGGGCCGACGGCGCCGCTGTCCTTCGCCGGCTATCGCCTGGACGACCTGAAAGGCCACTACTTCCTGGCCCTGCGCACCGGCACCCCGGCGCGCAAGTCGGGCGCCGCCGGCCCGCTGGCCCGTGACACCGAAAGCGGTCTCTACGACGCCGACGCCTTTGCCGAGGTGGTGGCCCAGCACGTCGAGCGGGAACCCGGCGAGGGCGAGGCCGAAAGCCGCATGACCCTCATCGAGCTGCCCGACTTCGAGGGCCTGACCGAGCGTCTGGCGCCGGAGAAGGAGCGCGACCTGCTCAACACCGTCGGCGCCTGCCTGCGCGCCAACTCGGTGGACGGGGATTCCGCCGCCCGTCTCGCCGGCGACCGCTACGGCCTGATCCATGCCGCAGACGTGGACGTCACGGCGCTGGAAAACCAGATCGCCGACTTCGCCCGCGAGGTCGACCCGGAGCAGAAGGGCATCGAGGTCCGCAGCGCCAGCGTCGAGGTGGACCGCGAGGCGGCCAGCCCCGAGGACCTGGCCAATGGCCTCGTCTACACCATCAACCGGTTCCGCAGCGCCAAGGGCGCCGACTTCACCCTCGAAAGCCTGTCCACCAGCATGTCGGAGCTGGTCTCCCAGGCGGTCAAGTCGGTGAACACCTTCAAGAACGTGGTCGCCGCCAACGATTTCGAGGTCGCCCTGCAGCCCATCCTCGACGTGCGCACGGGCGAGATCCACCACTACGAGGCCCTGGCCCGCTTCCGCAGCGGCAAGGAGGGCGAGTCCCCCTACGAGTACATCACCTTCGCCGAGGAGACCGGGCTCATCACCGAGTTCGACCTGGCCATGGCGGCCAAGGTGGTGGAGTGGTTGTCCAAGACGCCGCGCAACTCCAAGAGCAGCGTCGCCGTCAACGTGTCCGGCCATTCGGTGGCCTCCCTGGGGTATCTCAACGGGCTCGACCAGTTGCTCAACGACAACATGTGGACCCGTGGCCGGCTGCTCTTCGAGATCACGGAATCGGCGCGCATGGACGACCTGGACCACGCCGACCGCTTCATCCAGAGCCTGCGCCAGCGCGGCTACCCCGTGTGCCTGGACGATTTCGGGGCCGGGGCCGCCAACTTCGAGTACCTGAGCACCCTGGTGGTGGACGTGGTCAAGCTCGACGGCCCGGTGGTGCGCAACGCCCGGAAGGCCCAGAAGGGCAAGGCCTTCCTCAAGGCGCTGGTGAGCCTGTGCCGGGACCTGGGCGTCGAGACCATCGCCGAGATGATCGACGACGAGAAGGGCTTCAAGTTCGTCAAGGACTGCGGCGTCGAGTACGTGCAGGGCTACCTGTTCGGCAAGCCGTCGACCGACGTGAAGGCCTTCCAGAAGATGCAGATGGAGTACCTGTTCCGGGGCCGCTGACCCGGCAGGGACGCACGCATGGGCACCAACCAGGAAGCCGCCGGGCCGTCCGCCCAAGGAGCCGACACCCCACAGGCCGCCGCGGCGCTGGTCGCCGGCTATTCCGGTCCCGCCCTGCTGGTGCGGCCGGACGCCACGGTCATCGTGTCGAACGAGAAGGGCGTCAACCTGGAGATCCTGCTGCACCACAAGGCGGCGCCGGAAATCCCCGCCCTGGTGGCGGAGGCCGCCCGGACCCGTGCGATCACCGTCGGCTCGGTGTCCCTGGCCGGGACCAAGGGCGAGATCCTCCTCGAGGTCACCGTGGTGCCGCGGCCGGGCAACCCCGGTCCCGGCGACCTGCTGGTGCTGGCCCGCGACCTGACCATGGAACGCAACCTGCGGACGGCCCTCGTGGAGTCCCGCCAGCGCTACAAGGACCTGGTCGAGTCCTCCAGCGATTTCGCCTGGGAGGTCGGCGTCGACCGCACCTTCGGCTTCGTCTCGCCGCGCGGCGCCCTGGGCTTCAAGGCCGAAGAGCTGATCGGCCGCGCGCCCGCGGACCTGGTCATCGACGCCACCGAGTATGCGCCCCTCCTGTTCCTCAGCGACCGCCCCATGGAGGCCGCGGAAGTGTGGATGCGCCGCGCCGACGGCACCCACGCCTGCGTCGTCGGGTCGTGCCTGCCGCTGATGACGGACGACGGAGAATGGCGGGGGACCCGCGGCGTGTGCCGCGACGTCACCGAGGACCGTGACCGGGAGTCCGCCCTCAACCGCGCCCGCCACCGAGAGCAGGTGCTCAACTACATCATCAGCACCATCCGCGACGAGCTGGAGCCCCAGGACATGCTGATCACCGCCGCCGCCGCGACGGCGCGCGGCCTGGGGGCGGCCGGCAGCCGCATCTACCGGCAGAACGAGCCGGGCCAGTTCTCGGTGGCGGCCGAATACGGGGATCAGGACGGCATCGAGGGTCTGGACGCCCTGTTCGACCCTCCGCCCACGGACGGCGGCATCCTCGACGGCGAGATCGGTCCCTGGCGGGTGCTGGCCGCGGTCACCCGCTACCGGCAGTCGGTGAACGGGGTGGTCTGCATGTGGCGCCGCGACGAGCAGGGGCCGTGGGACGACGACAACCGCATCCTCATCGCCGACGTGGCCAACCAGCTCGGCATCGCCAACGAGCAGATCGCCAACCACGAGCGCATCGTCCGGCTGTCGCGGACCGACGCCCTGACCGGCCTGCTCAACCGGCGCGCCTTCTACGAGGAGGAGTTGCCCCGGCGCATCGCCCGGCTCGAGGTGAGCGGCCAGATGGCCGCCCTGTTCTATGCCGACATGGACAACTTCAAGCGGGTCAACGACGTGCACGGCCACCAGGCGGGGGACGAGGCGATCCTGGCCCTGCGCGAGATCCTGTTGGAGCACTCGCGACCCGGCGATGCCGTCGCCCGCCTGGGCGGCGACGAGTTCGCCATGTGGATGGACGGGGTGACCGAGGACGTGGTGACGGCGCGGGCCACGACCATCATCGAGGCCTGCGACGACCTGAAACGGTTCTCGGGCCACGAGGATCATCCCTTGGGGGTGTCCCTCGGGATCGCCGTCTACGGTCCGCGGACGGGCGAGACCCTGGACGACCTCCTGGCCCGCGCCGATGCCGCCATGTACGACGTCAAGCACGCCGGCAAGGGCGGATTCCGGTTGGCGCCGCCCGGGACCGTGTCCGGCGACGCCGGCAGGGAGGCCAAAGGGCGGTGAACGGACCGGTGGACCGCTTGTTGGGCAAGGACGGCGTTGCTGCTCCCTTGAGCTACGAGGAGGCCAAGGAGCTGGCGCGGCACGCCGATGCCTCGGTGCGCTCGGCCCTGGCCACGCGCGAGGACCTGAAGCCGGAGCTGCTGTATTTCCTGGCCGAGGACCAGGCCCCGGAGGTCCGGCGCGCCATCGCCCGCAATGCCACCGCGCCCCATCAGGCGGACGCCGTGCTGGCCCGGGACGCCGACGAGGACGTGCGCACCGGCCTTGCCGCCAAAATCGCCAAGGTGGCTCCGGGGCTGTCGGCCGACGAGCAGGACCGGGTGCGGCAGTCGGCCTACCAGGCCCTCGACCTGCTGGCCCGCGACCAGGTTACCCGGGTCCGTCAGATCCTGTCCGAGACCCTGAAGGACGTGGCCGACGCGCCGCCCGAGGTCATCAAACGCCTGGCCCAGGACGCCGAGCTGGTGGTGGCCGGCCCGGTGCTCGAGTTCTCGCCGGTGCTGACCGACGACGACCTGAGGGAGATCATCGAGAGCGGCCCGCCGGCGGGCGGCCTGGGGGCCATCTCGCGGCGCTCACAGGTCCGCGAGTCGGTTGCCGACGCCATCGCCGCCACCAGCGACGTGGAGGCCATCGCCGACCTGCTGTCCAATCCCAGCGCCCAGATCCGCGAGGAGACCCTGGACGACCTGGTCGATCGCGCCTCGGACGTGGAGCTGTGGCACGCGCCGCTGGTCAAGCGGCCGCGGCTGTCGTCGCGGGCTGCCACCCGGCTGGCCCAGTTCGTCGCCGACAACCTCCTGGACACTTTGCAGGAGCGGGAGGACCTGGACGCCAAGACCCTGGAGGCGGTCAAGACCATGGTCCATCACCGCATCGGCGGCGGGGCCGGCGGCGATGCCGCAACCCGCCGGCGGGGGGCCCAGGCCGGCGCCTCCGAGGTGGCCAGCGTCGACCCTCCGATCACCGTGGCCCGCCGCCTGCTGGACGCCGGGCGGCTGGATTTCAAGGTCATCTCCAAGGCGCTGAACGCCAGCGACACCGCCTTCGTGGTCGCCGCGCTGATCGTGCGGTCGGGCCTGTCTCAGGAGGTGGTGGCGCGGGTCTTCGACGCCCAGAGCCCGAAGGGCATCGTCGCCCTGGCCTGGAAGGCCAACCTGCCCATGTCGCTGGCCGAGCAGCTTCAGCAGCGGTTGGGGCGGATCGCCCCCAACGACGTCCTCGAGGCCAAGGTCGGCGACCAGTTCCCGATGACCGACGACGAAATGACGTGGCAACTGGAGTTCTTCGGCGACCGCTCCGACAAGCAGGGGGGGTAGCCGGTTGCTGAAGCGGTTGCTGGGACGCCTGCGCGGCGGGAAGCCCCTCGCCTACGAGGACGCCAAGGAGATGGCGCGCCATCGGGACCCCGAGGTGCGCTCCGCCGTCGCCGCCCGCGCCGACGTCAAGGCCGAGATCCTGTACTTTCTGGCCGAGGATCCGTCGCCGGCGGTGCGGCGGACCGTGGCCGGCAACGCCACCACGCCGCGCCAGGCCGACCTGTTGCTGGCCGGCGATTCGGACGACGACGTCCGCTGCGACCTGGCCGTCAAGATCGCCAAGCTGGCCCCCGGCCTGAGCGCCCACGAGCGGGACCGGATCCGGCGCCTGACTCACGAGGCGCTCACCCTCCTGGCCCGCGACCAGGTGACCCGGGTCCGCCGCGTGGTCGCCGAGACCCTCAAGGACGTGGCCGACGCACCGCCCGACGTGATCAAGCGCCTGGCCCGGGACGCCGAGCTGGTGGTGGCCGCGCCGGTGCTCGAGTTCTCGCCGGTGCTCAGCGACAACGACCTGCTGGCGATCATCGCCGAGGGGCCGATCCGCGGGGCCGCGGCCGCCATCTCGCGCCGCCGGGGGGTCAGCGAGCCGGTGGTCGACGCCGTGGTCGCCCACAACGACGCCGAGGCGGTGGCCGCTCTGCTGGCCAACCCCAGCGCCCAGATCCGCGAGGAGACCCTGGACCTGATCATCGACCGGGCGGCCGACCAGGAGTCCTGGCACGAACCCCTTGTCGACCGGCCCCGCCTGCCGACGCGGGCGGCGCTCCGCCTGGCCCACATGGTCGCCGACAGCCTGCTGTCCAGGCTTGAAAGGCGGCGCGATCTGGACGGGGAGACCGTGGCCGCGGTCAAGGCCGAGGTGCGCCGCCGCCTCGACCGGGCGCCGGCGTCCGCGGAAGGCGCCGAGGCGGAGAGCGAATCACCGCTCGCCATGGCGCGCCGCATGCACGCCGAAGGCCGGCTCGGCGAAGCCACCCTGAACCACGCGGTTCAGTACGGGGATCGCGCCTTCGCCCTCGCCGGTCTGGCCGTCCTTGCCGACATGCCCCTGGAGACGGTGTCGAAGGCGGTGTCCATGCGCAGCGTCAAGGGCACCGTGGCGTTGGCCTGGAAGGCGAAACTGTCCATGACCCTGGCCGTGCAGTTTCAGCAGAAGGTGGCGCTCATCCCGCCGAGCGAGGTCCTCCGGCCCGCCGAAAACGGCGCCTATCCGCTGACGCCCGAGGAGCTGGAGTGGCAGCTGTCGTTCTTCGCCGACCTCTCCGGAACCTGAGTCCGCGTTGCGCTCAGTCGGCGCGGATCAGGGTGCCGGCGCCGTGTTCGGTGAACAGCTCCAACAGGATGGCGTGGGGAACCCGGCCGTCGATGATGACGGCCGCGTCGACGCCGTTGTCGACCGCCTCCAGGCAGGTCTCCACCTTGGGGATCATGCCGCCGCTGATGGTGCCGTCGGCCAGGTGGGCGCGCGCCTCGGCGGCCGTCAGCTCGGGGACCAGCACGCCGTTCTTGTCGAGCACGCCCTCGACGTCGGTCAGCATCAGCAGGCGCCGCGCCATCATCGCCGAGGCCACCGATCCGGCCACCGTGTCGGCGTTGATGTTGAGGGTCTCGCCGCGTGGGCCCATGCCGATGGGGGCGATGACCGGCGTGATGTCGGTCTCCTCGAAGTACTCCAGGATGTGCGGGGTGATGGTCCGCGGCTCGCCCACCAGGCCCAGGTCCAGAATCCGCTCGATGTTGGAATCGGCATCGCGGCTGGTCCGGTGCAGCTTCTCGGCCAGGATCAGGTTGGCGTCCTTGCCCGACAGGCCGACGGCGAACCCGCCGGCCTCGTTGATGGCGGAGACGATGTGCTTGTTGATGGACCCGGACAGCACCATCTCGACCACGTCCGCGGTCTCCTGGTCGGTCACCCGGAGGCCGTCCACGAACTCGCTCTGGATCTTGAGCCGGTCCAGCATGCCGCCGATCTGCGGCCCGCCGCCGTGGATGACCACCGGGTTGCTCCCCACCTGGCGCAGCAGCACCACGTCGCGGGCGAACAGCTTGGCCAGGGCCGGGTCGCCCATGGCGTGGCCGCCGTACTTGATGACCACCGTCTCCCCCGAATAGCGCCGCATGAGCGGCAGCGCCTCGGACAGGGTGCGCGCCTGCGCCAGGTAGTCTTCCTTGGTCTTGTCCGTCGTCTCGTTCATGGCGCGGCACATTAATCAGTTTGCCGGGGTTCGGCCAGTGCGGCGAGCGCGGCCCGCAGCTCGGCGATGCCGAGGCCGGTGCGGGCGCTGGTCGCCACCACCTCGGGATGGGCGGCGACGTGACCGGCCAGCTCGGTTGCCGTGTCGGCGACCCGCCGCCGCAGCCGGTCCGGGGTCAGCTTGTCGCACTTGGTCAGCACCGCCTGGTAGGAGACGGCGGCCTGGTCCAGCAGCACCATGATGTCGCGGTCGCTGTCCTTCAGGCCGTGGCGGGCGTCGACCAGCAGGCAGACCCGGCGCAACGGCGCCCGGCCGCGGAAGTAGCGGTCCATGAACTGCAGCCACAGCCGTCCGTCCTCGCGCGGCCCCGCGGCGTAGCCCCAGCCGGGCAGGTCGACCAGCATCAGACGGTGGCCCAGGTCGAAGAAGTTGAACTGCCGGGTGCGGCCGGGCGTGTTGGAGGTGCGCGCCAACGTCTTCCGGCCGGTGAGCGCGTTGACCAGGCTCGACTTGCCGACGTTGGACCGGCCGGCGAACGCCACCTCGGGCAGGGCCGCGTCGGGCAACTGGGCGAGACGGACGGCGCCGACGAGGAACCGGCACTCCTGGGCGAACAGGTGGCGGCCCGTTTCCAGGGCGGCCGCCCGCGCCTCGTCGTCGTGGTCCCCGTTCATGATGCCGGCCGCGTCGGCGACGCCTATTTGACCCCCATGCGCATCATGATCACCTTCTGCTGCAGGATCGACAGCAGGTTGTTCCACGCCCAGTAGACCACCAGCCCGGCCGGGAACTGGGCCAGCAGGAAGGTGAACAGGATGGGCAGGAACAGGAAGATCTTGGCCTGCACCGGGTCCGGGGGCTGGGGGTTGAGCTTCTGCTGCAGGAACATGGAGCCGCCCATGATCAGCGGCCAGATGCCGACGTTGAAGGCGTCCGGGATGTAGGTCGACGGATCCCACGGGATCAGGCCGAACAGATTCCACATGGACGTGGGGTCGGGTGCCGACAGGTCCTGGACCCAGCCGAAGAAGGGGGCGTGGCGCATCTCGATGGTGACGAACAGCACCTTGTAGAGGGCGAAGAACACCGGGATCTGGATCAGGATGGGCAGGCATCCCGACGCCGGGTTCGTCTTCTCCCGCTTGTATAGCGCCATCATCTCCTGGTTGAGGCGGACCTTGTCGTCGCCGAAGCGGTCGCGCAGCTTGACCATCTCCGGCTGCAGCTTCCGCATCTTGGTCATGGCCACGTAGGACTTGTTGGCCAGCGGGAAGAAGATCAGCTTGATGATCACCGTCAGCAGCAGGATGGCGACCCCGAAGTTGCCCAGGTAGTCGTTGATGTAGATGAGCACGTAGAAGATCGGCTTGGTCAGGAAATAGAACCAGCCGAAGTCGATGGCCAGGTCGAAGCGGTCGACGCCGAAGTCGTTGGCGTACTGGTCGAGCAGCGCCACCTCCTTGGCGCCGGCGAAGAAGTGGCTCTCGACAGCCGCCGACTGGCCGGGGGCCACCACCGTGCTCCCGGTGCCCAGGTAATCCACCTGATAGCGGTCGGTGGTGCTTTGCCGGCGGTGGACGAAACGGGTCTGCACGGCCGCCTTCTGGTCCGGCACCAGGGCCGCCAGCCAGTACTTGTCGGTGATGCCGATCCAGCCGCCGGTGGTCGTCTGCTGCATGCTGCCGGTTTCCTGCAGCTCGTCGTAATCGACCTCCAGCAGCGTGCCGTCGAAGACCCCGAGCAGCCCTTCGTGGAGGATGAAGAAGCCGGTCACCTCCGGCGTGCCGCGGCGGTCGATCAGCCCGTAGGGGAACAGGGTTGCCGACTCGGCACCCGTGTTCTCCACCCGCTGGGTGATGGTGAACATGTAATCGTCGTCGAGGGCGTAGGTGCGCGAGAAACGCAGGCCGGCGCCGTTGTCCCAGGTCAGGGTCACCGGGCTGCCGGGCGCCAGGGTACGGCGGTCGGCACGCCATTCCGTGTCCGGCCCCGGAACCGCCGTATTGCCCGAGGCCACCCATCCGAACTCGGCGAAATAGGCCCCCGGGGTCCCGCGCGGCGACAGCACCACGATCTCCGGGCTGTCCGGGTCCAGGGTCTCGCGGTAGTCGGCCAGGGTCAGGTCGTCGATGGTGCCGCCAATCAGCGCGATGGACCCGTGCAGGCGGTCCGACGCGATGGTCACCCGAGGCGTCTTGGCGATGACGGCGTCCCGGGCGCCCACCTTGGGCGTGTCGGTTTCCATTCCCGGCCGCGCCGTGGGCGCACCGGGCGGGGCCGGGATGTCGGCCCGGTCGGGAGTCGGCGGTGTCGGGATCTCCGCCGGCACGCCGCCGGGCTGGGCCGTCGGCGGCGGGGCCTGCTCGGTGGTGGACGGCGGTGGCGGCGGTGGCCGGCGCTGGGAGAAGTAGAACTCGAACCCCAGCATGATGACGACCGACAGCACGATGGCCAGGATCAGGTTGCGGTTGTCCATGTCGGTCTCCGCCGCCGCGCCGCCTAACGGGGCCGGGCCTGATGGGCGCCGTCGGCGCCGGCGCCTTGGTCGGTCCGCTCGGGGACCGGGTCGTACCCGAAGCCGCCCCACGGATGACAGCGGGAGATGCGGCGGATGGCCAGCCAGCCGCCGCGCAGGGCGCCGAACCGCCCCACGGCCTCCATGGCGTAGTGGGAGCACGTGGGCTGATACCGGCAGGTGCCCGGCAGCACCGGCGAGATCAGCAGCTGGTAGCCGCGGATCAAGGCGCGCAGGGCCATGCTGGCCGGGTTCATGGTGTGGGGGCCCTTTCTCGGTGTGCGGAGTGCCCGGGCGGATCGCCGGCCCCTTGTTTGTCACACTCGTCCGGCTCTTCGCAATAGGCGTCGAGCCGGCGGAGCGCCGTTTCCAGGTCGCCGAGCAGCGCCGGGAAGGGACGCGTCAGCGCCGCCCGCCGGGCCACCACCACGAAATCGTGCCCGGGACGGGCGTGGGCGGGGAGGACCTGCTCGGCGGCGGCGCGCAGGCGGCGGCGGATACGGTTGCGGGCCACCGCCTTGCCCACCTTGCGGCTGGCGGTGAAGCCGACCCGCACGGGCGCGATGGCGGTTTCGTCGCGTTCGTCGGGACGGTGGCGGCGAACCTGGAGCACCAGGCCCGGGGCGGCCCATCGGCGCCTGGTCCCGGCTACCCGGAGGAACTGCCCCCGGCGCTTCAGACGCGGGACGGCGGACGGCACGGCGGGGCTCAGGCGGACAGGCGCTTGCGTCCCCTGGCGCGCCGGCGGGCCAGGACCCGGCGCCCCCCAACGCTGGACATGCGCTTGCGGAACCCGTGGCGGCGCTTGCGGACCAGCCGGCTCGGTTGGAAGGTGCGTTTCACGGGTCGTCTCCGAAGGGATGCGAGGCCCGCTGTATACGAACTCGCTTCCGGCAAGTCAACGGCGCCGGCGGGCCGGAGTCCCTCGCCTGTCGCGTCAATAACAAGTCACGGTTTGGTGACTGGCCCTGGATCGGACCTTGCCTTTATAGTCATTGACAGGAGTTGTGCCGGCCAACGACGGACGGGCTACGGATGCCGGAAACCACTGAGGAGCGGACCGCGGGCGAGGAGGCCGCGCCCGGGGCACGGGGGTTCTCGCCTGTCCGGCTGGTGCCCCTGGCGTTGATCTGCGTCGGATTCGGGCTGTTCTTCGCCTTCGGCCTGGACCGGTACCTGAGCTTCGAAATGCTCAGCCAGCACCGCGACACCATCGTCGCCTGGTGCAACGACAACGCCGGCCTCGCCGCCGCGGGTTTCGTCCTGATGTATTGCGTGGCCACGGCGTTCTCGCTGCCCGGCGCCCTGTGGATCACCATCGCCGGCGGCTTCGTGTTCGGCGCCCCGGCGGCCACCCTGTACGTGGTGATCGGCGCCACCCTCGGGGCGACGGCCATCTTCCTCGCCGCCCGCTATGCCCTGGCCGACGTCCTGCGGGCCAAAGCCGGGCCGGCGCTGCGCAAGATGGAGGACGGGTTCCAGGCCAATGCATTGAGCTATCTGCTGGTCCTGCGCCTGGTGCCGCTGTTCCCGTTCTGGCTGGTCAACCTGGTGCCGGCGTTCCTCGGCGTGCCGGTGCGCATCTTCGTCATCGGCACCTTCTTCGGCATCATCCCGGGCACCTTCGTCTATGCCTGGGTGGGCAGCGGCGTCGGCACGGTGTTCGAGGCCGGCGGCAAGCCCGACCTGGACATCATCTTCGAGCCCAACGTGTTCGGCCCCTTGCTGGGGCTGGCCGTGCTGTCCTTGATCCCCATCGCCTACAAGCGGTTCAAGGGCCGCCAGGCCGCCTCCTGACCGTCCCGGACATCCCGCCATGGCCAACGACCTCAACGTAGACATCTGCGTCATCGGCGCCGGCTCCGGCGGGTTGTCGGTGGCCGCCGGAGCCTCCCAGATGGGGGCGTCCGCGGTGCTCATCGAAAAGGGCAAGATGGGCGGCGACTGCCTCAATTATGGCTGCGTGCCGTCCAAGGCCCTGCTCGCCGCCGGCCACGCGGCCCACGCCATGCGCGCCGGCGCCCCCTTCGGCGTCGATGGGGCGGCGCCGACGGTCGACGGCGGCCAGGTGCACGACCACGTGCACGGCGTGATCGCCGCCATCGCGCCCAACGACTCGGTGGAGCGCTTCGAGGGCCTGGGCGTCACCGTCATCCCGGCCCCGGCCCGCTTCACCGGACCGCGGACCGTGGCCGCGGGCGACCGTCGGGTCACCGCCCGGCGCATCGTCGTCGCCACCGGCTCGTCACCCTTCGTGCCCCCCATCCCGGGCTTGGACGCGGTGCCCCACCTCACCAACGAGACGGTGTTCGACCAGACGGCGGTGCCGGACCACCTGATCGTCGTCGGCGGCGGCCCCATCGGCATCGAGATGGCCCAGGCCCACCGCCGGTTGGGCGCCAGTGTGACGGTCCTCGAGATGCTGACCATCATGCCCAAGGACGACCCGGAGCTGGTGGACGTGGTGCGTCGGCGCCTCGTCGCCGAGGGCATCGACCTGCGGGAGCAGGTCAAGGTGGTGGGGGTCGAGAAGACGGCGGCCGGTGTCGCCGCGCTGATCGAGGGCGAGCAGGGCGCCGACCGGGTCGAGGGCTCGCACATCCTCGTCGCCGTCGGCCGCCGGCCCAACGTGGACGGCCTCGACCTGGAGCAAGCGGGCATCGCGTATTCGCCCAAGGGCATCCAGGTGGACGCCCGGCTGCGCACCACCAACCGCAAGGTCTTCGCCATGGGCGACGTCATCGGCGGCCTTCAGTTCACCCACGTGGCCGGCTACCACGCCGGGGTGGTCATCAAGAACGCGCTGTTCCGGCTGCCCGCCAAGGCCGACCACGGGTCGGTGCCGTGGGTCACCTACACCGACCCGGAACTGGCCCAGGTGGGCCTCACCGAGGCCGACGCCAAGGCCCGGCACGGCGATATCCGGGTGCTCCGCTGGCCCTTCGCCGAGAACGACCGGGCCCAGGCCGAGCGCCAGACCCACGGACTGGTGAAAGTGGTCACCGACCCCAAGGGGCGCATCCTCGGCGCCGGCGTGGTCGGGGCCCACGCGGGGGAGCTCATCCACACCTGGATCCTGGCCCTGAGCCGCGGCATGAAGATCGGCGCCGTGGCCAACATGATCGCGCCCTATCCGACCCTGGGCGAGGTCAACAAGCGCGCCGCCGGCAGCTACTACACGCCGGCCCTGTTCAGCGAGCGCACCCGCAGGATCGTCCGTTTCCTGGCCCGCTTCGGCTGAGGGGCAGCGCCGTCCGCCGTTCCCGCCGGCTCTCCCGGCGCCCCTCGGCCCTCGAGCACCGTGCGGGGTTCGCTCGAGGGCTTTCTCGGGTGTAGGCGCTTCGGCAGTTGACGGAATGAACCTGTGGATAGTAGGTCTCCGTCCCTGAAGCAGTCCAAGGTTGGGTGAGAGATGGATCCGCCACGTATGGAGGCTCAGGGCCGGCGCGATCCTCAACACAGGATTGCCGTTGGTTGGGAGGAGTGCATGAAGACACGAACGGTTTGTTTGCTTGCCGCCGCTCTGTCGTTGACCGCGTGCCAGACCGGGGACGTGATGGACGAGGATGCCAGCGCCCTGGAAAAAGCGATTCATGCCAACGACGCGCAGGCCGTCGAGCAGGCGTTGAAGGCCGGCGAGGACCCCAACAAGTTCATCACGGTGCAATCGCGGGGCTTCAACCGAGGGAGACGGACGGACGTGGCGCCGTTGCGTTGGGCCGCCAGCCTAGGAAATCCCAGGATGGTCCAGGCGCTTCTCGCTCACGGCGCCAGCGTTCACGACCGCGGCAATGCGCTGTGCATGGCTGCGTGGCAGGGCTCGCCGGTCATCGTCAAGGCGCTGCTGGATGCGGGTGCCCAACCCAATCCGCCCGGGAAGTGCTTCGCCGGCCGTCCCGACGCGGAGCGGGTGAGTCCGGTGGTGCGGGCGCAGAAAGCCGGCAACGGGCAGGCCGCCGAGATCATCGCCGCGGCCGGCGGAAAAGCCGAGTACTGAACGCGGTCGGTGCCGGGGCGATGCCCCGACCAGTCGACCACCGGAATGCGCCTCACGGCATGGCGATCTTGCCGGGGTTCATGATGTTGTGGGGGTCGAGGGCGCTCATGAGCGCGGCCATGACGTTCGGGGCCTCGCCGTGCTCGGTGGCCAGGACCGGCATCTTGCCGAACCCGACGTCCTGTTCAGCGAGCGTACCCGCAGGATCGTCCGCTTCCTGGCCCGCTTCGGCTGAGATTACTGGCTCGGGGGCTTGCGGCGCCGTCGGGACAGCAGGACGGCGGCAAAGAGACCGCCGGCGACGATGCCGACGACGGCGGTGACGCCGATGTCGTCCCAGTTCCCGCCGCCGCTGCCGGCCGCGGAGACGGGTGCCCCGGCCGGGTCGTTGCGCGCCACCAGGTCCGTCATCAGAGGCCGGATTTCGCCGAGCAGGGCGTCGAGGGTCCCTTGATCCGCGTAGTCCCGGTAGAGGCTGTACTGCAGCACGTACCCGTGCACCAGGGTCTGGGCCGACACGCCGGCCACCACCTTGGACATGCCGGCGGCCTCCGAGCGTGCCAGCAGGCCTTGATAGATGGCTGACCCGTCCCGGTGCAGCATGCCGAGCTGGCGCAGCCCGGAGACCGTCAGGTCCCCCATCTCGTCGCGCAGGGCCGGGTCGAGGGCTTGGTTGACGCGCTCGGTGATGGTCTTCTCGTCGATGTCGATCCCCTGCTCCACGACCTGTGCCACCTGGTCGAGGAACGAGGCGCGATCCACGCCGCGGACCTTCTGTAGCCGCCCCTTGATGTGGGTGGCGAGCAGGATGCCGTAACGGGACATCCCGGCCCCGGTTCCGGCCCGCATCCCGTCCAGCTCCGCGCAGTCGACGAAAATGGCGACCACGTCGTTGATGCCGGCATTGGCCTTCCGTTGGATGTCGAACAGGACGCGATCGACCTCGTAGGTGCCCTCGTCCAGGATGCAGTAGCCGGGGCCGGGATCGAAGGCGACGGTCTCGTCGCCGACGCGCAGATCGGCGGCGCCCGCAGCGCGGGCCGCCGTCAACGCCATCCACGAGGCCAACAGGACGACCGATGCGGTCCGGTCCATCACCCGCTCCATGGCTACCGGGACGGGAGCTTGGCGCATTTCTCCGCCCTCGGCAAAGTGATTCGGGAGGGTCAGGACGGCAGCACGATCTTGCCGGGGTTCATGATGTTGTCGGGGTCGAGGGCGCGCTTGAGCGCGGCCATGACGCTGAGGGCCTCGCCGTGCTCGGTGGCCAGGAACGGCATCTTGCCGAAGCCGACGCCGTGTTCGCCGGTGCAGGTCCCGTCCATGGCCAGGGCCCGCATCACCAGGCGCTCGTTGAGGCGCTCGGCCTCGGCCAGCTCGCCCGGGTTGTCGGGATCGACCAGGATGACGAGATGGAAGTTGCCGTCGCCCACGTGGCCCACCATGGGCGCCATGAGGAAGCTCTGCTCCAGGTCGGCCGCGGTCTCGGTGATGCACTCGGCGAGGCGCGACAGGGGCACGCACACGTCGGTGGTGAAGCCCCGGGAGCCCGGCCGCAGGGCCAGCGCCGCGTAATAGGCGTTGTGCCGGGCCTGCCACAGGCGGTCCCGGTCCTCCTGGCGGGCCGCCCAATGGAAGGCGGCGGCGCCGTAGTCGCGGGCGATGCCCTCGACCACCTCCACCTGCTCGGCGACGCCCATCTGGCTGCCGTGGAACTCGTAGAACAGGGTCGGCTCCACGGGGTAGTCGAGCCCCGAGTAGCGGTTGACCGCGTCCATCTGGGCGGCGTCCAGCAATTCGATGCGGGCGATGGGCACCCCCGACTGCACCGTGGCGATGACCGAGTCCACGGCCGCCTTGATGTCCGGATACGAGGCCACGGCTGCGCGCACGGCCTCGGGGATGGGGTGCAGGCGCAAGGTGACCTCGGTGATGACGCCGAGGGTCCCCTCGGAACCCACGAACAGACGGGTGAGGTCGTAGCCGGCGGCCGACTTCCGCGCCCGGCGGGAGGTGCGGATCACCCGTCCGTCGGCGAGCACCACGGTCATTGCCAGGACGGCGTCGCGCATGGTGCCGTAGCGCACCGCGTTGGTACCCGACGCGCGGGTCGCCGCCATGCCGCCGATGCTGGCATCGGCACCCGGGTCGACGGGGAAGAATAGACCGGCGTCGCGCAGATCCTCGTTGAGCCGCTTGCGGGTGACGCCGGCCTCGACGGTGACGTCCATGTCCTCGACGTTGACGGCGAGGATGCGGTCCATGCGGGTGAGATCGATGCTGACCCCGCCCTGCAGGGCCGCCACGTGGCCTTCCAGCGAGGTTCCGGCCCCGTAGGGAATGACCGCCGCCCCGTGGTGGGCGCAGGCCTGGACCACGCGGCTGACCTCGTCGGTGGTGGTCGCGAAGACGACCAGATCCGGGGCGCGGGGGGCATGGTAGGATTCGTCGCGGCCGTGCTGCTCGCGCACCGCGTCCGCGGCCGTCACCCGGTCGCCGACGATGGCGCGAAGCGCCTCGACCAGCCAGCGGTCCGCGGGCGCCGCCTCAGCCGTCATCCCTCGTGGCCTCCCCGTTTCTTCACAAGCTGGGACCTCGGCGGCGCCCCGTCAAGACGCGGCTTGCCCGCCGTCGGCCGCCGTGACATGGTCGGCCCATGACCGAGACCGCGGCGCCGGACTATCGGGGCCCCCTGGAACAGGGGGTCGCCACCATCGTCGTCCAGACCTTGGACGGCGCGGCCAGCGTCGAGCGGCTGGTCGGACTGTGCGACGCGGCCTTCGCCTTCGCCGACGGCATGATGGCCGACATGCGGGGCAAGGAGCCGCCGCCCCAGCCCCTGGCGTGCGCCGCCGGCTGCGCCTACTGCTGCATCGGGACCACCGTCGAGGTGACGGCGCCGGAGGCGGTGCGCCTGGCCGAGGCCCTGACCCAGCTCGACGACGACACGGTAGCGGCCATCCTCATCCGGGCCCAGCACGTGAGCCGCCTCAAGCAGCAGGTGGCGGCGGGCGAGGCGGCGCCGGAGCTGCCCGGCGGCTTCGTCTGTCCGTTGCTCCGGGACGGCCGTTGCGCCGTCTACCCGGTGCGGCCCCTGGTGTGCCGCGGCTTCAACTCCTACGACGCGCGGGTGTGCGAGCGCCGCAAGGTCGAGGGAGACGCCGACGCCGACATCCGCGGCTATGGTCACGACCATGTGGTGGCGGCGTCGGTGTTGGCCGGCATCCGCCGGGGCCTGACCGAGGCCGGCCTGGCGGCGCCGGTGCTCGACCTGGCGCCGGCCCTGTGGATCGCCGCCAGCGAGCCCCGGGCGGCCGAGCGCTGGCTGGCCGGCGAACCCGTCTTCGCCGCCGCCGAGATCGCCGCTCCGTCCGCCTAGGTTGCGCGCCGCCGGCCGGCGGTGATAGCGTCCGCCACCCCGACCCGCGGAGCGCCCCGTCATGGCCATCGACAAGACCACCGTGCGGACCATCGCGTCCCTGGCGCGCATCCGTGTGCCGGAGGACGAGCTCGACCACCTGGCGCGCGAGCTCGACAACATCATCGGCTGGGTCGAGCAGTTGAACGAGGTGGACACCGACGGCGTCGAGCCCATGACCAGCGTCGCCGACCTCACCCTGCCCCGGCGCGACGACGATGTGACCGACGGCGACTATCCCGACCGGGTGCTGGCCAACGCGCCGGACCGGGAAGGCGGCTTCTATGCCGTGCCCAAGGTGGTGGAATGAGCGGCCTCACCGACCTCACCATCGCCGAGGCGCGGGACGGCCTGGCCAAGGGGGATTTCTCGGCGGTGGAGCTCGCCCGCGCTCACATCGCCGCCATGGAGGCGACGCGGGACCTCAACGCCTTCATCACCGAGACCCCGGAGCGCGCCCTGGAGATGGCGGAAGCCTCCGACGCCCGGCGCGCCCGCGACCAGATGCTCGGCCCTCTGGACGGCATCCCTGTCGCGGTGAAGGACCTGTTCTGCACCGAGGGCGTGGCCACCACCGCCGGCTCCCATATCCTGGAGGGCTTCGTGCCGCCCTACGAGTCCACGGTCACCGCCAACCTGTGGGCGGCCGGCGCGGTGATGCTGGGCAAGACCAACCTGGACGAGTTTGGAATGGGCTCGGCCACCGTGACCAGCCATTTCGGACCGACCAAGAACCCGTGGGGCCCCAAGGACGGCAAGGACCTGGTGCCGGGCGGCTCGTCGGGCGGCTCGGCCGCCGCGGTCGCGGCGCACGCGTGCCTGGGCGCCATCGGTACCGACACCGGCGGCTCCATCCGCCAGCCGGCGTCCTTCTGCGGCGTGGTTGGGCTGAAACCTACCTATGGCCGGTGCTCGCGCTGGGGCATCGTGGCCTTCGCTTCGTCGTTGGATCAGGCGGGACCGATGACGCGGACGGTTAAGGATGCAGCGATCATGCTGGGCGCAATGGCCGGCCATGATCCCAAGGACTCCACGTCCGCACCGATGCCAGTTCCCGATTACGAGGCCGCGCTGACCGGTGACATACGCGGGATGAAGGTAGGCATCCCAAAAGAGTACCGCGTCGACGGCATGCCGGGGGAAATCGAACGGCAGTGGGAGAAGGGTGCGGCGTTGCTCCGCGAGGCCGGCGCCGAAATCGTGGACGTTTCCCTGCCCCACACCAAGTACGCCTTGCCGGCCTATTACATCATCGCCATGGCCGAAGCGTCATCCAACCTGGCCCGCTACGACGGCGTGCGCTACGGATTCAGAGTACCGGGTGCCTCACTGGACGAGATGTACGAGAACACGCGCTCCCAAGGCTTTGGACTCGAAGTGAAACGCCGTATATTACTCGGAACATATGTTCTCTCGGCCGGCTACTACGATGCCTACTACCTCAGAGCCCAAAAGGTACGGAAACTGGTCGCCGACGACTTCCGCAAGGCATTCGACCACGTGGACGCGCTGCTGACACCGGTTTCGCCCACACCAGCGTTTCCGCTTGGCGAAAGGATGGAAGATCCCATTGCCATGTACCTAAACGACGTATTCACGGTTCCCGCCAGCCTTGCGGGATTGCCCGCTGGGTCCGTGCCTGTGGGATATTCGGGTGACTTGCTGCCCCTCGGCTTGCAGCTCATCGGCAAGCCGTTCCAAGAAAAATCAATACTGCGTATAGCTGACGTCTTGATGTCCGCCGCGGCACAATCTGCATTGCCTCTGGAGTAAACGCGTGCCCGAAAAGCCCCGCATTTGTCTGGTCTACACCGGTGGAACGATCGGCATGGTCGAAGAAGACGGCGTGCTCCGTCCGCCTGACAACCCCGAGGATTTCTTGGATATGGCGCCAGAACTTAGGGGGTTCGTGGATGTAGACACGTGTTTTCCGATGAACAAGGACAGCACGAACATGAACCCGCGGGATTGGGAGAGAATCGCGCGGGAAATCCATAAACGCCGCAACGACGGATACCAGGGGTTCGTGGTGGCACACGGCACGGACACCATGCATTTCACGGCCTCCGCGCTGGCCTTCGCTTTCGGACCAAACCTGAATTTCCCGATCGTTCTTACGGGGGCACAAACACACCCGCAAGTGCTCCATGGCGACGCGAGGATCAACCTTATTCGTGCCTGTAAGGTCGCGCTCGAGCCACTGGCGGAAGTGAGCATTTGTTTCGGCGATTTCGTCTACCGTGGTTGCCGCGCGCAGAAGAAGGACGAACGCCGGTTCGATGCCTTCGAATCACCAGCTTTCCCGCCGCTGGCCTATATCACTGAGACCATCGACATCCAACCCCTGGCACAACTTGAGAGACCTCCCGAAATGGCGGGGGAGGTCAACTTTAGACCACACTTCTCCGATGGCGTACTTCAAGTGTCCCTAATCCCAGGCCTTGAGCCAGACATTCTCCTAGAATCGGTTCTTGCGAGCGGCTGCAAGGGTGTGATCTTGCAGTCATTTGGGGCGGGCAATGTGCCTGACCGTGACGCGGGTGAGTTCTCTTTCGAGGAATTCATTGGCGAAGTCGTTGGCCGCGGTAAGCCGATCATTATCACAAGCCAGTTCCCTGCCGGCTCCACCCTTTACTCGAGCTACGCCCCCCACCAAACGGCGGTGAACGCAGGCGCCATCCCGACTGGGAACATGACCAGTGCGGCTGCCGCGGTAAAATTCCGCTGGGTGCTGTCGCTGGTCGAGCGAGAGATACAAAGTGGCGTCGTGCCCATTGGTCAGAGGGTGCAACGGATCGCCAAATTGATGGAAACGAAGACCGTAGGCGAACTAGGTCCCGCCACGGTTGAACTCGCGGACTCAGTTCCCAATAACGTTGAACTTCGGCGAGTTCTCCGCTAATTAAGTAGCAGGCGATATGCGATTATGAAAGTTTTTGTGCCATGAACGCCAAAAGACCCGAGGCAAAGGTTTTCGTGCTTTATACGGGCGGCACCATCGGCATGCGGCCGATCGATCCAGAGAATCCTGCGAGTCCGCTGGTTCCCGCCAGCAAGGAGGATCTGGAGAAGTACGTGCCCGGGTTGGGGGAGGCTGAAGGGATCCATTGGGAGATCCACCCGCTGGTTGACCTTAATGGCAAAGAGGTGCCGCCGGTTGATTCGTCCGAGGTCAACGCGAACCACTGGTGTTACATGGCAGGCTGTATCGAGGACGCTTACGACGACTTCGATGGTTTTGTGATCCTCCATGGCACCGATACCATGGCTTACACGGCCTCCGCCCTCTCCTTCCTGCTGAGTAATTTGGCGAAGCCCGTCGTCGTGACTGGATCGCAGCTTCCCATATCCCATGTCCGCACCGACGCGGTTCAGAACTTTGTTAATTCTGTCCACATCGCCGGATACAAGGCGACAGGCCTGCCCCTGGTTCCGGAAGTGACCATTTGCTTCGCCGACTCCCTTCTGCGTGGGAACCGGGTCCGCAAGGTGAGCACGTCCGCGTGGCAGGGTTTCGACACACCGAACTACCCCAAGCTCGGGGCCATCGGCGAGTATATCAAGATCAACGAGGACGTCGTCCGGCCTCCCGCGGATAACAACGACTCGCCGTTTTTCGCTTTGAAGGAGTTGGTTACGAATGTGATGGACCTGGGCATCTTCCCGGGGCTAAAGGCCTCCGAGCTCGAGGCGATCCTCGGCCTCGACGTCAGAGGATTCGTGTTCCGGACGTTCGGTGCTGGCAATGCACCCAGCGATCCCGATTTCCTCGACGCCATTGCCAAGGCGGTGACTGGCATCGGCGAGAGAGGCAAGGTCATTCTCAACGTTACCCAGTGCAACCAAGGCATGGTCGAAATGGGCCTTTACGCCGCCAGCAGCGGCTTGCTTGAGCGAAAGGTAATCAGCGGTCTCGACATGACGCCCGAGGCAGCGCTGACCAAGATGATGTGGCTCTTGACGACGGAGACCGGCGAGGAAATTGGTCTTCAACTTCAGATAGACCAGCGAGGGGAACAAAGCGAGAGTCTATTTGACGTTCGCTTCGGCGAAGCTGGCAAGAAGTCTCAACCGATGGACGTTGTAAAGGCGACAGCCCGGCCGTCGGGGCAGTTTCGAAAGGATCGACTCAATCGCGCCGTACTGCGGGTTTCCGGCTTGGGCTTCGCCGATGCCAAGAAGGACGAAGACATCGAGCTCAAGGTCTTCATCAATATGCCCGGCGCGACCGCTACCACTTCTGAAAATGACCCGCATTTCGCGGTAAATTTCAGACAGCCTTACCAGGGAGCGGACGACACTGTCCTGATTCAGGACGTCACGCCGACTGTGAAGCGAGTCGTCGAAGAGGGCAGGCCCATCAACGTCACCCTAATCCCTGGGGGCGGCAAAAAGATTTGGTACAACGGCCTTTACTTGGCTTTGTTCGGTCGCGCATGACGGCGAAAGCGGCACGGAGACTGAACTGTTCGAAACGGCAGCACCCCTGTCAGGTCTTACCGCGCCTGTGGTGCGTTGAAGGGAGAGGGCGGTTAATCGAATCGAGTTGTTCTTCAACTGAAGCGCGTTTTTGGCTGTACGCCCAAAAAAAGGGAAAGCGTGCACCATGGGAAATGACGATGGAAAACGGCATTTGCGATCGCCGCGAATGCATCGTACGGCATGTATGACCCAATATGCAGCACATTCGTGATGTCCTGATAACCGTATTCGGTGCATATTTAGGCGTGGCAGGATCGAAGCTATACGATCTGTTTCCGCAAAGTTTTTGTTTTGCCAGTACGTATATCATAGTAAGTTTATTGGCCGTATCATCTGTCGCGTTGACACATCGCCTAATGTCGATAAACATTGGGGAATTAATTATAGGCGCGTTTAGAGCGATCGCGCTCGTTACGATTGTATTTCTCTTATTTTCTATATATATTCTCGCAGTCATATACCTAGACAAAAGCAGTTGCATGTTTCTGATTTTGAAATATTATTTTCCAATTGCTTTACTAGTTTTATTCGGGGTCGCTGTTTCTGTTATACAGACTATTCAGACAAGGCACCAACCGCAGTGAAATCAACAATTTGCACCACTGCAAGAGGTCAAAAGCCATGACGGGTGTTGAAAACTTGATCTTTGCTCTTATTGTATCGTTGTTTATTGCAACGGTAATATTTCTTGTCCTTATTATAATATCCAAAGAGGAATATGATAGAGTGACCGCTCCGCCCCGACAACGACGCGTTAGGCGTAACCCTCGAGTTCCACCATTCTTTCCGCGCCGCCAAGCGATAGCCGCCGTACGTACAAGTTCGGACCTACGTGCCTGGCAGACGACGATTAGAAAGCGGTTAGTGCAACATTTTGCCGGAATTGTTAAGGGGCGCAATCTCCAAATGCCACAAACAAATTATAATGTCAGTGAAAGATCACGTGTAATAGGAGGTGCCTCTCCCGCTCCAACACACGCAAAATTACCTAGAACACAACACGCGCATTGAATTAGTGGCTTCACCATAGAATGACAAGTCAGCGCGCCAAATCTTCCTGGAGAGATGATATGAAGAATGGTATCTGTCATTTCATTACATTTTACTCACCTAGGGGCGGCGTTGGAAGGACAAACTGCGCCTACAATGTTGGCGCGTTATTTTCGCAAAGCGGTAGAAAAGTACTTCTCGCAGATCTTGATTTGGACCATCCGGGTTTAACGCGATTTCTAGCAACCGAAGGAGAAAAAGAAATTGATCGTGGCTGGGTAGATATATTCAATGACATGATAGATTTAACGATGGAGCACTTTGAAAAACAGTCGAATTTATTCTTAGATAAAAGGTCAAGTTTTAAAAAATCTTTGGAAAAAGCAAGCAGTGAAGATTGGGCGAAAGTAAAAAATAATCTATTTCGTCAGTTTTTTCCGGATCTACGAGAAAAAGAAGAGAGTGGAATTAAGGAAACAGGCAATGCATCGGATATTGTAGAAGGGGCAGATTTGTACAGGAAAAAAATTTGGGGCGTAAGAGATGTCGTTTTGCCGAAGGATATAAATACAGGGGTTAATAAGGATATAATTTTTATTCCGGCTGGGGCCGGTGACGATGAAACATATAGAGAGGCGCTCGAATTATTTCACGACAACCAGGGGATCTTCTTGCACCCGAAGTTTCAAGAGGTCATAAGTGAAGTTATTAGGGAAGGGTTAAAGCAGTTAGGTTGTCAATACGTCTTATTTGATTCAAGATCTGGTTTGACAGATGTGTCATTGTTTTCATGCATTTCGATCCCAGATTGGCTTGTTGTTTTTTCTGGCATGAATCAGCAGCACTTACATGCCCTTGGTGGGTTCTTTGAATTTATTCATGATGGTGTGGTTGCGCAAGGAAAAATGATTAGCGTTGTAGGGCCGCTAGTCGAAGGAGAAAAACAAATTCAGGAAAGAAAATTTCAAGAGATAGGGGAGATATTTGAAGAAGAATTTGGAGGGTTCGGTGTTAGAGTTGATTTTCTTTCCTTGCATTTTCACCCATCTTTGTTGTTTGATGAAAACTTGATTGTAAATGAAGAGAGGGGTAGTGCGCTTTCTTCGGATTACAGGAACTTGCATTCCACAATTAGGTCTATATGTAAAGACGATGTAGAAGAGTGGACAAGAAGGTTCAATATTTCTCTTAATAGAGCCGACTTTCCGGGAATTCGGGAAGCACTTATTTCCAGAAGAGGGCTCGATATATTAGCAGATACGAGAGCCGGTGAGAGCGTATTTCGAGGTTTGGTTGGGCAAGCTAATGGATATCTGTTCAGGTTGCCTGCCTCTGATTTGAAGGGGGCGGAAGGTCTTCTTGAGGACATAAGGCGATTTAGTCCGAATAGCGTTCAGTGTGCCTGGATTTTCGCGCGCTGCCTGCAGGCTCAAGGGCGGCATGATGCGGCCGACGGGCATTGGAAGCATGCTATTTCTTTAGCTGAAAAATTTGAGGACGATGGGGTGGTAAGGTGCATTGAGGTCGAGCGAGCCGTTTCGCAGGATCGATGGGGGTTGGGAGTGATGCCCGGCTCGGCATCGGGGTTTGAAAGGGCGGATCTTGAGAAGGCGAGGTCAATTCAGTTCGGTAATTCCGACGCATGGGGCATGGCGTTGACGAACCATTCGTTTGCTGAAATAGAAGTTGATAACAACAACTATGACGAAGCCAGAAGACTTTTGGAAGAAGCGCTGAAAATACATAGACAGCAACAGGATAACTTCAAGAGTGCGACAGCGTTGCATTCTTTGGGCCTCATTTATAGAACTGTGGGAAGTTATAAACAATCTATCGATAATTTAAAAGGGGCCATTGAAATAAAGAGTAAAGATGATCTAAAAGATCATCATGGAATCAGCATTTTGCAACACTCTTATGCAGAATTGCATAGGCTTCTTGGGAACGAAGAGATATGTAGGGAAAATTGTGACAAGGCTATTAAGACAGCGGAGGATCTTGGGCAAGAGAGAGGTGTCGGCGTATGTTATTTCACTTTATCAGAACTGTATCGTGGCCAAGGTAAAGTTGAGAAATCCAGAAAATACACAATAATGGAGAACGATGTCTTCGATGTTCACGGAAGCGAGAAAGAGAAAATTATTTCCAGGACGTTTCTTGAGGCAAGTGAATGCCTGTGCGACAATAATAAGTCCATGGAAGAGTTTAAAAAATTTCGCAAGAAAGTAGACTTGTTGCCTTTTTATTGGCGCCGCCGCGTCGATGTTTTGTTGTCTGAGGTGTTGTTGTTCCGAGGGGAGTTTGCCGAGGCAGAGGGTGTTGCCGCTAAAGTGGCGGAAGAAGCCCGGGAAGACGGGTTTGAAGGTGTGGCTGCCGATGCTCATGCAATTCAGGCGATCGCTTCGCATGCTCAGAGCAAGGCATTCCAAGCTTCTGCAGAGGAGGCTCGGGAATTCTATCGAAAGGAGGGCGTCGACACGCCACTCGCGCGGCGGATTAACGATATCCTTTCGGGTTAACAGCCCACGCTCCTTAAGGCGCGACAGATCCAATCATCTTCGCGGCCGCTCAACGCCAGACAGGCAATCGCGAGCGGAGGAAACACGTGACCTACGTGATCCAAGGCGAGTCAGGCGACTGGGAGATGGTCGTGGGCCTGGAGGTCCATGCCCAGGTGATCTCGCGGGCCAAGCTGTTTTCCGGCGCCGCCACCGACTTCGGGGGGGAGCCCAATTCCCAGGTGTCGCTGGTCGACGCCGGCATGCCCGGCATGCTGCCGGTGATCAACGACGCCTGCGTGGAGCAGGCGGTGCGCACCGGCCTCGGCCTCAAGGCGAAGATCAACCTGCGGTCCGTGTTCGAGCGCAAGAACTACTTCTACGCCGACCTGCCCCAGGGCTACCAGATCTCCCAGTACCAGCACCCCATCGTCGGCGAGGGCACGGTCGTCCTCGATCTCGCCGACGGCAGCACCCGCGAGGTGGGCATCGAGCGCCTGCACCTGGAGCAGGACGCCGGCAAGTCCCTGCACGATCAGGACCCCAAGCGCACCTTCATCGACCTCAACCGCTCGGGCGTGGCGCTGATGGAGATCGTTTCGGCGCCCGACATCCGCAGCCCCGAGGAGGCCGGGGCCTACCTGCGCAAGCTGCGCTCCATCCTGCGCTACCTGGGCACTTGCGACGGCAACATGGAGCAGGGCTCGCTCCGCTGCGACGCCAACGTCTCGGTGCGCAAGGTGGGCGAGACGGAACTCCGCACCCGCACCGAGGTGAAGAACGTCAACTCCGTGCGTTTCGTCATGCAGGCGGTGGAGCACGAGGCCGAGCGCCAGGTCGACGTCTACGAGTCCGGCGGCCAGGTGGTCCAGGAGACGCGGCTCTACGATGCCGACAAGGGGGAGACCCGGCCCATGCGGGCCAAGGAGTTCGCCCACGACTATCGGTACTTTCCAGACCCCGACCTGCTGCCCCTGGAACTGGACGAGGCCTACGTGGAGCGGGTGCGGGCCGGCCTGCCCGAGCTGCCCGACGCCAAGAAGAGCCGGTTCATGGCCGACTACGGGCTCTCTGCTGCCGACGCCGGGCAACTGGTGGCGGAGCGCGAGACCGCCGAGTACTTCGAGCGGGTGGCCCGCGGGCGCGACCCCAAGCAGGCGGCCAACTGGGTGCTCAGCACCCTGTTCGGGGCGCTGAACCGGCTGGGCCGGACGGTGACCGACAGTCCGGTGTCGGCCGAGGCCCTGGGCGCCCTCATCGACCTGGTGGGCGACGGCACCATCTCCGGGCGCATCGCCAAGGAGGTGTTCGACGACATGGTCAAGACCGGCCGCGACCCGGCGGCCATCGTCGCCGACAAGGGCCTGGAGCAGGTCAGCGACGGCGACGCCATCGGCGCCGAGGTGGACAAGATCATCGCCGCCAACCCGGCCCAGGCGGAGCAGTTCCGCGGCGGCAACGAGAAGGTGCTGGGTTGGTTCGTCGGCCAGATCATGAAGGCCACCCGGGGCAAGGCCAATCCCCAGATGGTCAACCAGCTGCTGCGCGAAAAACTGAAGGGCTGACCGGCCCGCCGCGTCGCTACTCGGCGGCCTCGACCTCCTCGGCGTGCTCCAGCACCTCCCGCGCCTCGTCGGCTTCCTGCTGGCGCGCCCACATGGCGGCGTAGGCGCCGCCGCGGTCGAGCAGGGCGGCATGGCGGCCGCGCTCGACGATGCGCCCCGCCTCCAGCACCAGGATCTCGTCGGCGTCCACCACCGTGGACAGGCGGTGGGCGATGACCAGCGTGGTGCGGCCCGCCGAGACCTCCCGCAGGGACGCCTGGATCTCCTTCTCGGTGTGGGTGTCCAGCGCCGACGTGGCCTCGTCGAACATGAAGATGCGCGGGCCCTTGAGGATGGTGCGGGCGATGGCGACGCGCTGCTTCTCGCCCCCCGACAGCTTGAGGCCGCGCTCGCCGACCAGGGTCTGGTAGCCGTCCGGCAGCCCGAGCACGAAGTCGTGGATGCGGGCCAGTCGCGCCGCCGCCTCGACCTCCTCGCGTTCGGCGTCGGGGCGGCCGTAGGCGATGTTGTAGTGGATGGTGTCGTTGAACAGCACCGTGTCCTGGGGCACCACGCCGATGGCGGCGCGTAAGGAGTTCTGGGTTACCGCGCGGACGTCCTGGCCGTCCACCAGGACGGCCCCCTTGTCGGCGTCGTAGAAGCGGTAGAGCAGGCGCGAGATGGTGGACTTGCCGGCGCCGCTGGGGCCGACGATGGCCACCGTGCGGCCGGGCGGCACGCGGAAGGAGACGCCCTCCAGGATGGGCCGGCGGCTGTCGTAGGAGAAGTGCACGTCCTCGAAGGCGACCTCGCCGCCATTGGCGTCGAGCGGCCGGGCGTCGGGGGCGTCGACCACCTCCGGCGCCTCGTCCAGCAGCCCGAACATGGCCTCCATGTCGGCCAGCGAATGCTTGATCTCGCGGTACACGGAGCCCAGGAAGTTCAGCGGCATGTAAAGCTGCAGCAGGTAGGTGTTGACCAGCACGAAGTCGCCCACGGTCATGGTGCCCCCCTGCACCCCGTAGCCGGCCATGATCATGATCACGGTGACGCCGGCGGCGATGATGGCGCCCTGGCCGGCGTTGAGCATCGACAGCGTGGTCTTGGACTTGACCGCCGCCTGCTCGTAGGCCTCCAGGGCGCGGTCGAAACGGCGGCTCTCGTGCTCCTCGTTGCCGAAGTACTTGACCGTCTCGTAATTGAGCAGGCTGTCGATGGCCTTGGTGTGGGCCTCGCTGTCGCTTTCGTTCATGCGCCGGCGGAACTTGATGCGCCACTCGGTGACCGCCAGGGTCCACACCACGTAGCCGACGATGGTGGCCAGCGTCACCAGGGCGAAGCGGGCGTCGAACATCCCCCACAGCAGCGCGCAGACCATGGCGATCTCGAGCAGCGTGGGCACGATGTTGAACAGCATGATGCGGAGCACGAACTCGATGCCCCGGCTGCCCCGCTCGATGGCCCGGCTCAATCCCCCGGTCTGGCGCTCCAGGTGGAACCGCAGGGCCAGCCGGTGGATGTGGCGGAAGGTCTTGAGCCCGGCCTGGCGGATGGCCCGCTCGCTCACCCGCGCGAACACCGCTGCCTGGAGTTCGCGGAAACCCAGGGCCGCCACCCGTGCCGTGCCGTAGGCGAGCAGCAGGCCGACCGGCACCAGCATCACAGCGCCCGCCGTCACCGTCAGCGCGTCCACCGCGTACTTGAGGAGTACCGGAACGCCGACCGTCGTCACCTTGGCGCCGACCAGGAGCAGCAGCGAGACGACGACCCGCGCGCGCAGGTCGGGCGCCCCCTGCGGCCACAGGTAGGGCAGCAGGGTGCGGATGGTCTTCAGGTCGTTGCGCGGTCCCGGTGGCGGCGGGACGTAGCCGGTGTTCTTCATGGCCCGAGTCCGGGGCCGGATGCCCCTTGATTACTTAATACCGGCGCGCCTTTGAACCGACTCGCGAAGCGCCGTCGTGACGCGCCGGAAAGCCCGCGCGGCGCTTGAGCGCCACCGCCTTCGCATGAAATGGCCCCGAGGGTCATTTCATTGGCGCGGCGGTATTATAGACCGCGCGGGCGGTCCTCAACAGGTCAGGTGGAAGGCGCCGGCCACCGTGTCGCCCCGCTCCGCCCGCAATGCGTTGAACAGCGTCACCGCCTCGCCGGTGGGGGCGGCGTGGACCTCCACGCCGCGGTCCGCCAGGGCCCGGCGCACGATGTCCGGCACCCGCATGTTGCCGTAATACCCGGTGCCGATGACCAGGGTCCGCGGCGGGCGCTCCCACAAGGTCTCCAGGTCGGCCATGTCCAGCCGGTGGCCCTCGCCGCGCCACCACGAGCCCTGGATGCGGTCAGGGTGGATGATGAGGTCGCGGGTGAACGCGGCGCCGTCCACGACCATGCGGCCGAAGTCATAAGCGGTGACCCGCATGGCGGCCATTATGACCGCCGCCGGTGCCTCCCGCAAGATCGATAAAATTTTATCTAAAATCGAATAAAATACGACTAAAATAAAAGCCAAATAAAAAGTATTGTATAGTAAGAGCAATTTGCATATAATATTTACAGAATACAGTGGACCCTAAAAGGAAAAACAGAAGTGTCAACGTCGATAGCCGTTCCGGGCGGACCGCGGCGCCGCTTCACCCCTCAGGGCAGTGCAGGTGAGATCACCTCGTCCCGCGATCTGCTGGTGTGGGGGAGCGACCGGTTGGCCTACATCAAGCCGGTCACCGTCGGATCGACCCTCCATTACGGCGTGTTCCGCGCCAACGGCGGCTGGATCGCCGATGCCGTCAGCCACGACGAGGCCGTGGTGCGCGCCTACATGGCCGGCCTCGAGCCCGTCTTCGTCGCCTGACCACGATCCCAGCGAACAGCGGACGGCAGGAAGCGGAGGCTATTCGTCGGCGGCTGCGGCCGGTGTATCCGCCGCGGTGCCTTCGGCGGAAGGCTCGACACCGCGCTCCCACAGGACGCTGACCACCAGCACGGCGAGCAGGATCGCCATGCCGACCACGGCGACCAGCGGGCCGCCGGAGGCGTTGTGCAGTCCCTTCTCGAAGCGGGACTGACGGTCTCCCGGGTCGAATTTCGCCACGACGCGCTCCTCCGACCCCAGCCTAACCCGCAATTCCCACATCCGCCATGGCCTGCGCGGCCCGGGCCTTGGTGACCTCGCCGCAGGTCCCCATGTCTTGAACGATGCGCGGGAGGCCCGGCCCATGCCGCTGCCCATGGTGGAAATCCAGTACTGCACCCAGTGCCGGTGGCTGCTGCGTGCCGGCTGGACGGCGCAGGAGCTGCTGACCACCTTCACGGACGACCTGGGCGGGGTCACCCTGATCCCGGGCTCGGGGGGCGTGTTCGACGTGCGGGTCGACGGCGAGACCGTGTGGTCGCGCAAGGACCAAGGCCGCTTCCCCGAGCTCAAGGAACTCAAGCAGCGGATCCGCGACCGGGTGGCGCCGGACCGCACGCTGGGCCACTCGGACAGCCCCGCTGACTCGCCTGCCGCCCCCGATCCCTGACGGCCGGGCCACATCGCCTGTGGACTCGGCCGGTCGCGGCAAGCGAGAATATGGGGTCGGGTCGATAACGGCGGGGGCGACGGGCGAGGACGGTGCCATGGACGACGATCCCATGACCCTGATGCGGCGGCAAATGGTGCAGATCATCGCCGCCCACACCCTGTTCGCCCAGGAGCACATCGGCAAGGAGCTGCTGGCGGGCCGCGTCATGGACGCCATGGGCAAGGTGCCCCGCCACGAGTTCGTGCCGGTGGAGATCAAGCCCTACGCCTACGCCGACCAGCCCCTGCCCATCGGCTGCGACAAGACCATCTCCCAGCCCTTTATCGTCGCCCTGATGACCGACCTGCTGGACATCCAGCCCGAGGACCGGGTCCTGGAGGTGGGTACCGGGCTCGGCTATCAGGCCGCCGTGCTGGCCGAGCTGGCCGGCACCGTCTACACCGTCGAGATCGTCGAGGAGTTGGGCGAGCAGGCCGACGAGCGGCTCGGTCGGCTGGGGTACGGCAACATCGTCCGGCGCATCGGCAACGGCTATCAAGGGTGGCCCGAGCACGCGCCGTTCGACAAGATCATCGTCGCCGCCGCCTCCGAGCTGCTTCCGGCGCCCCTCATCGGCCAGCTCAAGCCGGGCGGCCGCATGGTGGCGCCCACCGGGCTGCCCGAAGCCCAGAAGCTGCTGTTGGTGGAGAAGTCGCCCGAGGGCAAGACCACCATCAAGGAAATCCTGCCGGTCCGTTTCGCCCTGCTCGAGGAAGGGGACTAGGCTCCCCGCCAGCTCCGGAATCACTCATGGACAACGCGACCCACCCGGTCGTCAAGGACTTGGTCCTCATCGGCGGCGGCCACAGCCACGTGGCGGTGCTCAAGCGCTTCGGCATGAACCCCATGCCGGGGGTGCGCATCACCGTCATTGCCCGCGACGTGCATACCCCGTATTCGGGCATGCTGCCCGGCTTCGTGGCCGGCCACTACGGTTTCGACGACGTGCACATCGACCTGGAGCCCCTGGCCCGGTTCGCCGGCGCGCGCCTCTACCACGACCGGGCCGTCGGCATCGACACTGCCGCCAAGCGGGTCCTGTGCGCCGACCGGCCGCCGGTGGTCTACGACGTGCTGTCCATCAACATCGGCTCGACGCCGCGCACGGCCGACGTGCCTGGCGCCGCCGAGCACACGGTGCCGGTCAAGCCCATCAACCGGTTCATCGCCCGCTGGGAGGCCCTGCGGGAGCGGGTGCTGAACGGGGCCGGACGGACCCGCATCGGCGTGGTCGGCGCCGGCGCCGGCGGCGTCGAGGTGCTGCTGGCCATCCGCCACGGCCTGCATCGGGCGCTGGCCGCGGAGGGCCGCAACGGCGACGCCTTGGAGTTCCACCTGGTTTCCGGCACCGACGGCGTGCTACCCGCCAACAACGCCGCCACCCAGCGCGCCTTCGCCGGCGTCCTGCGGGACCGCGGCGTCACCCTGCATGCGGGCCGTCCGGTGTCGGCGGTCACCGCCGACGGCGTCAAACTCGATAACGGGTCGGCCGTCGAGTTGGACGAAATCCTGTGGGTGACCTCCGCCGGGGCGGCGCCGTGGCTCGGCGAAACGGGGCTGGCCGTGGACGACGACGGGTTCATCCAAGTGGACGCGACCCTGAGGTCCGTGTCCCATCCGGACGTGTTCGCCGTCGGCGACATCGCCCATGTGGTCGACCATCCGCGGCCCAAGGCCGGCGTCTTCGCGGTGCGGCAGGGACCGCCGCTGACCGACAACCTGCGGCGGGCCCTGACCGGCCGGCCGGCCAAGACGTTCCGGCCCCAGCGCGAGTTCCTGACCATCATCAGCACCGGCGACCGCTATGCCGTCGCCGCCCGCGGCCCGTGGGCGGTGCACGGGGCCTGGGTGTGGCGTTGGAAGGACTTCATCGACCGCCGCTTCATGGCCAAGTTCAGCGACCTGCCGGAGATGGACCAGAAGACGGCGACGCCGCTGGCCCCCGGCGTCGCCGACGCCGACGCGATCAAGGAGCTGTCGGCCATCGCCATGCGCTGCGGCGGCTGCGGCGCCAAGGTGGGCCACACCGTGCTGTCGCGCGCCCTGGCCGGCCTCGAGCCGGTGGCCCGCAACGACGTCCTGGTCGGGCTGGCCGAGCCCGACGACGCGGCCGTGGTCGAGGTGCCGCCGGGCAAGGTGATGGTGCACACCGTGGACTTCTTCCGCGCCATCGTCGATGACCCCTACCTGTTCGGGCGCATCGCCGCCAACCACAGCCTGGGCGACATCTTCGCCATGGGCGGCGAGCCGCAGACGGCGCTGGCCATCGCCACCGTGCCCTTCGGCGTCGAGGCCAAGGTGGAGGACACCCTGGCCCAGCTCCTCGAAGGGGCGACCCTGGCGCTGCGCGAGGCCGGGGCGGCCCTGGTCGGCGGCCACACCGGCGAGGGTTCGGAACTGGCCCTGGGCTTCGCCGTCAACGGACTGGCCGATCGTGAGGCCGTCATGCGCAAGGGCGGCCTGCGGCCGGGGGACCGGCTGATCCTGACCAAGCCGGTCGGCACCGGCACCCTGTTCGCCGCCGACATGCGGCTCAAGGCCAAGGGCCGCTGGATCGCCGGGGCGCTCGGCTCCATGCTCCAGTCCAACCGGGACGCCGCCCAATGCCTGTATCGGTTCGGCGCCCGCGCCTGCACCGACGTGACCGGCTTCGGGCTGCTCGGCCACCTGGTGGAGATGACCAAGCCGTCGGGCACCGACGCCGTCCTCGACCTGGGCGCCATCCCGTTGCTCGACGGCGCCGCGGAGACGGTGGCCGCCGGCATCTTCAGCTCGCTCCAGCCCCAGAACCTGCGCCTGCGCCGGGCCGTGCGCGACCTGGAACAGGTATCCAAGGACCCGCGTTTTCCGCTCGTCTTCGACCCGCAGACGGCAGGCGGGCTGCTGGCCGGCGTGGCGGCGGACGCGGCCGAGGACTGCGTGGCCGAGCTCAGGCGCCTGGGTTACCATCGGGCGGCTGTCATCGGGACCGTCGAAGCGTCGGGCAACGCCATGGAACCGGTGTCTCTCAAACTCTGAACCGGAGCCGGCGGGCGGCTTGCGCTGGCTGCGCCGCCGACCATATCTAGTCCCGAGAGACGACACAGTACGCCGGGTCTTGCGCGCCGGTTCCCTATGCAGCGCCTCGGCCCGGCGACCGGAAGGGGTCGCCGACCATGGAGTTCGACAAGTACACCGAGCGCTCGCGGGGGTTCGTCCAGTCGGCCCAGACCCTGGCCCTGCGCAGCGGCCATCAGCAGCTTTCGCCGCTGCACGTGCTGAAGGTGCTGCTCGACGACAAGGAGGGGCTGGCCGCCAACCTGATCCAAGCGGCGGGCGGCGACCCGGCCAAGGCGCTCAGCGGCACCGAGGCCGAGCTGTCCAAGGTGCCCAAGGTGGAGGGCGCCGGGGCCGGCCAAGTCTACCTGGGGCCGGAGACGGCGCGGCTGTTCGAGCAGGCCGAGCAGATCGCCGAGAAGGCGGGCGATTCCTACGTCACCGCCGAGCGCCTGCTGCTTGCCCTGGTGCTCGCCGCCGGCACGCCTGCGGCCAAGGTCCTGGCCGACGCCGGGGTCACCGCCCAGAACCTCAACCGCGCCATTGAGGAGGTGCGCAAGGGCCGCGCGGCCAACAGCGCCACCGCCGAGGACTCCTACGACGCGCTCAAAAAGTATGCCCGCGACCTGACCGCCGCCGCCGCCGACGGCAAGCTCGACCCCGTCATCGGCCGCGACGAGGAGATCCGGCGGACCATCCAGGTCCTGTCCCGGCGCACCAAGAACAACCCGGTGCTGATCGGCGAGCCCGGGGTCGGCAAGACCGCCATCGTCGAGGGCCTGGCCCAGCGCATCGTCCGCGGCGACGTGCCCGAGGGCCTCAGGGACCGGGACGTGGTCAGCCTGGACATGGGCGCGCTGGTGGCCGGCGCGAAGTTCCGCGGCGAGT
>JANQFP010000234.1 GCA_028277795.1 Rhodospirillales bacterium
CGACGCCATGGCCGCCGACTTCGCGCGGTTGGTGATCCGGACCTCCATCACCGGACCGCTGGCGTCGGCGGCGGCCAGCGGCATCCAGTCGCTGACCGCCCCCTTGTTCCACGACGGCGGCATTGCCGGCGAGGCCGTGGCGGGGCGGACGGTTCCCCTGGCCCTGTTTGCCGGCGCGCCCCGGTACCATTCCGGGACCCAGCCGTGGCTGATGCCGGACGAGGTCCCGGCCATCCTCCAGCAGGGCGAGGTGGTGCTGTCGCGCGCGCAATCGGCCGCGATCGGTTCTGCGGCGCCGACCTATGTGGTCCAGGTCGATGCCCGCGGTGCCGACGACCCGGACGCGATCGAAGCCAGGGTCAATTCGGCGGTGGACACCGCAATGGCCCGCGCGGTCCCGGGCATCGTCCGCGGCAGCGTCGCAGCGTCGCGGGCGGCCGTGGTCGACGATTGGCGTCGGCGCGGTGGCCGGTTCTGACGCCGGCGGCGCCCGATCGGGATCGAGGTAGCCCATGCCCGACATCGTTTGGCCGGTGACCTACCGCCCGGTCGCCCAGGAGTTCTACCTCCAGACCCTCTCGACCGTGTTCACCAACCCGTACACGCAAAGCCAGCAGGTGCTCGAGCGCGACGGCCAGCGGTGGGTCAGCCGGATCACCCTGCGCCGCGGTACCGAGTTGGCGTGGGAGATCGACGCGCTCTTGGCCTCGATCCGCGGACCGGCCGGTCACGTGCTGGTCCCGGACTTCCGGACGCTCGCGCCGCGCGGCAATCCCGGCGCCGGCGCCCTGCTGATCGGCGGCACGGGCCGAACCTTGAGCGTGACCGGCTTGACCGGCCAGTTGCTGCCCGGCGACCTGATCCAAACCAGCCCGGGTCGAGCGCACATCGTCACCGCCGCGGCAGGCCCCGGCAGCGCAGATGTCTCGGTCGAGCCGCGCCTGCGCGAACCGGTGGTCACGGGCCTGTTGGTCACCTCTGGGGTCCGGGTGCGCATGCGGCTGACCAGTGACGACGCCGGTCGCAACCCGACCCGACCGCCGCGGCGCACCGAGTGGCAGCTCGAGTTCGTCGAAGTGCTGCCCGAGCCGACCTGATGGTCCCTTGGCCTGAGGACACTTGACCAGCAAAAGGCCAGCTCTCGCCCTGTTCTTCGGGGCAGGATTCGGACAATTATGTTAATCGTCACGGTCCGATACGATGGCGATACCTCGTCGGTGGGCGATCGCCACTTGGATTTGACGCATAAGATTTCCCGGTATCATCCCGTAAAGGCAGGTGTCCGGTCGTCCCGGAACCGGCCGAAGATCGAAACCCGGCCACGTAAAGATGTTTAAATCGTCGATCACGACCCAGGACCGCTCGCCGTCGAGCCCGAGACGTCGCTTGGTTTGTGGCCAGATTTCGACGGCGCCGGCCGAGTCAGATGGCGGACGGTGGGTGACCGGAGCGACCGTAACGAGGGTGCGACCATTTTCGTCCACCATACTGGCGAGAACGATGACCGCTGGACGATCTTTCGTCCCCTCCCGCAAGCCGCCAGAGTACTCATGGCGCCAAACATAGGCGTATGAGACAACCTGTCCGACCTTGGGTGAAGGAATCTGCATCGGCGGTTATCAGCGTTCCCAATTCATTTGGGCTCCTCGGAATTGAACCGCTCGCTCTCCGGATCGACGGGAGCCGAGACGATCGCCTGTACCACCGTTTCAGGTAATTCATTCAAATTGACGGCCACCCGTTCTCGACGCTTACTCTCAAGGTAGTGTTCGAACTCCGTAGGCGACAAAAGGTAGATCTCAGGCACCCCATGGCTGGTCACCGCGATCGGCTCCGCCTTAGCGGCATCCTTGTAGCGGCCGGGACGTCGGACGAATTCGGTGGCAGAAACCGAGAGCATGGTCACCTCGCGCTTCGAAGAGTGCGCATTCTTCGAAGATAGCGCAGGATCCCATTCGGGCCAACAAACGCGTGGTGTGTTGATGCATGAGTTGGTCGAGCGTCTCCCGGAGCCGACGTGATGATCCCTTGGCCCGAGGGCACTCGCCCGGAGACCGCGGCGCTGTTTGTCGAGACCCTGCTCGGCCGGTTCGACGACGCCTACACGGGCTATGAGCAGCTGCTGGTCCGGCCGCACGACCCGGCCGGCGCCCGGCTCGCCGCGATCGCCAGCGTCGAGGGCATCCTGCGACAGATCGACCGGTGGATCGGCGATCTCACGCTCGACCTCGACCACGCCGACGCCGCGGTGCTCAACGCCTTCCTCGCCCGCCTGCGCGGACGCGCAGGCGTCACGCTGGTTCCGGCTTGGCCGTTCCGGCAGACGCCGGCCGGCACCCTCGCCAGCATGGACGAGCACGCTGCCACGATTGGGCCAACGTCGTGGGACGACGCGACCGGGTTCGACGACGACACCAGCTTCGTCGAGGGCGCGGGCGTGCCGACCCTGCTCGGTGGCCGGGGTCAGCGCTTCGCCATCGGCGGCTTTGCGCCGTTCACCGCCGGCGTTCTCGCGACCGGCGACCTGATCCAGGCCGGTGTCGGCCGCGGCCACCAGGTCACCGAAGCCGGCACCACCGACCACAACGGCTATCTGGCGATCTGGGCCGCCCCGACCGCGCGCGATCCCGTCCCGCGCGAGACCCTGGTCACGACCGACGTCGCAATCGCCATGCGCCTTGCCGGCGACGACGGCGCCCGCGGCCAGACCCGGCCGCCATGCCGGACCCGATACCGCGTTCGGCTGACCGAAGCACGCTGACCGAGACCTGATCATGGCCGAACGCCTGCCCGCGCTCTCCGCCGCCGAGACCGCGGCGGCCGAGGTGCGCCCGATCCTGCTCGCCTTCTTCGATTTCGCGGGCGCGCCGGTGCGTGCGTGGTCCGGTGTCGGCGATCTCGTTTGGGACGGCCACACCTGGACCGGGGTCGGCACCTTCGGCGAGGTCTCGAGCGTCGAGGAGACCGTCGAGGTCCGCGCCACCGGCGCCACTTTCCGGCTCTCCGGCGTGCCGTCCGACCTGGTGCTCGAGGTGATCAACACGTCGATCCAGGGCCGCCGCGCCAAGCTTTGGCTCGGGTTCATGTCGCCGGACTGGGTCCTGCTCGAAGACCCGGTGCTGTTGTTCGACGGCCGCATGGACACGGTCGAGGTGATCGACGGCGCCCGCACCGCGGTGATCTCGCTCTTGGCCGAAAACCGCCTGCGCGACCTCGAGCGGCCGCGCACACGCCGCTACACCAGCGAAGACCAGCAGAACGAATACCCCGGCGATCTCGGCTTCGCCTTCGTGCCCTCGCTCCAGGAAGCCGAGATCGACTGGGGCCGGCCGGTCTGACCGCTCGCGAACACCCTGCACCCTCACAAAAGGAGGCGACCGATGCCCCGCGGCACCGGCGGGAACACCCGCGTTTACCTCAAGTTCGAGACCGACTATGCCGAGGCCTATGCGGCGTCGGGCTACACCCGCATTCCGTTCAAACCAGGCTTCGATTTGTCCGCGGAACAGCCGGTCGAGCGCAGCGACGTGCTTGGTCTCGACCGCGAACCGGGTGCCGGTGAGCGCGGGCTGATCACCGACCGCGGCACCATCCCGGTCCCGGTCGATCTGCGCCATCTCGGGCTGTGGTTCAAGGGCCTGTTCGGCCCGCCCGACACCTCGGGTATGGGTCCCTACACCCACGTGTTCGGGTCCAATGGACCGCCGACCACGCCGCCGTCGATGTCGGTGGTGGTCGCGCACCCGGACGTGCCGCGCTACTTCATCCATAAGTGTCTGGCCGAAAAAGGCTTGAGTGATTTCAGCCACTTGTGATTCCCTGGTTTTGGCGAACGATAAGGGAGGCACAAGATGTCGTGGACTGAAACC
>JANQFP010000249.1 GCA_028277795.1 Rhodospirillales bacterium
GGGAATCTCGCGCAGGCTCTGCAGAATCCCGATCTCGATGCCGCCGAAGCCGGCCCGCTCGACGGCGAAGTTGTTGAGCAGCACCATCCAGGTGCCGAAGGCCAGCGGCATGGCCACCGACAGGACGATCAGCAGGACCTCCGGCCGCCGCCATCCGTGTTGCCGGAACTGGGTCGATACGCTCACGGGGTGTCCCGCCGGACGGCCGAAGCCTATCCGAGCGCGGCCTCGATGGCGGCCACCGCCTCGCCGGCCCGGGCGCCGTCCGGCCCGCCGGCCTGCGCCATGTCGGGCCGGCCGCCGCCGCCCTTGCCGCCGAGGGCGGCCGACCCGGCGCGCACCAGGTCGACGGCGCTGACGCGCCCGGTCAAATCATCGGTGACGCCGACCACCAGGGACGCCTTGCCCTCGCTGACGCTGACCACGGCGACCACGCCCGAGCCCACCTGGACCTTGAGGTCGTCGGCCATGCCCTTGAGGTCCTTGGCAGGCACCCCGTCGAGGACACGGGCGGTGAACCTGAGGCCGTTGACGTCCTTGATCTCGCCGCCCGCGCCCTGTCCGCCCCCGGCGGCCATCTGGCGGCGGGTCTCGGCGAGCTCCCGTTCCAGCTTGCGGCGCTCCTCGATCAGCCCGGCCACCCGGGCCGGCACCTCCGCCGGCGCCGTCCTGAGAAGGGCGGCAGCCTCGTGCAGAGCCTTCTCCTCGTCCATGAGGAAGGCCTCCGCGGCGGCCCCGGTCAGGGCCTCGATGCGGCGCACACCGGCGCCGACCGCGCTTTCGTCAACGATCTTGAACAGGCCGATATCGCCGGTCCGTCGGACGTGGGTGCCGCCGCAGAGCTCCACCGAGACGGGGTCGCCATTGTCGCCCCCCATGGAGACCACGCGCACCTCGTCCCCGTACTTCTCGCCGAACAGGGCCATGGCGCCGGCGGCGACGGCGGCATCCGGGTCCATCAGATGGGTGGCGACCTCGCTGTTGCCGCGGATGCGGGTGTTCACGTCGACCTCGACGGCGGCGATCTCCTCGGCCGTCACTGCCTTCGGGTGGCTGACATCGAAGCGCAGGCGGTCGGGGGCCACGAGCGAGCCCTTCTGGGTGACGTGTTCGCCAAGGCGGCGGCGCAGGGCCGCGTGCATCAGGTGGGTGGCCGAGTGGTTGGCGCGGGTGGCGGCGCGGCGCGCGTGGTCCACGTCCAGTCGCACGTCGTCACCGACCCTGAGCGTTCCTTCGTCGATGCGGGCCATGTGGGCGTGCAGATCGCCGAGCTTCTTCTGGGTGTCGGTGACGGTGGCCCGGGCACCGGAGGTGGAGACCATCCATCCGGCGTCGCCGATCTGGCCGCCCGACTCGCCGTAGAACGGGGTCTGGCTGACCACAACCGCGACCTCGTCGCCGACCGATGCCTCGTCCACCGGCTGGCCGTCGGCCACCATGGCGGTGACCACGCCCTCGGCCGATTCTGTTCCGTAACCGAGGAACTCGGTGGCACCGGTCTTTTCGTGGATCTCGAACCATACCTCTTCGGTGGCCGCCTCGCCGGACCCGGCCCAGGCTTGTCGGGCCTCGGCCTTCTGGCGCTCCATGGCGGCCTCGAATCCGGCCAGGTCCACCGTCATGCCCTTGGCCTTGAGCGCGTCCTGGGTGAGGTCGAGAGGGAAGCCGTAGGTGTCATAGAGGCGGAACGCGGTCTCGCCGGACAACTCGTCACCGGCGCCCAGGTCACCGGTGGCCTCGTCGAGAAGCCGCAGGCCGCGGTCCAGGGTTCGCTTGAACCGGCTCTCCTCCAGGCGAAGGGTCTCGGCGATCAGGGCCTCGGCGCGGGTCAGCTCGGGGAACGGGCCGCCCATCTTGGCGACCAGGGCCGGCACCAGCTGCCACAGCAGGGGATCCTCGTGGCCGATCAGGTGCACGTGGCGCATGGCCCGGCGCATGATGCGACGGAGCACGTAGCCGCGGCCCTCGTTGGACGGCAGCACACCGTCGGCGATCAGGAAGCTGGACGCCCGCAGGTGGTCGGCGATGACCCGATGCGAGATCTCGTGCTCACCGTCCGGGTCGGTGCCCGTGGCCTCGGCCGAAGCCACAATCAGCGCCCGCAAAAGGTCGATCTCGTAGTTGTCGTGGGTGCCCTGGAGCACGGCGGCAATGCGCTCCAATCCCATGCCGGTATCGACACAGGGCTTGGGCAGGTCGATGCGCTTCTCCGGCGTCACCTGCTCGAACTGCATGAACACCAGGTTCCAGATCTCGATGAACCGGTCGCCGTCCTCGTCCTCGCTCCCCGGCGGACCGCCGGGAATGTGCTCGCCGTGGTCGTAGAAGATCTCCGAGCACGGCCCGCAGGGGCCGGTCTCGCCCATGGCCCAGAAATTGTCCGACGTGGGGATGCGCAGGATGCGGCTCTCGGGCAGGCCGGCGATCTTCTTCCACAGATCGAAGGCCTGGTCGTCCTCGGCATAGACCGTGGTCAACATGCGATCGGCGGGCAGCCCGAACTCCTTGGTCACCAGGTTCCACGCCAATTCGATGGCCACGTCCTTGAAGTAATCGCCGAACGAGAAGTTGCCGAGCATCTCGAAGAAGGTGTGGTGGCGGGCGGTGTGGCCCACGTTCTCCAGGTCGTTGTGCTTGCCGCCGGCACGCACGCACTTCTGGGACGTGGTGGCGCGCACGTAGTCCCGCTGTTCGACCCCGGTGAACAGGTTCTTGAACTGCACCATGCCCGCGTTGGTGAACATCAGGGTGGGGTCGTTGCGCGGCACCAGTGGCGACGAGTCCACGACCCGGTGGCCGTGACGGGCGAAGTAGTCGAGAAACGCCTTGCGGATGTCGTTGACGGTCTGCATGGAGATTAATGTAGGTCTGGACAGGCGTTGACGGAATGTCTCCACCGCGCGCCCGTGACGATCACCACCCTCGTCGCGGCGTCCACGTCCGCGACGGCACCACTGGCAACGCTTTTAGACGTTGGCGTTGCGGCTGTCCAGGAAGGGTCGCCGGGCAAGCCCCTCGAGCCGATCCGCGTCACCGCCTCGCCGCACCGGGCGGGCCCATCATTGCTCGATCATGTGCCGGCCGGCGACCGAACCGCAAACGGTCCCGGCGGCGCTCCGACGGCTATTCCCCCGCGGTCGGCGGCGCGTCCTCGTCGTCCAGGCCGCCGGGAACGGCGACCAGGGCGTCGGAGACCATCCCGGCGTTGCGGCGGATGGCCGATTCGATGGCCTCGGCGACATCCGGATGGTCCTTGAGATAGGCCTTGGCGTTCTCGCGGCCCTGGCCGATGCGCTCGGAATCGTGGGAGAACCAGGAGCCCGACTTCTCGACGATGCCCGCCTTGAGGCCCAGGTCGAGCAGCTCGCCCGCCTTGGAGATGCCCTCGCCGTACATGATATCGAACTCGACCATCTTGAAGGGCGGGGCCAGCTTGTTCTTGACCACCTTGACGCGCGTCTGGTTGCCGACCACCTCGTCGCGGTCCTTGATGGCCCCGATCCGGCGGATCTCCAGCCGCACCGAGGAGTAGAACTTGAGCGCGTTGCCGCCGGTGGTGGTCTCGGGATTGCCGAACATGACCCCGATCTTCATGCGGATCTGGTTGATGAAGATGATCAGGGTCTTGGACCGCGCCACCGAGGCGGTCAACTTGCGCAGGGCCTGACTCATGAGCCGCGCCTGCAGGCCCACGTGGGTGTCGCCCATCTCGCCTTCCAGCTCGGCCCGCGGCACCAGGGCGGCGACGCTGTCCACCACCAGAACGTCGATGGCACCGGACCGCACCAGGGTGTCGGCGATCTCCAGGGCCTGCTCGCCGGCATCGGGCTGGGAGATCAGAAGCTCGTCCACGTTGACCCCGAGCTTGCCGGCGTACACCGGATCGAGGGCATGCTCGGCATCGACGAAGGCGCAGGCGCCGCCCACCTTCTGCGCCTCGGCCACCGCGTGCAGGGCCAGGGTCGTCTTGCCCGAACTTTCCGGCCCGTAGATCTCGACCACCCGCCCGCGCGGCAGGCCGCCGATGCCCAAAGCGATGTCCAGGCCCAGGGAGCCGGTGGAGATGGCCTCGGTCTCCACCACGTCGTGCTGGCCGAGCCGCATGATGGACCCCTTGCCGAAAGCCCGTTCGATCTGGGCGACGGCGGCGTCCAAGGCTTTGTTCCGGTCCATGGTGTCCTTTTCGACGAGACGCAAGTTGCTCTGCGACATGGCCTGCCTCACTTATTCCACAGGGGTTGCACGGATGCAACGCGACGATGGTGTACACGTTTTGTTCCGGCCTGCAACCACTTTTTTCATGTCTTTGATACGACTTGGAAAAAATCGATATATTCACCCAATGTTCCGGCCTTTGGCAGCCATTTCGCAGCCGGCGACCATAGTATCGGCGGTCCGCTCCATGCGACGACGCCTCGGCCTCCGATCACCGGGTTGGCAGCGGTCGTTCGTCGAGCAGCACGAACCCGTCCAAGCGGCCGGCATCGCGGTCGAGGGTGGCGGTCGTTTCGCAGCCCCACGCTCGGTTGATCTCGCCGATGAGGGCGTCGACGAACCCCGCAGTGCCGGCGCGATAGGCGGCGAGCGCGGCCCATGCCTGATCGGCGTCTTCGACCCGGAATTCCTCGGTACGCAGAATCTTCTCGACGACCTCGGCCACCGATTCACGGGCATAGCGGTAGCCGCGATCGAGTACCCATACCAACTCGCACAGCACCACCCGGTTGATCAGGCAAGGATCGTCGCGGTGGCACGACGCCTCGAGGAACTGGTCCGCCAACGCCGCTTGCCCGACGTCGTCGCGCACGATGAACCGGACCAGGACATTGGTGTCGACGCCTTTCACGACCGGGCGGGCCGTGACCGCCGAGCCGCCTCGATCGCCACGGCGCGATCCATGTCCTCCAACGACAATGCTCGCCGGGGCCGTGGCAGGCAGCCTTTCAGTGCCATCAGCGGGACGGTGGCCGGCACCATCACCGCCGTGCCATCGTCCTGCACCACGAACTCGACCCGGTCTCCGGGCGCGAGTCCCAAGCGATCCCGCACGGACTTGGGGATGGTCGTCTGGCCTTTGGCGGTGATGGTGGCGGAGGCCATGGAAATCCCCTACAGAAAAAGAGATTCCTTACTATATCGTATATACGCCTGATGGCCTACTGGAATCCTGATTTCTTACGTATCTCCGTTACTCCGCCATCACCTCCTTCACCTTGCCGGCCAGTTCCTGGAGGCTGAACGGCTTGGGCAGGAAATGGATCGCCGGGGTCCGCGCCGCCCCTTCGGCGAACACGTCCTCGGCATAGCCCGACATCAGGATCACCTTCACGTCGGGCAGTTCCTGGCGCACCAGTTGCACCAGGGTGTGGCCGTCCATGCCCGGCATCACCACGTCGGAGACGATGACGTCGATGGGGCCGTTGCCGGTGTTGATGACCTTGAGGGCGTCCTTGCCGTTGTCCGCCTCCAGCACCCGGTAGCCCTTGTTGCGCAGGGCCTTGGCGGCGAACAGCCGGACCGCGTGCTCGTCCTCCACCAGCAGCACCGTCCCGGCGCCGGTCAGATCGGCGTCGGCGACGACGGCGGGCTCGCCCGGGCCGGTCTCGCGGTCGGCGTCGGCAGGCGCGTCGTGCACCGGCAGATAGATACTGAAGACCGTCCCCTCGCCGGGGGCGCTGTCGACGAACACGAACCCCTCGGTCTGGCGCACGATGCCGTACACGGTGGACAGGCCGAGGCCGGTGCCGGCGCCCTTCTCCTTGGTCGAGAAGAAGGGCTCGAAAATGCTGCCGATGTTCTCCTTGGGGATGCCGACGCCGGTGTCGCTGACCTCGATGAGCACGTAGTCCCCGGGCAGCATGAGCTCGACGCCCCGTTGCACGGCTTCGTCCACACGGGTGTTGGACGTGCGGACGGCCAGCGTGCCGCCGCCGGGCATGGCGTCGCGGGCGTTGACCGCCAGGTTGATGATCACCTGGTCGAACTGGCCGGGATCGACGCGCACCAGGCCCAGGTCGCGGCCGTGCTCGATGGTCAGCTCGATGGTTTCGCCGATCAGCCGGCGCAACAGGTTGGACAAGTCGGCCAACGCCTCGCGGACGTCGAGGACCACCGGCTGCAGGGACTGCTTGCGCGAGAACGCCAGGAGCTGGCGCACCAGGTTGGCCGCCCGGTTGGCGTTCTGGCGGATCTGCATGATCTCGCTGAACGACGGGTCGTCGGGCCCGTGGCGGGTCAACAGCAGGTCCGCGAAGCCGATCATCGCCGTCAGCAGGTTGTTGAAGTCGTGGGCCACGCCACCGGCGAGCTGGCCCACCGCCTGCATCTTCTGGGACTGGGTGAACTGGACCTCCAGGTGCTTGTGCTCGGTGGTGTCGATGAAGTGGAGGATGAGGCCCGAGACCTCGCCGTCCTCGTCCTCGACGCGGCTGGCGTAGAGGGAGGTCACCCGCTCGCTCTCGCCGGCGGCGGGCAGGCGGACGCCGTCCAGGTGGGCGGCGCGGATGGTGCCCATGACCACCTTCGAGAGCTGGGCCGCCACGTCGTCCCGGTCCTCGCGGCGCAGGCGGTCGGAGAAGGGCCGTCCGGCCACTGCCTCTCGATGCAGACCGACCAGCTTGAGGAAGGCCCGATTGCAGGCGGTGACCTCGCCGTGCAGGTCGACGGTCACGATCCCCACCGGCGCCTCGTCGAACAGCCAGTGGAGGCGGCGCACCGCGGTGCGCCGGTCGTCGTCGCTGGCGTCCCAGGTCAGTCCGCGCAGGACCACGGACCGGCTGTAGGCCATGTCACCCCGGTCTCCCTCCCTCTCCGATTGGATCAGGCAGGCGCGGAAGGTGTCGCCGTCGGCGGCGCGCAGGGTGACCTCGCCGTGCTGACCGACGTCCCCGTCTTCGCTCCCGGCCGGGGCGCTGCGCCCGGCGACCACGAAGTCGGCGAAGCGGCGCTCGCCGCCGGCCAGCGACTCGGCCGGCTCGCCCAGCCAGCGGGCCAGGGTCTGATTGGCGAAGAGGATGCGTCCGTCCGCGTCCACCGAGAAGAAGCCGGCGGGAAGATGGTCGAGCAGATCGGCCAGCATGTCCTCCTCGCCGCGGCGGACCGCATCCATCTCCCGGCGCGCCGTGATGTCCTCGGCCTCCCACAACGCCAGACCGGGGTGTCCGGGCAGGGGGCGCACTGACACGTGGCGCCATTCGACGACCCCGGTGTCGGTACGGATGGGCAACTCGCCGCGATCGGGCACGCCGGCCCCGGCATTGGCGCGCAGCCTGGCGAACTCCGCCGCCGCGTCCTCGCCGTCGGCGACGATGGCGGCAATGGCGTCCAACGACGTGGCGAACAGGAACAGCCGGTGAAAGGCGGCGTTGGCGTAGATGAAAGCCCCGGAGGACTCGGTGATCAGCCGCGCCTCGGGCGCGCTGTCGGCGGCGGCGAGCAGCATCGTCGCCACCGGATTGGTGGCGCGGGCGCCGCCGAGGTTCCAGGCCGCCGCCGCCAGGGCCGCAACCGCCAAGACGTCGAGCCCCGCCGCCACCGCACCCCAACCCGGCAGCTGACCCCAGACCAGCGCACCGGCCAGGGCCAGGACGCACGCCGCGGCGGCGGGTACCCACACCGCGGGCGCGCGCCAGGGCAGGTCGCCCAGCGAAGGCTTTCGCGGTGCTCGGGCCATGATTCTCTCCCGGCCGGCTGCGGGGCCGCTCGCCGTCACAAGGGCGGCAGGTCGCCCCGCAGGCGCATGACGTAGCCGATAATCTCGGCCACCGCCTTATAGTGTTCCGGTGGGATCTCCTGGTCCAGGTCCACGGACGCGTAGAGAGCGCGGGCCAGCGGCGGGTTCTCGACGATGGGCACGTCGTTGCCTTCGGCCACCTGGCGGATGCGTTCGGCCAGGGTGTCGACCCCCTTGGCCACCAACCTGGGCGCCTGCATCTCGGTCATCTTGTAGGTGAGGGCCACGGCGTAATGGGTCGGGTTGGTCACCACCACGTCCGCCTCCGGCACCGCGGCCATCATCCGCTGCTGGGCCCGCTGGATGCGCAAGGTCCGGATGCGCGCCTTGACCTGCGGGTCGCCCTCGGCCTGCTTGTGCTCGTCCTTGAGCTCCTGCTTGGTCATGCGCATCTGCTTGGTGAACTTCATCTTCTGGAAGGCGAAGTCGAGGACGGCGACGACAGTCATCACCGCCACCGTGCCGGCGGCCAGGCGAATGGCGATGGCGTACACCCGGTCGAGGGTGATGCGCAGATCGACGGCGGAGATGATCTCGATGTCGGTGAGCAGCACCAAGGTGAGCGCGAGCGCCACCACGGTGACGATGGCGAGCTTGGCGATCCCCTTCAGGAACTCGACCACCGCCATCATCGAGAACCGCTGCTTGAACCCCTTGATCAGGGACACCTTGCCGATGTCCGGCTTGACCCGGTCGGGCGCGAACAACAGGCCCGTCTGGACGAGGCTGCCGAAGGCAGCGATGAGGACCAGGAGCCCCATCAGCGGCGCCAGAATCCACCCCACCTCGAGCAGGAGCTTCGAGAACACGACGCGCAGATGCTCGAAATCCACCGGCATCAGATCGGGGGTGTGGATGAACGGCGCGCTCACTCCCTGCACGTCGCGGGCGATGCCGGGCGCCATCATCACCAGGCCGACGGTGCCGGCGACCAGGATGAACCAGCTCTTGACCTCCTGGGAAACGGCCGCCTGGCCTTTCTTGCGGGCCTGATCGAGCTTCTTCGGTGTCGGGTCTTCCGTTTTGGATGCGTCGTCTTCGTCGGCCATGTCACACCTTCACCGGCCCGACGGTCAGGGCGCCAGGAAGACGCCGAGGCCCTGCTCGAAACGCGACAGGAAGACCATCATCATGCCGGACACCGTGAGCATCAACACGAAGATCTGGACACCGAGCTGGATGGGCAGGCCGAAGAAGAACACCGGCAGCGCCGGCATCAACCGCCCCAGCAGACCGAGGCCGATGTAGTAGGTCAACGCTGTGACCAGGATCGGCGCCGACAGTTGCAGACCCAGCTCGAAGCTGTCGGCCAGACGCCGCGCCAGGATATCGGAGAAGTCGCCGAAGGCCAGCGGCTGGCCGGGGACGAACAGCCCGTAGCTGTCGACCACGGACCGCAGCATCAGGTGGTGGAGATCGGTGACGAACACCAGCAGCACGCCCATGGTGGCGAGGAAGTTGGCCACGGTGGAGCTCTGCTGCTCGGCGATGGGGTCCTGGATGAGGGCGTTGGCCATGGACGAGAACAACGCAATCAGGGTGCCGGCCGTCTGCAGGGCGCCCACCAGGATGCGGGCGACGACGCCGAAGAAGACACCCACCACCACCTCGCCCAGCATCAGCAGGAGCAGGGCCGACGGGGTCTCCGGCATGGCCGGCAGGCGGCCGGCCAGGACCGGCGCCAGGACGAAGCTGATGGCCAATGCGATGGACAGGCGGATGCGCACCGGGATGTAGCCGGCGCTGAACCCGGGGAACAGCACCAGGGCGGTGCCCATGCGGGCGAAGATCAGGAAGAAGGCGAAGATGTTGAGGCTGAGCAGTTGCTGCAGCATGACCGGCTAGCCGAGGGCGATCATGCGGTCGAACAGCTCCCGCGAGAATTCGATCAGGGTGGTCATCATGAACGGCAGGAAGAGGATGATGGCGAGGAAGATCACCAGGATCTTGGGGACGAACGTCAGGGTGATTTCCTGGATGGTGGTGAGCGCCTGAAACAGCGCGATGATCAGGCCGATGCCCAGGCCGGCCAGCATGATGGGCGTGGCGATCTTCAAAATGACGAAGATGCCTTGGCGGCCGATCTCCAGGACCATCGCCTCGTTCACCGCGCCGGCTCCCCAGCGGCCGCGTCACATGGGCATCCTGATGATGTCTTTGTAGGCCTCGATGACCTTGTCGCGCACGGCGACCACGGTCTGCAGGGTCACCTCGGCCTCGGCCACGGCGGTCACCACCTCGTTGAGGTCGGCGCGGTCGTTGATGGCGGCGATGGACTGCCGCTCGCTCGTCTTGCCGATGCGGACCGCCTCCTCGATGGCCCCCTTGACCAGGGCCGCGAAGTCGTCGTCGCCGCCGGTGTCCCGGGGCTCGATGCCGCCCCCGGCGCTGTTGGCGGCGCGGGAATAGGCGGCGGCCGCGGTGTTGTAGGTGGTCACCGGATCCGGCATGGTCTCATCCTCCTGGATTTCTGGTCCCGGCCGGCCGGCGGGCCCGGCGCTCCGGCATCACCGGAGGATGCCGATGGCGCCTTGCAGCATGCGCTTGGACGACTTGATGACGTTCAGATTGGCCTCGTACGACCGCTGCGCTTCGCGCATGTCCGTCATCTCGATCAGGGAGTTGACGTTGGGGGTCAGCACGTAGCCGTCTGCGTCGGCGGCCGGGTGGTTCGGTTCGAAGCGTTTGTTGAAATCGGAATTGTCGGGACCGATCTTGTGGACTCGGACCGTATCCAACCCGATGGACCGGTCGAGCTCGTTTCTGAAGGTGATGGTCTTGCGCCGGTAGGGAACGCCGCCCGGCGCCTCGGGCAGGGAATTGACGTTGGCGATGTTCTCGGCGATGACCCGCAGCCGGGTCCCCTGCGCCTTCATGGCGGCAGACGAGATCTTGAAGGTCTTGAGGAGGTCGTCCATGGCGGCCTAGTACCCACTTTCACAGTTACGTGCACCACATGACGGCGTACCAAGGTCGCTGGTCAGGAGAGGGGCGCACCGTGATGCTGGAGCATCACAAGCGGCACTCGACGACGCCAGCGATCTTGGTACGCCGCCCGAAGGGTCGCTTCTCGCAATCCCTGGGGGCGTCGACGGCGCTTGACGATGCTCCGGCATCGCCGGCGCACCGTCTCCTACCCAGGAATTGCGAGAAGCGATCATGTGATGCACGTAACTGTGAAAGTGGGTACTAGCCCCCGCTCCGGCCCGACTTGCCGATGGCGATGCGGATCATCGACATGTGCTTGCGGTAGAGCTCGGTGGTCAGTTGGTGGCCGATGGAGGTCTCGTTGAGCTTGCCCATCTGCTCCTCGAGCACCACCGCGTTGCCGGCGGGCGCCGTCTCGTAGGGCCGGCGGGTCTGCTCGGAGGCAAAATCGCGGATGCGCTTCCGCCGCCCGCCCAGATGGTCGCCGCGGGTCATGTTCATGTTGAGCTGCGCCTGCTCGCGGCGGATCAGCTCCTCGAACTGGAAGGTCTTCAGGTCCTTGGGCCGGTAGCCCGGCGTGTCCGAGTTGGCGATGTTCTGCGACAGCACCTCCTGGCGCTGGGTCAACCAGGACAGGCGCTTCTTCACCACGCCGAACAGGGCCAGTTTGCTCAAGTCCATGAAACCGCGTCCTTTCTGCGGCCGGTTGACGAGTCCGCAGCGTCAGTATCCGGGGAACGCGTTTAAGATTCAGTAAACGGTGCGGGCGGGCGGCGATGGCCGTAACACATTTTTAAGCATGCCGGCCGATGATGGGCCCATGGACGACGCGCCCATGGCGGAGGCGACACCGTGGCCGATCCCGACGACAAGACCCCGGACAAGCGGAAAGACGAGACCGTGGCGGTGGCCCTGGGCTATGAGCCGGGCACCGATTTCGCGCCCAAGGTGGTGGCCGGCGGCCGGGGCGCCATTGCCGAACAGATCCTGCAGATCGCCTATGCCAACGACATCAAGGTCCGCGAGGACGCGGACCTGGCGCAGTTGCTCAGCACCATCGACATCGACAGCGAGATCCCGGTGGAGGCCTTCGCCGCCGTCGCCGAGATCCTGATCTACGTCTACCGGGCCAACGGCGCCCTGCCGGACTTCCTGAGCGAGGGAACCGGCACCCCACCGACCACGGAGGACCTGCAACCATGACCGAAACACCGACGACGCCCGAGCCCGACTTCGACGTCGCGGCGCTCAAGGTCACCTCTCTCATCGCGTCGGCCCGGCGGCTGCTCGGCGAGCAGCGGATGGTCGACCTCACGGCCCTCGAAGGCAAGGTCCGGACCCTGTGCGACGCGGCCCGGCAGCTGCCGGCCAGCGAGGACGGCCGCATGAAGGCCACCGTGAAGGCCATCATGGACGACCTCGGCCGCCTTCAGGAAGACCTGGACGAGCAGTACCGGGCGGTGGCCGAGCACATCGAGCGCACCACCCGCGGCCCGGCCCTGGAGGCCTACGCCAAGACCCAGACCGACTCCTGAGGCCGCGCATCCGCGGCCACGCGCGCCGCGGATGCCGGGCCGTCCATCCGGGGTGCGACCGCCATGGAGTTCGAAGGCTACCTGCGCTTCATCCTCGCTCTGATCTTCGTCATCGCGCTGATCGGCGCGCTGGCGATGGTGGCGCAGCGCTTCGGCTTCGGCTACCGGACGGGGTCCCGGGACCGCCACGGCCGCCGGCTCTCGGTGGTCGAGGTGATGCCCGTCGACGGGCGGCGACGGCTGGTTCTGTTCAAGCGCGACCAGACCGAGTACCTGGTCCTCCTGGGGGCGACCACGGACCTGCTGATCGACGGCGGCGCGACACGCCCCGGCGGCACCTTTGCCGACCACCTGCCGGTGCCGCCGCCGAAGGACAAAGCATCGTGACCGGACCCGGCCGATACGCCGTCGGCGCGTTGATCGCCTGCGCCCTGGCCGTCCTCGGCTTGCTGGCCGGCGCCGAGCCGGCGTCGGCCCAGGCCCTCACCCTGGACCTGGGCGACGGCGCCGCATCGACAACCGGGCGGATCGTTCAGCTCGTCGCGCTGCTCACGGTCCTCAGCCTGGCCCCGTCGATCCTGGTCATGGTGACCTCGTTCACCCGCATCGTGGTCGTGCTCGCGTTCCTGCGCGTTGCCATGGGCACCCAGCAGACGCCGCCCAACCAGGTGCTGATCAGCCTCGCGCTGTTCCTCACCGCCTTCATCATGATGCCCACCCTGGAAGCCGCCTACGACAACGGCATCCAGCCCCTGATCGCCGGCGAGATCGACGAGACGATGGCGTTCGAGCGCAGCGTGGAGCCGGTCGAGGCGTTCATGATGCGCCACGTGCGTGAGGCCGATCTCGAACTGTTCGTCGACATCGGAGGCATCTCCGACGAGGAGGCGCGGACCGATCTGCCGCTGCGGGTGCTCATCCCCGCCTTCATGATCAGCGAGCTGCGGCGGGCCTTCGAGATCGGGTTCCTGATCTTCATCCCCTTCCTGATCATCGACATGGTGGTGGCGTCGGTGCTCATGTCCATGGGCATGATGATGCTGCCGCCCATCATCATCGCCCTGCCGTTCAAGGTGATCTTCTTCGTCCTGGTGGACGGCTGGTACATGGTGGTGGGGAGCCTGGTCCGCGGCTTCGGCGGATAGCAGGCGTCATACCGCCGCGCCAATGAAATGACCCTCCGGGCCATTTCATGCGAAGGCGGTGGCGCTCAAGCGCCGCGCGGGCTTTCCGGCGCGCCATGATGGC
>JANQFP010000251.1 GCA_028277795.1 Rhodospirillales bacterium
ACTCCCGCAAACGCAGGGAGGACCGAACCGCCTCGCCGAGGTCAAGCCCATGCACGCGCCAAAATCAGCCGCGGCACCATATCCGACGGCCCACGAACCGAACCACGTCGCCACAACAATTCGCCCAACAAAATCGGCCGCCCGGAGCGAGAATTTTGCAAGCAACTCAGTATACTGATTTCATAAGAGAAATCAGTATACTGTCCCCGATTTGTCGAGCCGGGATTACTCGCGTCCAAGCGCGGTGAGTATGGCTCCGAGGGGCTTGACGAGCAATTCAGGGGGCCTGTTGCCCGTTTATGCCTTTGGGACGCTGTCGCGATGATCCTCTCCCGTTGCAGTCGTCCGTTTTCTTGTTCCAAACATCAGGATGGTTCCAATCCATAGGGCCTGAGCATTATCGTGGCGGATTACAGTGGGTGACCCCGCCGAGTGTCCGACCTACTGGTAGCCAAGCAACACGAACCGAGCGAAACAGTGAGCCCAGAGAGCACCCCCACCGAGATGGAAACCGGAGATGCCGCGAAACGCGCGGCCATGCCCGTGTTCGAGCCGCGCAATCCGGATTACCGGGCCGTCGTTGAGTCATATGTCGCGACGCAGGACTACCTGCGGCTGATCGGCGTCGACCTCAGCCGGTTCGAGCCCGGCAGCGTCGACTATCGCGTGCCGTTCCGCAAGGACCTCGGCCAACAGAATGGCTTCTTCCACGGCGGCGTCATCGGCGGCGTCGCGGAAGCGGTGATGGGCGCCGCGGCATTCACCCTGGTTGAGGCTGGGCACAACGTCGTCGGGGCCGAGTACAAGCTGAACCTCCTCTCTCCCGGCTTCGGACCCGCCCTGCTCGCCCGCGGCACGGTCGTCAAGCCTGGGCGCACACTGATCGTTTGTCGTGCCGACGTCTTCGTCGAAACCGCCGAAGGCGAGTTGCGCCTCTGCGCCATCGCCCAAGGCGCCATGGCTGTCGTCAAAGCGTAGGCGACGTCTGCCGCAACCTCGGTTCAGGAGCCGCCGAGCAGCGGCTTCGCCACGACCGCGTGGCTTTTGGCACCCATGCCACGTCTCCGTTTCCGGGGCGGAGCTCGAACCTTGAGCGGCGGTTTGAGTTCACCGGACTCACGGGGCGAGACCAGAATTCCCTTGCCTCGACGCAGAAATATGATTATAATCCTTGTTTTTCCGCGGGGGTCGGAAGGCGCCGGGCATGGCACGCGTGCCGCATGACATCGAATTGATATGGAAAAGAAATTCTGAAGGATGCTGACATTTGTTTACATCCGCTGACATCTGCTGACAGTTCTACGGGACGGGTTGTGATAGGATCAATATCATATCAAGGGCTTGGGGCGGATTTCCGGGCCGCGCGTGTCGCAACGCCGGCGGCGGCGGGGCGGCCAAGGGTATCGAGATGAATGACACGGATGAACACGGATGGACGGGAGCATGATTCAACGCCAAGGACGCGGAGGTACGCAGAGGAGAATTCCCGCGCCGCGTCGCGGCGCATTTCCTTTCCTCGGCGCTCCTCCGCGTCCTTTGCGTTTAGTCCATCTCCTTTTCGTCGAAGGAGCACCGGGTGTCGAAATGCCGAACCGATCCGTGTCCATCCGTGTCGGACGCTCTGCCTCGTGCCGCCGCGCTGGTCTCGGCCCATGACGCGCGGATCGTGCCGCCGCGCTGCGGGACCTGACGGCCGCATGGCCGGCGGCGCGGCCGGATTGGTTCCTTGACGTTACGGTTCCGTGACCTTATTGTGCGGGTGCGAAGAGAGGGGATCGGTCCGGTGTCGGGGGCGTTCGGCTGCCGGCGTCGGTTGTCGTTTCCTTCCAATCCTTTAGCCCGCACATTCGGGCCGCAGGCTGCGCATCGCAACAGGGTCGCAGGTTTCCCATGAAAGTGCTCGTCGCCGTCAAGCGCGTCATCGACTACAACGTGAAAATCCGTGTCAAGGCGGACAACACCGGAGTCGAGACGGCCAACGTCAAGATGTCCATGAACCCCTTCGACGAAATCGCCGTCGAGGAGGGCGTCCGCCTGCGTGAGGCGGGCACCGCCGAGGAGCTGGTGGCGGTCTCCATGGGACCGGCCGCCTCCCAGGAGACCATCCGCACCGCCCTGGCCATGGGCGCCGACCGCGGCATCCTGGTGCAGACCGACGACGACCTGCAGCCCCTGGCCGTGGCCAAGCTGCTCAAGGCCCTGGTCGAGAAGGAAGCGCCGCAGATGGTGATCATGGGCAAGCAGGCCATCGACGACGATTCCAACCAGACCGGCCAGATGCTGGCCGCGCTTCTGGGCTGGCCCCAGGGGACCTTCGCCTCCAAGCTGGCCCTCGGCGACGGCGCCGCGGAAGTCACGCGCGAGATCGACGGCGGCCTGGAGACCGTGTCCCTGACCCTGCCGGCGGTGGTCACCACCGACCTGCGCCTGAACACGCCGCGCTACGCGTCGCTGCCCAACATCATGAAGGCCAAGAAGAAGCCCATCGACACCATGTCCCCGGCGGACCTGGGCGTGGACGTGGCGCCGCGGCTGACCACGCTGAAGGTGGAGGAGCCGGCCCAGCGCCAGGCCGGGGTGCGGGTGGCCGACGTGGCCGAGCTGGTGGACAAACTCAAGAACGAAGCCAAGGTGATCTGATGAGCGTCCTGGTCGTTGCCGAACACGACAACCGGTCGCTGAAGCCGGCGACCCTGAACACCATCGCCGCCGCCGCCGAGCTCGGCGACGTGCACGTCCTGGTGGCCGGCGAAGGCTGCCGCGCGGTGGCCGAAGCCGCCGCCGGGGCGGCGAGCGTCGCCAAGGTCCTGCTGGCCGACGCGCCCGCATACGGCCATCCCCTGGCCGAGGCCCTGGCGCCGCTGGTGGTCGGGCTGGCGTCTTCCTACGACGCCCTGCTGGCGCCGGCGACCACCACCGGCAAGAACCTGATGCCGCGGGTGGCGGCCCTGCTCGACGTGGCCCAGCTCTCCGACATCGCCGCCGTGGTCGGGCCCGACACCTTCGTCCGCCCCATCTACGCCGGCAACGCCATGGCCACGGTGCAGTCGGCCGACGCCGTCAAGGTGATCACCGTGCGCACCACCGCGTTCGAGGCGGTGGCGGCGGACGGCGGCAGCGCCGCCATCGAGGAGGTGTCGGCGGCCGAGGATCCCGGCATCTCGCGCTTTGTCGGCCAGGAGCTGACCCAGTCCGAGCGCCCCGAGCTGACCAGCGCCCGGGTCGTCATTTCCGGCGGCCGCGGCATGCAGGACGGCGCCAACTTCACCCTGCTGGAGGAGGTGGCCGACAAGCTGGGGGCGGCGGTGGGCGCCTCGCGGGCGGCGGTTGACGCCGGCTTCGTGCCCAACGACTACCAGGTCGGCCAGACCGGCAAGGTGGTGGCGCCCGAGCTCTACATCGCCGTCGGCATCTCCGGCGCCATCCAGCACCTGGCCGGGATGAAGGACAGCAAGGTCATCGTCGCCATCAACAAGGACGAGGAGGCGCCCATCTTCCAGGTCGCCGACTACGGCCTGGTCGAGGACCTGTTCAAGGCGTTGCCGGCCCTTTCCGCGGAACTGAAGTAGCGCTAACCTCCACCCGACACACAAGAACAAGGGGGAGGACCATGGACGTCCGGAAGATCGGCATCATCGGCGCCGGACAGATGGGCACCGGCATCGCCCAGGTGTCGGCGGTGGCCGGGCTCGACGTCCATCTGATGGACATCGCGGCGGTGCGCATCGACGAGGCGCTGGACGCCATCCGCGCCGACATCGGCCGCCTGGTGGAGAAGGGGCGGCTGCCGACCGACGCCGAGCAAACCGCCTTGGGGCGCATCAGCACCACCACCGCCCTCGAAGGCTTCGGCGACTGCGACCTGGTGGTCGAGGCGGCCACCGAGGACGAGCAGATCAAGCGCGAGATCTACAAGGACCTGTGCCCGATGCTGGCGGAGCACGCCATCCTCGGCTCCAACACGTCGTCCATCTCCATCACCCGCCTGGGCGCCCAGACCGACCGCCCGAACCGGTTCCTCGGCATGCATTTCATGAATCCGGTGCCGCGCTTGGAGCTGATCGAGCTGATCCGCGGCATCGCCACCGACGAGGAGACCTTTTCCACCGCCCGCGCCCTGGCGGTGCGCCTGGGCAAGACCCCGGTCAGCGCCGAGGACTTCCCGGCCTTCATCGTCAACCGCATCCTGATGCCGATGCTCAACGAGGCCATCTACACGCTGTACGAGGGGGTGGGCTCGGTGCAGGCCGTCGACACCGCCATGCGGCTGGGCACCCACCATCCCATGGGGCCGCTGGAGCTGGCCGACTTCATCGGGCTGGACACCTGCCTGGGGCTCATGCACGTGCTGCACGAGGGGCTGGCCGACACCAAGTACCGGCCGTGCCCGCTGCTGGTCAAATACGTCGAGGCCGGCTGGACGGGCCGCAAGGCGGGCAGGGGCTTCTACGACTACTCCTCCGATCCCCCCGAGCCCAGCCGCTGAGCGCGGCCGGCGGCGGCGCGGGAGGTCCTTCCGCTCGTATGGCGGAGGTCACTGCGCCGGCGGCCGAATCGTTTGTGGAGGGGAATGGTGCCGCCGGAGTGAATTGAACACTCGACCCCACCCTTACCAAGGGTGTGCTCTACCCCTGAGCTACGGCGGCACGGTGCGCGGAATGGCGGCGGCACCTTGCCACAGGGGCGCCGCCATCGGCAAGTCCTTGACGGTGCTCCACCGGCGCCGCCGCTGAGGACGGGAGGACCATCCGACCCGCCATGACCAAGGACAAGCCACCGCTCAAAGACTCCGCGGGACCGCGCGACGGCGACGACCGGCAGGCGCGCCTGGCGAAAGCCCTGCGCGCCAACCTGGCCCGCCGCAAACAACAGGCCCGGGCCCGCGACGCCAAGCCGCCAAGCAAGAACGACGGCCGGTGACGGTGGTGCCGGCGTCGGGGTCTGGCCATCGCCGGGCCTGTGCGCTAAAAGGCGGCCCACCGACAGCCGTGTGAGTTCGCTGCATGCCTGTCCTGCCGGACACTCGGATCCGCCACTTGCCCACCGAGCTCGACATGATCCACCTTCCTGCCCACCGCGGCTGACGGTGGCCATGGACCGCATCCGCCTCAAGGGCGGCGTTCCCCTGGACGGCACCATCCCCATCGGCGGGGCCAAGAACGCGGCCCTGCCGCTGATGGCCGCCAGCCTGCTCACCGACCGCACGCTGACCCTCAGCAACCTGCCCGACCTGGTGGACATCACCACCATGAGCCGCCTGCTGGCCGAGCTGGGCGTGGATGTGGCACGCCGCGGCGACGGCGTGCTGGCACTGACGGCCGGCAACCTGTCGGGGACCACGGCGGAGTACGACCTGGTGCGCCGCATGCGCGCGTCCGTCCTGGTCCTCGGGCCCTTGCTGGCCCGCTGCGGCCGCGCCCGCGTGTCCCTGCCGGGGGGCTGCGCCATCGGCACCCGGCCGGTGGACCTGCACCTCAAGGCCCTGGCCCAGATGGGCGCCCGCATCGACCTGCAGGAGGGCTACGTGGAGGCCTCGGCGCCCGACGGCCTGACGGGCGGCCACGTGGTGTTCCCCATGGTCACCGTGGGCGGCACCGAGAACGCGCTGATGGCGGCCACCCTGGCCCGCGGCGAGACGGTGCTGGCCAACGCCGCCCGCGAGCCCGAGGTGGCCGACCTGGCGGCCTGCCTGGCGGCCATGGGGGCGCACATCGATGGCATCGGCACCGACACCCTGCGCATCGAAGGCATCGACCGCCTGGGGGGCGCCGAGCACGCCGTGCTGCCCGACCGCATCGAGAGCGCGTCCTACGCCGTGGCGGCGGCCATCACCGGCGGCAGTCTGGAGCTCGCCGGGGCACGGCCCGACCTCATCGAGTCGGTCAGCGACGCCCTGGCCGCCGCCGGCGTCGAGGTGACGGCGACGGCGAACGGCCTGCGGGTGGCCCGGCGCAACGGCCCGCTCACCGGGGTCGACGTGATGACCGAGCCCTTCCCCGGCTTCCCCACCGACATGCAGGCCCAGCTCATGGCCCTGATGGCGGTGGCCGACGGCGCCTCCATGATCACCGAGACCATCTTCGAGAACCGGTTCATGCATGTGCCCGAGCTGTGCCGCATGGGCGCCAACATCAACGTGCACGGGGCCTCGGCCATCGTCCGCGGCGTGCCGCGCCTGTCCGGGGCCCCGGTGATGGCCACCGACCTGCGGGCGTCGTTCTCGCTGGTGCTGGCCGGGCTGGCGGCCCAGGGCGAGACGGTGATCAACCGGGTCTACCACCTGGACCGCGGCTACGAGCGCCTGGAACACAAGCTCGCCGCCTGCGGCGCCGACATCGAGCGCGTCAAGGAATAGACGACTCCCCCGGCCCGGCCCGCCGCCGACCGCACACGCCCGACGCCTCTTCCGGTCACTATGATTTGCGGCCGATGAGGCACGTTTTATGTTGCGTTATCAGTCTTATCGTGACATAATTAGAATTATTATAATTTCAATGATAGGCCGGGCCCCGCGGGCCGGTGCCGATGCGGGAATGGAAGCACGACCTCGAATCCTGAAAGGAGCAAGAACCATGAATGAAGCCAAATGCCCGGTGATGCACGGCGGCACGACAACCGCTGGCACGTCTAACATGGACTGGTGGCCCAATGCCCTCAATCTGGACATTCTTCATCAGCATGACGCGAAGACGAACCCGATGGGCGAGGATTTCGACTATCGGAAGGAGGTCAAGAAACTTGACGTGGCGGCCCTCAAGAAAGATCTGCACGCCCTGATGACCGACAGCCAAGACTGGTGGCCTGCCGATTGGGGCCACTACGGCGGCCTCATGATCCGCATGGCATGGCACGCGGCCGGAACCTACCGCATCGCCGACGGCCGTGGCGGCGCCGGTACGGGCAATCAGCGTTTCGCGCCGATCAACTCGTGGCCCGACAACGCCAACCTGGACAAGGCCCGTCGGCTGCTGTGGCCGATCAAGAAAAAGTACGGCAACAAGGTCAGCTGGGCCGACCTGATCATCCTCGCCGGCACGGTCGCATATGAATCCATGGGCCTGAGGACCTTCGGGTTCGGTTTCGGCCGCGAAGACGTCTGGCATCCGGAAAAAGACACCTACTGGGGCGCCGAAAAGGAATGGCTTGGCTCAAGCCGCTACGACGGCGAGAACCGCGATTCGCTGAACAATCCGCTGGCTGCGGTGCAGATGGGCCTGATCTATGTCAACCCGGAAGGCGTGAACGGCAACCCCGACCCGCTCAAGACAGCCCGGGATGTCCGCGTGACCTTCGCCCGCATGGCTATGAACGACGAGGAAACCGTCGCCCTGACGGCGGGCGGCCACACCGTCGGCAAGTGCCACGGCAACGGGGACGCGGCCTTTCTGGGTCCCGATCCCGAAGGTGGTTCCGTCGAGGACCAGGGCCTCGGCTGGCTCAACAAGACCGGGCGCGGCATCGGCCATGACGCGGTGACCAGCGGCCTCGAAGGGGCGTGGACGACCAACCCGACCCGATGGGACAACGGCTACTTCGACCTCTTGCTCAACCACGATTGGGAAGTCAGGAAGAGCCCGGCCGGCGCCTGGCAATGGGAGCCCGTCAACATCAAGGAGGAAGATAAGCCGGTCGATGCCGACGACCCGTCGGTCCGCCACAACCCGATCATGACCGATGCGGACATGGCGATGAAGATGGACCCGGTCTATCGGGGGATTTCGGAGCGTTTCTACAAAGACCCGGACTACTTCTCCGAGACCTTCGCGCGGACCTGGTTCAAGCTCACGCACCGCGACATGGGTCCGAAGGCGCGTTACATCGGCCCCGATGTGCCGCGGGAAGACCTGATCTGGCAGGACCCGGTTCCCGCGGGCCTTACCGACTACGATGTCGATGCCGTCAAGGCGCGTATCGCCGCCAGCGGCTTGAGCGTGGGCGAGATGGTCGCCACCGCCTGGGACAGCGCCCGCACCTTCCGTGGCTCGGACATGCGGGGCGGCGCCAACGGCGCGCGCATCCGCCTGACCCCGCAAAAGGACTGGGAAGGCAACGAACCCGCCCGTCTCGCCAAGGTGCTTGGCGTGCTCGAGGGCATCGCCGCCGAAACCGGCGCCAGCGTGGCGGACGTGATCGTGCTGGCGGGCAACGTCGGGGTCGAGCAGGCGGCCAAGGCCGGGGGCTTCGACGTCGCGGTCCCGTTCGCGCCAGGGCGCGGCGACGCGACCGACGAGATGACCGACGCAGCATCGTTCGATGTCCTGGAGCCCATCCACGACGGCTACCGCAACTGGCTCAAGAAGGACTACGTGGTCAGCGCGGAAGAGCTGATGCTCGACCGCACCCAGTTGATGGGCCTGACGGCGCATGAGATGACCGTTCTGGTCGGCGGCATGCGGGTTCTGGGGACCAATCACGGCGGCACCGGGCACGGCGTGTTCACCGATCGCGAGGGGGCCCTGACCAACGACTTCTTCGTCCACCTGACGGACATGGCCTACACATGGGCCCCGGCCGGGAACGGCCTCTACGAGGTCCGCGACCGAGAGACCGGCGCCGTCAAATGGACGGCGACCCGCGTGGATCTCGTCTTCGGGTCCAACTCGATCCTCCGCGCCTATGCCGAGGTCTATGCCCAGGACGACAACAAGGAGAAGTTCGTCAACGACTTCGTCGCCGCGTGGGCCAAGGTCATGAACGCGGATCGCCTCGACCTCGCCTGATATCGGGTTGAAGACCCTTACTGGCAAAGCGGCGGGATTCCCGGCGGAGCGATCTCTGGCAAGAAAGCGATGGGCGGACCGCGACGGTCCGCCCTCTTATTTCCCGACTACTTCGCTCATGCGGGCAATCTGTTTCGCCTGATGTCGGCGGACGAGGAGGGGGGCTGAACGATACCATCCTCGGGCCAACCGCCCTTTCGAGGCTCAGGAGTATTTCACGGATTTTTGTGGTTTATTTGCAATTATCTCTGAATTTCAATGCATAAGAAGATTTCTTCGAATTTTTGCAGTTGCGAAGAGCGGGCGCGCACGCTAGAATCCACAATTCTTGCATGGTTATCGTTCTGGTTAAATGACGGTCTGGGCAATGAACCCTCCGGCGAACACCGACGAGCAAATTTCGCCATGCCATGAACGGGGGCGAGCCTTCGTCGTACGCGCGCCCGCGGCGTTTTTTGGACCCCGCTGCGCCAGTTCGGTCCCGTTCCAACTCTGGTGTCAAAATCCCGTTGAAGGAGAAGTGACGTGAAGGGACACATCAAGCCCCCGTTGCTGCCAGGCTTGGCCGTGGCGATGGTCGCCGTCCTGGCCACGGCGCCGGTGGCGGCCGACGACCTGATGGACGAGGCCAATGAGCTGTTCGAGCCCATCCCCTCGGTGGTCCCCGCCGTCAAGAACAATGCGGTGACCCGGGAGAAGGTCGACCTGGGCCGCATGCTGTTCTTCGATCCGCGCCTGTCGGCCAGCCACGTGATCAGTTGCAACACCTGCCACAACCTGGGCATGGGCGGCGATGACAACCTGGACACCTCCATCGGCCATGGCTGGGCCAAGGGCCCGCGCAACGCACCGACCGTGCTCAACGCCGTGTTCAACGTTGCCCAGTTCTGGGACGGCCGCGCCGAGGACCTCAAGGCCCAGGCCAAGGGACCGATCCAGGCCGGCGTCGAGATGAACAACAAGCCCCAGGCCGTCGAGGTGACCCTGAAGAGCATGCCGGAGTACATGGAGCGGTTTGCCCGCGCCTTTCCCGGCGACAGCAACCCCGTCTCCTTCGACAACATGGCCAAGGCCATCGAGGCGTTCGAGGCGACCCTCATCACCCCCGGGTCGCGCTTCGATCAGTACCTGGAAGGCAACGCGTCGGCGCTGACGGCCGTCGAGAAGGAGGGCTTGCGCCTGTTCATCGAGAAGCGTTGCGCGGCCTGCCATGCCGGGGTCAACCTGGGTGGCGAGGGCTACTACCCGTTCGGGGTCATGGAGAAGCCGGGCGCCGACATCCTGCCGGCCGGCGACAAGGGGCGCTTCGCCGTCACCAAGACGGCCGACGACAGCTACGTCTTCCGCGCCGGTCCGCTGCGCAACATCGCTCTGACCGCCCCCTATTTCCATTCCGGCAAGGTGTGGGACCTCAAGCAGGCGGTGGCCATCATGGGCGAAAGCCAGCTCGGCGAGACGCTGAACGCCACCGAGGTCGATGCCATCACCGCATTCCTCGAGACCCTGACCGGCGAGCAGCCGGAGGTCGAGTACCCGATCCTGCCTATCAGCACCGCCGCGACACCGAAGCCGGTGGCCATGACCGCCAGGTAGCCATCGGGCGGATCATCGACCCGATGGGAGACGGGGCGCGGGCCAACCGCGCCCCGTTTCGTCGCGGATACGGGCGTCTCGGGCGGGAGGAACTCCCGTGCGACCAATTCCGATGCCCTACACGTCCCTTGGAACCGGGCGTATATAATGGTAATATACGCCCGTGATCGATTTCGAGCGCCTGATCGGCTTTCAATGGGACGAGGGCAACGCGCGCAAGAGCGTCGACAATCATGGGGTCAGCCAAGCCGAGGCGGAGCAGATCTTCTTCGGGGAACCGCTTTTCGTGGTCGGTGACGTCCGGCACAGCGGGGCCGAGCCGCGCTTCCATGCCCTCGGTGTCACGAAAAACGGGCGCCGACTGCATGTGACGTTCACGCTGCGGGAGGACGACACGAAGATCCGGGTGATTTCCGCCCGAGACATGCATCGCAAGGAGCGCGCCCGCTATGACCAGGAAACCTAAGCCCATTCCCGACTTCAAGAGCGAGGCGGACGAACGGGCCTTCTGGGAGACCCACGACTCCAGCGACTACGTGGACTGGACCAAAGCCGAACGTATCCGCCTCGCCAACCTCAAGCCGTCGACCAAGGCGATTTCCCTGAGGCTGCCGGTCGATCTGCTGGAGCGGATCAAGGTCGCCGCCAACAAGCGGGACGTCCCCTACCAGTCCCTGATCAAGGTCTGGCTGTCCGAAAAGCTCGATGCGAAGTGAGGCCGCGGCCCCGTCAAACCCCTTTGTTGCACTGCGGCAAAACGGTATAGTGGCGGACGGGAGGAGAGCCGTGTCCGGATCTCGAAAACCGCTCCCCAAGCCGCCGGGAGCGCGGTGTTCCGTCGGATGGATGCCGGCCGTCGGCCGGCCGCGCAGGCCATGGAAGGCCGACGATGCCGGTGCGTCTTGACAAACGGGAGGCCGGCTTCGCGGCCGGGTTCGCCGCCGTCCTCGCCGCCAAGCGCGAGGCCGAGGCCGACGTGGACGAGCCCGTGGCGGCCATCCTGGACGACGTGCGCCGGCGCGGCGACGACGCGGTGGTCGCCTACACCGAGCGCTTCGACCGGCTGACCCTCGCGCCGGCCGACATGCGCATCGGCGGCGACGCCCTGGCCGCGGCGGCCGCCGATTGCGACGCCGACACCATCGCCGCCCTGGAGTTGGCGGCCCGCCGCATCACCGACTTCCACCGCCGGCAGTTGCCCGAGGACTTGGACTACCGGGACGACGCCGGCGTGCGTCTCGGCCTGCGGTGGACGCCGCTCGCGGCCGTGGGGCTCTACGTGCCGGGCGGCACCGCGGCCTACCCCTCGTCGGTGCTGATGAACGCCGTGCCGGCCCGGGTCGCCGGCGTGGAGCGCCTGGTGATGACCGTGCCCGCCCCCGACGGCGTCCTCAATCCCCTGGTGCTGGCCGCCGCCCGCATCGCCGGCGTCCACGAGGTCTACCGCATCGGCGGCGCCCAGGCGGTGGGTGCCCTGGCCTTCGGCACCGCCACCATCGCGCCCGTGGACAAGATCGTCGGCCCCGGCAACGCCTATGTGGCGGCGGCCAAGCGCCAGGTGTTCGGCACCGTGGGCATCGACATGATCGCCGGGCCGTCCGAGATCCTGGTGGTGGCCGACGCCACCATCGATCCCTCGTGGATCGCCGCTGACCTGCTGAGCCAGGCGGAGCACGACTCGGCCGCCCAGGCCATCCTGATCACCGACGACGCGGCCTACGCCGACGCGGTGGTGGCGGCGGTGGACGACCACCTCGGCACCCTGCCGCGGGCCGCCATCGCCGCCGAAAGCTGGCGCCGTCACGGCTGCGCCATCGTCGTCGGCGACCTGGCCGACGCGGTGCCCCTGATCGACCGCATCGCGCCCGAGCATCTGGAACTGGCCAGCGTGCGGGCCGAGGCCCTGGCCGCTCGCGTGCGTCACGCCGGCGCCATCTTCCTCGGCCCCCACACGCCGGAGGCCATCGGCGACTACGTGGCCGGCCCCAACCACGTGCTGCCCACCGCCCGCAGCGCCCGCTTCTCGTCGGGCCTCGGCGTCCTCGACTTCCTCAAGCGCAGCTCGGTCATCGCCTGCGACGCGGGGGCGCTGGGCGCCCTCGGCCCGGCCGCCATCGCCCTGGCCGAGGCCGAGGGGCTCGACGCCCACGCGCGCTCCCTGGCCGTGCGGCTCAACCCGGGACCGAAGGACTGACCCCGTGGCCGAACAACAGAAGATCGCCAACATCTTCCTCGACGAGCGCACGGTGGTGCGCCGCCGCCCCGAGGTCGAGCACGAACGCAAGGTGGCCGTCTTCGACCTGCTGGAGGAGAACCACTTCACCCCGGTGGGCGAGTTCGTCGGCCCCTACAACCTGCATCTGAGCATCGAGGACGACCGGCTGGTGTTCGACGTCCGCGACACCGACGACGAGCGGCTGACCGCCTTCAACCTGCCGACCAGCACCTTCCGCTCCATCATCAAGGACTACTTCATGGTCTGCGACAGCTACTACAAGGCCATCAAGGGCGCGGCGCCGCAGCAGATCGAGGCGGTCGACATGGGGCGGCGGTCCCTGCACAACGAAGGCACCGAGATGCTGCGCGAGCGGCTCGCCGACATAGTGCACATGGATTCGGACACCGCACGGCGCCTGTTCACCCTCATCTGCGTCCTCCACATCCGGGCCTGATTGGCCGGTGAGCGACCTTCCGTCCGCGGTCCTGTTCGCGTGCACCAACAATGCGCTGCGCTCGCCCATGGCCGAGGCCATCCTCAAGCACCTGCACGGCCGCCATGTCTACGTGGACTCGGCCGGAGTGCGGGCCGGCGAGGTGGACGGTTTCGCCGTCGCCGTGATGGACGAGATCGGCATCGACCTCAGCCGCCACCACGCGAAGACCTTCGACGACCTGGAGGACACCTCCTTCGACGAGGTCATCACCCTGTCACCGGAAGCCCAGCACCGGGCGGTGGAAATGACCCGCGTCATGGCCTGCGAGGTGGTGTTCTGGAACACCTTCGACCCCAGTGTCGTCGAGGGCAGCCGCGAGATCCTCCTCGATGCCTACCGGCAGGTGCGCGACCAGCTTCTGCGGCGAATCAAGGAGCGCTTCCCGCCGCTCACCGCCGGCAACCTGTGAGTTGTTTCACGCCTTCTTGGGCAGGCGCCGGAGCAGGGCCACGGCCCACGCCGCCGGTAGGACGGACAGCAGCCAGCCCATCAGCACCATGGGCCACGGGAAGGCGATGTTGGCCTTGTCCCGCGCCAGGCCGCGCTTGATGATGGCGGCCGCCTTGGACGCCTTCATCAGGAACGGCATGGGGAAGTCGTTGGCGTCGGTGATGCGGCTGACCACGAAGCCGGGGCAGATCACCGACACCCGGACGCCGTCGTCGGCCAGCCAGCCGCGCAACGCCTCCCCGTAGGCCTTGACCGCCGCCTTGCTGGCCGAGTAGGCGGGCGCCCCCGGCATGCCCCGGTAGGCCGACACCGAGCTGACGATGGCGATCTGGCCGCGCTGGCGCCGGCGCATGAGGGGGATGGCCGGCAGCACCGTGTTCAGCACCCCGGCCAGGTTGACGGCGAACAGGGTGCGGGCCTGCTCCGCCGCCTCGCCGTCGCCGGCGGTGCCGCCCGAAACGCCGGCGTTGGCGATCACCAGATCGAGCCCGTAGGTCCCGTCCACGCCCTCGATCCACCGGGTCATGGAGGCGAGGTCGGTGACGTCCACCGTGTCGGCCGCCACCTCGGCGCCCCGCCTGCGGCAGGTCTCGGCCACCGCCAGCAGGCGCTCCCGGTCGCGCCCGGACAGCACCAGGACCATGCCCGGTGCCGCATAGGCGCGCGCCAGCGCGGCGCCGATGCCGCTGGAGGCGCCGGTGATGAGGACCGTCTTGGGTGTCGGGACGTGGCGGGTCATGGCCCATTGTAGTCCGCGCGCCCGCTGTTCCGCAGCAGGGAGACGACAGCCTCGGGCGGGTTGTTGGCGCCGACGCCCGGGGCTATAAGGTCCCGGTCGCCGGCGGCAGGGGGGACACCTTGACCGTTTGTTCCATGACAGGGTTCGCCCGCGCCCAGGGGCAGACCGACCTGTGCGCGTGGGCGTGGGAGGTCAAGAGCGTCAACGGCCGGGGTCGCGACATCCGCTGCCGCTTCCCACCCGGGTTCGACGGCGTCGAGCAGGCGGCCCGCGAGCGCACGGCGGCCCGCATCCACCGCGGCAACGTCTCGCTCACCCTGACCGTAACCTGGCCGGAGGCGCGGGGGGGCGTGCGGGTCAACCTCCAGGTGCTGGACCAGATCCTCGACCTGATGCCGCAGATCCGGGCCCGGCTGCCCGATGCGCCGCCGCCCCGCGCCGAGGGGCTGCTCGGCCTGCGCGGCGTGGTCGAGGCCGCCGACGAGGGCCTGTCCGAAGACGACCGCGAGGCGGTGGAGGCGGCACTTCTCGACGGGCTGGGCCGCGCCCTGTCGTCCCTCGCCGACGCCCGGGCCGAGGAGGGGGCGCGGCTGGCCGCCGTCCTCGACGACCACCTGGCGACCCTCGGCCGGCTGTGCGACGAGGCGGCCTCGCTGGCCGCCATGCAACCCGCCGCCATCGCCGAACGGCTGCGCGAGCAGGTGGCGGCCCTCGCCGACGCCGTGCCGACGGTGCCCGAGGACCGGCTGGCCCAGGAGGCGGCGATCCTGATGACCAAGGCCGACGTGCGCGAGGAGCTGGACCGCCTGGCCGCCCACCTGGAATCGGCCCGGGTGCTGCTCGCCGAGTCCGGGCCCGTCGGCCGGCGCCTGGATTTCCTGTGCCAGGAGCTCAACCGCGAGGCCAACACCTTGTGCGCCAAGTCGGCCGATGTGGCGCTGACCCGGGTGGGCCTCGATATCAAGGCGGCCGTGGACCAACTTCGCGAGCAGGTGCAGAACGTTGAGTGACTCCCCCGACCCCCCGCACACCACCATCACCCGGCGCGGCCTCATGCTGGTGCTGTCGTCGCCGTCCGGGGCCGGCAAGACCACCATCTCGCGGGCCCTGCTGCAGCTGGATGGGGGCCTGACCATGTCCATCTCGGCGACCACGCGGCCGCCTCGGCCCGGCGAGATCAACGGCAAGGACTATATCTTCCTCAGCCACGACGACTTCGACCGCATGGTCCGCAACAGCGAGTTCCTGGAGCACGCCGAGGTGTTCGGGAACTTCTACGGCACGCCGACGGCGCCGGTGCAGACGGCGCTCGCCGCCGGCCACGACGTGCTGTTCGACGTGGACTGGCAGGGGACCCAGCAGCTCCGCCAGAACGCCCGCGCCGACCTGGTCAGCATCTTCATCCTGCCGCCGTCCCACGACGAGCTGGAACGGCGGCTGCACACCCGGGCCCAGGACAGCGAGGAGGTGGTGCGCAACCGCATGTCCAAGGCGTCGGCCGAGATGAGCCACTGGGCCGAATACGACTACATCATCGTCAACGACGTCCTCGAGACCAGCATCGCCAAGGTGGAGGCCATCCTCGCCGCCGAGCGCCTGCGCCGCGAACGCCAGGTGGGCCTGCCCGACTTCGTCCACGAGCTGCGCGGCGAGTGACCCCGGCGCTTCACGGGCAGTTGAGCGGAAGTTATTCCGAAGCCGCCGTTGCCGGCGCTATGATGGCCGCCTCTCGCCCGTTACGGGAGGTCCGACTCATGACACACCGACCGTTTTGGACGCGCCGCCGGCTGATGCAGTCGGCCCTCTCGGTGGCGGCCCTCGGTGCCGCTGCGCCGGCCCGCGCCGCCCGTCTGGTCCGCACCCCCCGGCAGACGGCGGGTCCGTTCTATCCCGACAGCTTTCCCCTCGATTCGGACAACGACCTGGTCCAGGTCGAGGGCCGCGAAGGACGGGCCCAGGGGACCGTGGCATACCTTTCGGGGCGGGTCCTCGACGACCAGGGGCGGCCGGTCGCGGGCGCGCTGGTCGAGATCTGGCAGTGCGACGCCCACGGGCGCTACCACCATCCGCGGGACCGGGGCGGCCGCGGCCAGGATCCGGACTTCCAGGGCTACGGCCGCACGGTGGCCGGCGACGACGGCGGCTACCGCTTCCGCACCATCAAGCCGGTCCCTTATCCGGGGCGCACGCCGCACATCCATTTCGCCGTCTCCGGCGCCGGGCTTCGGCCGCTCACCACCCAGATGTACGTGGCTGGCCACCCGCTGAACCAGCGGGACTTCGTGCTCAATTCCATCCGCGACCCGCAGGCCCGGGCCAGCGTCATCGTGCCCTTCGTCGCCGCCCCGGAGATGGAGCCCGGCGCCGTGTCGGCCACCTTCGATATCGTCCTTGGCCGCACGCCGCCGGTTTAGTGGTTAGCCAGCGGCGAACACCCCGAGCTGTCTGCGGCGCGCAGGCCGTCGCCATTGCGGCCGTCGCCGGCGCCGCCGCCTGCACCCTTACACCCGACCATCTGCCGCGTGGCGACGACCCGGCGGTGCTGGCCTGCGTCGATGCATTGGACCACGTCCGCCGGACCGTGGACGAGGCCGGAGTCGGCGACGCCGGGGCGGCCCGGGTGCGTGGCTTCCCGTACTTGCGGGTGGACCGGTTTCTGGCCGCGGTGGGGGACGACCTGGGCGACGACCCGGCGGACCCGGCCTTCGTCCATTGGGTGGGGCGGTTGCGCGACCTGGACCGTACCGCCACCGCAATCGAGCTGGCCAACCTCCCGGCGCCCCATCGGGCACGGCTGCGGCAGGATCTTGCCGCCATCCCGGACCTGGCCGGGGCGGACTCGCCGGCCCGGGTGGCCGACGCATGCGGCGAGCGCCTTATGGCCCACGACCTGGATGACCCCGCCAAGGGCGAGAGGTTGCGGGAGGCGGCGGACGTTCCCGACCACTACAGGACGGCGCAACGCATCCTCGGGCTCTATCCGTTGTCGGCCATTCCCGTGGCCTTAGGGTTCGACCAGTGGAAGCGGGCCAATCTCAAGACCTTCGCAATGGCGCCCGACGCCTTGCCGGTGGAGGGACGGCTCGTGACCTACGCCCCGGTGGCCGGGCCGCCGCTCGACCCATCGGCTGTGGCTCGGATCCTCGAACAAGCGGACGCCAATCCTCTGGGCATCCCGGAACCCGGCGGCGACGACCTGCGGCGGCTGGCCGAATCCTTCGCCCCGCTGTGGCGGGTGGACGTGACCGGCGGGCACGACCGCATCGGTAGTCCGAAATGGCGGGCCGATGGCGTCGTCGTGGTGAACGAGGACCGGCCGACGGTGTTCTTCCGCACCGGCCACGCCGTCCTGGACGGCAAGCCCCTGTTGCAGCTCGTCTATCTAGCCTGGTTCCCGGAACGGCCGCGCTCGGGCGCGTTCGACCTGCTGGGCGGGCACCTGGACGGCCTGATCTGGCGGGTGACGCTGGGCCACGACGGCCGGCCGGTGGTCTACGACAGCATCCACCCCTGCGGCTGCTACCACCTGTTCTTCCCGGTCCCGCCGACCCGGCGCAAGCCCCAGCCCGAGGACGCCGACATCCGCGAGGAGGCGGAGGTGCCGGCGCCGGCTCCCGCGCTCGCCGCTGGGCAAAGGATGGTGTTGCGGGTGGCGACGCGCAGCCACTACCTGCAGGGCCTGGACACGGTCTCGGCCGGGACCGGCAACCAGGTTCTCTACGAGCTGGCCGACGCGGCGGCGCTCCGGTCGCTGCCGGTGCCGGGCGGCGGACGGCGCAGCCTGTACGGTCCCGACGGCCTGGTCGTCGGCAGTGAGCGGCTGGAGCGGTTCCTGTTGTGGCCCATGGGCATCGCCAGCGCCGGGGCCATGAGGCAATGGGGCACCCACGCCACCGCCTTCGTCGGGCGCCGCCATTTCGACGACTCCGACCTGCTGGACCGGGCGTTCGAACGGTGAGGCGGGCGGCGGCCGTCGTCCTGGGCCTGATGATGCTGGCCGTGGCGTGGCGCGGGCCGGCGGCGGCGCCCCTGGACGAGGCGACGGCGCTATACCGTCGTGGCGACTTCCTGGCCGCGGCGGTCCGGGCCCGGGCGGTGGACGGCGGCGAAGGCCTGACCCTGGCGGCCCGCGCCTTGCTCGCCCATGCCGCCTATCAGGCAACGCCCGAGGTCCGCAGCCGGGAGGTCGCGGACGCCGAATCCCTGGCCCGCGCCGCCATGGCCGCCGACCCGGTCAACGCCCAGGCGGTGCGGTTGCTCGTCGTGGCGCTCGGCTACCGGGCCCGCGAGGTGGCGCCGCTGACGGCCCTGTTCCGCGGCTACGTGGGGGAATCCCGGAGTCTGCTGGAGCGCGCCCACGCCCTGGAGCCGGACAGCGGCTGGCTCGACGCGGTGCGGGGCGGGTGGCACGCGGAAATCGTGCGCACGGCCGGGCCGGTGCTGGCCGAATCCCTGTTCGGTGCGACGACGGCGGCGGCGCGGGCCAACTTCGCGCGGGCCATGGAGCGGCTGCCCGACGACCCCGTGGTGCGGTTCGAATGCGGCCGGGCCATGCTGGCCCTGGAGGACCCGGCGCTCGACGGCATCGGTGTGCAGGCCCTGGAGGACGCCCTCGGACTGCCGGCTCGCGACGCCTTCGAGGACCTAGTCCAGGACCGGGCGCGGCGTCTGCTCGCCGCCGTCCGCGCCGGCGACCGCGCCGCCGCCCGGCAGATCATGGAGACCGATCGGTGGCGCTGATGGGCACTATATTGTCGCGCAATTGTGAACGGTCATTTGCCTGGGCCGGGGATGGTCCGCGGTCGGGGCCGACCCTATACTTGCGAGTGTCACCGACTCGTTGCCAACAGGTTCCGGAAGCCCAGCCCATGACACGCCTCGTTGCCGCCTTCGCCCTCGCCGGCGCCCTGGCGGTGGCCCATACGGCCGCCGCGGCGCCGGAAGGCTACGACTTCGACAAGCGCCACACGTCCATCCTGTTCTTCATCAACCACCTGGGGTTCTCGTACGTGCAGGGCGAGTTCCACGACTACGACGGCGAGGTGGTGTTCGATCCCGACGATGTGGCCAACAGCCGCGTGCGCGTGGCCATCAAGACAGCCAGCGTCGACACCGACGTGGACAAGCTGGACGACCACCTGCGCAACCAGGACTTCTTCCACGTGGACAAGTTCCCGGCCATGACCTTTGTCAGCACCAAGGTGGAGAAGACGGGGGAGAACACGGGGCGGGTGACCGGCGACCTCACCCTGCTCGGGGTGACGCGGCCGGTGACCATGGAGGTCCGGCTCAACAAGGCGGGCGAGCATCCCGTCTACAAGAAGTGGGCGGCCGGGTTCTCGGCCACCGCCACCTTCAAGCGCTCCGAGTTCGGCATGACCTACGGGGTGCCCATGATCGGCGACGAGGTCCGGGTGGTCATCGAGACCGAGCTGCACCGCCGGTGAGCCGGGGAGGCTGCGGCCATGGGCGCGCGCGGCGACGGCCGGCGCTTCGGCGCCGTGGCCATGGCCTTCCATTGGCTGACCGTGGCCCTGATCCTGGCCATGGTTCCCATCGCCTGGGTCATGACCGACCTGCCGATGGGACCGGACAAGTTCGAGCTCTACGGGCTGCACAAATCCCTGGGCATCACCGTTCTCGGCCTCACCGTCCTGCGCCTGGCCTGGCGGCTGGCCGACCCGCCGCCGCCCTGGCCGCCGGAGATGCCGCGGTGGGAGCGGTGGGCGGCCCGGGGGAGCCATGTGGCCCTGTACGTCGTGCTGTTCGCCATGCCGATCATCGGCTGGGTGGGCAGCTCGGCGGTCAACTTCCCGGTGACGTGGTTCGGCCTGGTGACCCTGCCCCGCCTGGTGGACCCGGACCCGGCCCTGGGCGACGCGGCGGAGCAGGCCCACGCGGTGCTCTCCTACGTGGTCTTCGCCCTGGTGGCGGTGCACGTGGCCGCCGCTTTGCGGCACCATGTCATGCTGCGTGACGACGTGCTGACCCGCATGCTGCCCTTCACCGGACGACGGGGCGGGCGGTGAGGCGCGTCGCCGTCGCGTCGATGCTGATCCTGATGGTGGCCCCGGCATGGGCGGCGCCCCGGTGGCAGGTGGACCCGGACGCCAGCCGCCTCGGCTTCTCCGCAACCCAGATGGGGGGTGCCTTCGAGGGCACCTTCCGCCGTTTCGATGCCGACATCCGCTTCGACCCCGACGACCTGGCATCGAGCCGGGTGGTGGTGACCGTCCACATGGACAGCGTCGACACCCGGATGGCCGACCGCGACGCCCAGATCCGCGGCCCGGGCTTCTTCGACGTGGCGCGCTACCCCACGGCCCGTTTCGCCACCACCGGCTTCGAGGCGGCCGGCGACGGCCGCTACGTGGCCCGCGCCGAGCTCACCATCCGCGACGTGACCCGGCCGGTGGAGCTGCCCTTCACCCTGGCCATCGACGGCGCCACCGCCATGGTGACGGGGAGCCTGTCGCTCGGCCGCCTCGACCATGGGGTCGGCCAGGGCGAGTGGAGGGACACCAAGACCGTCGGTGACGGGGTCACCGTCACCGTCGATCTGCGGGCGACCCGGATGCCGTAGGGGGCGGTTCGGGCACTTCGGGTGGGGCGAACGAGACGACCCATGCGAATTGGGACCGGCGGGATTCGCGACGGCGTTGACGCGTCACCGCGAGCGGATTACATGTAATACATATGATACGGCACAGCCGCAAGGTGGCGCCATGACCTCGATTCGCCTCGACAAGGACCTGGATTCCCGACTGACCCGTCTGGCGACCCTGACCGGCCGGACCAAGTCGTTCTACATCCGTCGATTGATCGAAGACCATATCGACGAGTTGGAGGACCGCTTCATCGCCGAGCATCGCCTCGAAAACCCCGCCGAGCGTATGACCAGCCGGGACATGAGGCGGGACCTTGGCCTGGACGATTGAGTACGACCGGCGGGTCCTGAAAGAGATGAAGAAGCTGGGGCGGGACGCCCAGCGACGGATACTCGATTATTTCGACCAACGCATCGCGCCATCCTCCGAACCGCGCGCCCATGGCAGGCCCCTGACATCGACGTTCGCGGGCCTCTGGCGCTATCGCATCGGCGACTACCGAGCGGTCTGCCGCATTGAGGACGACGCGGGTCTCGTCCTGGTATTGCGCGTGGCCCATCGCAGCACCGTCTACGATGACCCCATCTGACACCCCCCAGGGGCGGCATGGCCACGCTTCTCAGCCAGCCAGACTGTCAGGGGATTACCGTCTCAGAACAAGTAGTGTTTCACGACGATGCCGGTGACACGTGCTCGGCGTACACCCGCGCCAGGGCGCAGAAATCCTCGACGGTCAGCTCCTCGGCGCGGCGGGTGGGGGCGATGCCGGCGGCCTCCGGGTCGAGGCCGAGGGGGCGCAGGCTGGAGCGCAGCATCTTGCGGCGCTGGCCGAAGGCGGCGGCGGTCACCGTTTCCAGGCTGGTCCAGTCGGCGGGGGCGGCCGGGGCGGGCCGGGGCTCCAGGGTGACCACCGTGGAGGCCACCTTGGGCGGCGGCGTGAAGGCGCGGCGGTCCACGTTGAACTGGGGGACGACCCGGCACAGCCATTGGGTGATCACCGACAGGCGGCCGTAGGCCTTGGTGCCGGGGGCGGCGGCCAGGCGGTCGGCGACCTCCTTCTGGAACATCAGGGTCAGGCCCTCCAGGCCGGCCAGGCCTTTGAGCCAACGGATCAGCAGGGGCGTGGCGATGTTGTAGGGCAGGTTGGCGACGATGCGCCGCGGCGGCGGGCCCAGGGCCGCGGGATCCGTGGCCAGGGCGTCGCCTTCCATGACCATCAGGCGGCCCGCGGCGGCGGCCTCCAGGTCGGCCAGGGCGGCGACGCAGCGCGGGTCGGCCTCCACCGCGACCACACGGTCGGCGCCGGCCGCCAGCAGCGCCCGGGTGAGGCCGCCGGGGCCGGGGCCCACCTCGATGACGGTGCGGCCGTCGAGGGGACCGGCGGCGCGGGCGATGCGGGCGCACAGGTTGAGGTCGAGCAGGAAGTGCTGACCCAAGGTCCGTCGGGCGGCGAGGCCGTGACGGGCGATCACCTCGCCCAGCGGCGGCAGGTCCGCGAAAAAGGATTCGGTCACGCCGCGGCGCGCCGGGCGGCCATGTGGGCGGCCAAGCGCAGGGCGGCCATCAGGCTGGTCGGGTTGGCGCGCCCCTGGCCGGCGATGTCGAAGGCGGTGCCGTGGTCGGGCGAGGTGCGCACGAAGGGTAGCCCCAGGGTCACGTTGACGCCGCCGTCGAAGTCCACCGTCTTGATGGGGATCAGGGCCTGGTCGTGGTACATGCAGATGGCCGCGTCGTAGCCGGCCCGCGCCGCCGCGTGGAACATGGTGTCGGGCGGCAGCGGGCCGGCGGCGGCGATGCCGCGGCGCTTGAGCTCCGCCACCGCCGGGGCGACGATGTCGGCGTCCTCGTGCCCCATGGCGCCGCCCTCGCCGGCGTGGGGGTTGAGGCCGGCCACGGCAAGGCGCGGCCGGGCGATGCCGAAATCGCGGCGCAGGCCGGCCTCGGTGATGGCCGCCGTGGTGACGATGGCCTCGCTGGTGAGGCCGGCGATGGCGTGGCGCAGGCTCATGTGGATGGTCACCGGCACCACCCGCAGCTCCGGGCAGGCCAGCATCATCACAGGTGTCGTCGTCCCGGCTAGGTCGGCCAGGAACTCGGTGTGCCCGGGGAAGCGGAACCCGGCGTCGTAGAGTACATGCTTGTGGATGGGGTTGGTGACCACCGCCGCCGCCCGGCCGGCATTGGCCAGGGTCACCGCCTCCTCGATGGCGCCGATCACCCGGCCGGCGTTGGCGGGCTCGGGCCGTCCGGCGACGGCGTCGGCCTCCAGGGGCCGGTCCAGCACCGGCAGGGCATGGGCAAACCGGGCCGGCGCCTCCTCGGGCGCCTCCACCCCCTCGACCGGGACGGCAAGGCCGAGGCCGGCGGCCAGGCGCCGTACGCGCTCCGCGTCGTCGATGAGGACGAACGGGGGCACCGGATCGGACCCGCCACGCGCCAACCAACTCTTCAGTGCGATCTCGCCGCCGATTCCGGCCGGGTCGCCCATGGTCAGGGCCAGGGGCGGCTGGCCACCCACGCCTCCGGCACCGCTCATATGCGCACGTCGACGAAGGCGGCGCGGCGCAGGTCTCGCAGGTAACGCCGGGCGGCAGCGCCGATCCGCCGATCCATCAGCCGGTCCTTGATGCTATTTCGGAGGTCGGCGACACGGTCCTGTTCGTGACGCTCGCAGACCATCAGGACCAGGAAGCCGCGGTCGGATCGGATAGGTTCGCTGGCGGTGCCCACCGGCAGCGCGCCGACCGCCTCGCGGATGTCCGCCGGCAGCTTGGACAGGGACACGGTCCCCAGGCTGCCGGAAAGGGGAGAGCCGGACTCCCGGGACAGGCGTTCCATGTCCGCGCAGTCCTTGGCCGTCTCCGCCATGGTCCGCGCCAACTGCACCTGGCCGCCCGCCTCGGCCGGGCCGGCATTGGCGGACAGCGGCACGAAGAGCTGCTGCAGGGTGACGGTGACCTCGGGCTCGCCCAGGCCGACCCCGGAACGCCGGTCGATCAACAGGACGATGTGGTATCCGGAGAGGCTGCGGATGGGCCGCGCGACCTGCCCCGGCTTCATGGTCGCCAGGATGGAGTCGATCTCGGGCGCCAACTGGCCCGGCCGGACCCAGCCCAGGTCGCCGCCGACCGCCGCCGCGGCGCTCTGGGAGAAGCTTTGCGCCAGGGCCGCGAAGTCGGCGCCGGCGCGGATCTGCTGGATCATGCGTTCGGACAGGACCCGCACCTCCTCTTCCTGGGCCGGATTGTCGACCGGCAGGAAGATCTCGGCCACCCGATGCTCGTGCTTGCCCTTGCTTTGCTCGATCTCCGCCAGGGCCTCGTCGATCTCCTCCTCGCCGACCCGGATGGTGTTGCTGAAGCGGCGGCCCACCACGCGGGCCCAGGCGATCTCCGATTCGATGCGATGGATCAGAGACCCCTTGTTGATCCCCTGCTTGGCCATGACCGCATCCATCTCGGCCAGCGGAACGCCGTTCTGCTTGGCGATGGTGGTCAGGGCGCCGTCGATATCCTCGTCGTCGACCCGGATGTCCAGGCGCCGGGCCTCCTGCATCTTCAGTTTCTCGTCGATCAGGCCGCGCAGCACCTGGGGCGCCAGCCGGCGCCGCACGTCTGGGGTGTCCTGCAGGTTGGACGATGCCAAGACCAGCGACATCCGCGTCGCCAGGTCGTAGACCGAGATGACGTCCTCGTTGACCACCGCAGCGATGCGAAGGGAGTCTTGGGCGGCCGCGGAACCGGCCGACCACACCATCGCCAACGTCAGGAGTCGCGCGAGCACCGTTTTCATGGGCCGTAACGCCGGGTCTGCCTGCTCACAAAGGGTATCCGCCACCCCTCAAACCGTCGCGGTGCACCGGAAAGCCCGCGCGACGTCCGAGCGCCGCCGCCTTCGCGCTATATGACCCGAAGGGGCGTTTGATGTGCGCGGCGGTATCATAGGTCGCCGGGGGCCGCTGGGCAATCAACCCAACGCGCCCGTCGCGGCGCACCGGTTCAGAAGCTCTGGGAGATGCCCGACCGCACCGAACCCAGGGTCTTGAAGGTGACGCGGAAGAAGATCGAATCGGTGGGCCGGACGTCGCGATCGACGAAGAAGGTGCGTGAAAGGTCGGTCGAGAACACCAGGCATTCGTCCTCGTAGGTCAGGTTGATGCCGAGAAACCGCATGCCGCCGTCGGCGGTCAGATCGTGGACCGCCGACAGCCGCGAACGCCAGAAGCGCGTGACACGCGCATTGATCGCACCGCGGATCTCTTCACGCGATTCGAACTCGCTGCCCGCCTCCCGCTCGAAGAAGGCGTAGTTGGCATTGACCCGCAAGGCGGGGGGGCCCGCTGCCACGCGCACCTCGTTGCGCCGCGCCGACAAATCATCCTTGTCGAGGCGGGTGCGGTACTGGAGGTCGAGATGACTTCCGGGCACGAGCTCGAAGGTGCCGACGACGTCCGAAAGGTTGCCCTCCAGCCCGGTGCCCTCGGCGAAGGTGTCGTCCTCCCGGACGCGGTAGCTCTGGCCGACCAGCACGCCGGCGCGGCTGTCGCGGCCCAGCACGCCCCACCGCATCCCGTAGTTGATGCGCGGCCCGCCCTCCACCCGGTCGAGGCCGGTGAAGCGGTTGCCGCTGAACAGGTTGGTCTCGTCGAATTCGAACTCCAGGCTGTCCTCGTTGGGGATGGTCGTCGGGTTGCCGCCGTACGGGCTGACCACGAAATTGGCGATGGGCTCGACGAGCTGGTAGATGGTCTCGCTTTCGCGGACGAAGGGGTGGCGCCAATCGAGGGACGCCTGCGGAATCACCCGGCCGGAGAATCCGCTGAAGGTATCCGCCTTGTTGCTGCGGGCGAGGTTGTTGACGTGGTAGGCGTGGCCGCGCAGCGTGGCGGACGCGGTATAGACGCCGCCGAGGGGGCCGATGCGCTCGATCTGCCATCCGCCCTCGGCGGCGAACCGGCGGGTGTCGGCGCCGTCCGTCCGGGTGAGGGCCAGCAGGCTGACGTCGAGGGTCGGCCGCGCCCCGAGGCGGCCCGGCTCACCCACGTGGCTGTACTCGAGCATGGGCAGCACCAGCGGCGTTCCTCCCGGGTCGTCGTCAACCCTCAGGCCCTGGAAGAAGTAGCCGTTGGCGGCGGCGTAGTTGCGGCCGCGGAACCCCTCGGCAAAGAGGTTGGTGGTCAGCACCGGGAGCGAATCGAAGTTGTAGCGACGAAGGTAGGTGTCATCGGTGGTGGTATTGACGTCGGCGCCCCAGCGCCAGGTTTCGTCGACGTCGAAGCGGGCCTCGCTGAACAGATGGCCGCGCACGTCATCCCTCGAGTCCACGGTGATGCTGGCTTCCGCCTCGAGGCTGCCGGCCAACAGCCGCTGCCGATACTGGCCGGCCACCACCGGCCCCTGGGAGGCGGTGTAGATGGGGGTGACGGTGGCGTCCTTGTCGGGCCCGAGGTTGATGAAGAAGGGAAACCGACCCACCAGCCCGAGGTAGTTGGAGCCCCCGATGGACGGGCTCAGGAACCCGGTCTTGCGTTTGACCCGGGGGTCCGGATGGGAGATGTACGGGGTGTAGGCGACCGGCACGCCGGCAAACTCCAACCAGGCGTCCTTGTACTCCACCGTCTGCCGGCGGTCGTCGTGGATCACCCGGATGGCCTTGACCTGCCAGATGGGAGGCCGCGTGGGGTCGTCCGGGCACGGGGCGCAGGGCGAGTACACCGCATTGGCCATCTCCAGGAGGTTGCCGTCGGTGCGCCGCGCCCCGCTGGCGGCGACGCGCGAGCGGTCGCTGAGGACCATGCGGATGTTCTCGACGATGCCGTCCTTCATGTCGCCGCTCAGTTCCATGTAGTTGGCGAACAGGACGTCGCCGGAGGGCTCCAGCAGGGTGACGTTGCCCGACGCGGTGAGCAGGTCGGCGCGCTGGCTGTAGGTGATGGTGTCGGCGATCAGCACCCGGTCCTGGTGGGTGACCTCCACGTGGCCGCTGGCGGTGACGATGCCCAGTTCCCGGTCGTGGCTCATCTCGTCGGCGGTGAACACGATGGGGGTCTCTTCGGACACCACGACGTCCTGGGCCAGTGCGCCGGCGCTCGCCGCCGTCAGACCGGCCAGTCCCCACACGATCAACGCGGCGGCCGACGCGCGGGTCATGGTCAGCCGTCTTCGAGATGGAACAGCATGGCCAGCCCGAGCAGGGTGGAGACGCCGGACGGCGTCCATGCGGCCAGGGCCACCGGGATGCTGTCCGACAGGCCGAGGGCGAACACCACGTCGGAGAAGAAGTAGAGCACGAACCCGGTGAGCACCCCGCCGACGATGACGAACACCGTGCCGCCGCGCCGCGTATGGCGCAGGGTGAAGGTGGCGGCAATCAGCACCATGGCGCACATGAGCAGCGGCGCCGCCAGCAGCGCGTGCCAGTGCAGCCGGTGGCGCAGGGCGGAGAAGCCGGCCCGCTCCAGGGTGTCGATGAATCCCGGCAGGGCCCAGAAGGACATGGTCTCCGGCGGGGCGAAGCTGTCCTGGATGCGGCCCAGCGTAAGGTCCGTCTCCAACCAGTGCTCGCCCTGGAAGCGGGGGGCCTGCTCGGGAACCAGCACCCAGGCCTCCCGCAGGTGCCAGAAGCCGTCCTCCAGGCGCGCCGTCTCGGCGTCGATGCGGCGATCGAACCCGTCGATCCCCTGGTAGAGGAACACGGTCACGTCGGTGAGCTGGACGTCGGTCCCCTGCTGCAGCACGTGGGCCGCGTGGATGACCGACTGGCCCTCCCGGCCGGCCTGCCGCAGCCATAGGCCCTCGCTGGACAGGGCGAGAAAGCTCTTCTGGCCCTTCAGGCGGACCGCCTCGAGTTGCTCGAAGCGCGACAGCAGGGCCGACGCCAGCGGGTTGACGGCCATGATCTTCACAATGCCGAGGAGCAACGAAAGGACCAGCACCGGGACCAGGAACTGCCACGCCGAGACGCCAGCGGCGCGGGTGACCACCAGCTCGTGATGACGGGTCAGCCGCCAGAACACCGCCATGCCGCCGAACAGGCTGGCGAAGGGGAAGATCTGCTGGCCCATGTGGGGCAGCTTCAGCAGCGCCATCTCGGCCGCCATGGTGAAGGTGACCTCGGGACGGTGGGCCGCCCGGCGCAGCAGCTCGATGGTGTCGAGCAGCAGGATGAGCATGAGGAAGACGATGAACAGCGCCAGGAAGCTCAGCAGGAACTGGCGGCCGATGTAGAGCGACAGGGTGCCGGACAGGCGCACGGCGGGTGCCTCCCGACCTCGTTTACGTCCCGGCCACGGCGGTCGGCGCCGGGGCGACGCGCCGGCGGGGCGGCCGCAGGGTGATGGCGAACCCGGCGAGGATCGGCACCAGGACATTGACGTACATCAACGGGATCCAGTCGTTCTCCTTGGCGCTCACGTTGTCGAGGCCGAGCATGGCCACCTGGACGGCGACCACCGTGACCACGGCCAGCACGACGCGGCGGGACTGGGTGCGCCGGCTGAAGCTGCCCGAGATCAGGCAGGCTAGGCCGATCATGATGTAGGCCAGGCAATACCATGGCGACACCAGGCGCCGATGGCCCTCGACCTTGAACTTGCCGTAGTCGGTGCGGCTCAGGGTCGGGTCCTTCCCGGGGTCGAACAGCTCGTCCAGGTCGCGCTCGCGGGCCTCGCGGTACCGCGCCGGCGCGGCGCCCCGGCGGGTCTCCAGGTCGAAGGTGTAGCGCTCGAAGTAGAGGATCGACAGTCGGTTGGTCGCCTTGTCCACGTGCTGGCGGTTGCCGTTGAACATGACCACGCGGGCGCCGTCTTCGGCGTCGATCATGGCGCCGCGCTCCGCCATCAGGGTGAACGGCTTGTCCGGGTCGCGGCGGTCGTGCACCAGGATGCCTTTGAGCTGCCCGTCGGAGGCGCGCTCGCGCACGTATACGGTGATGCCGGCGGCCACCGTGTTGAAGGACCCCTCGTTGAGCAGGATGTGGCTGTAGCTGTAGCGGATGTCCCACTGCAGCACGCGGAAGGCCTTGTAGGATTCGGGCACGATGTAGAGGTTGAAGGCGTAGCCCAGGAGGACGACCAAGGCCGACAGGATGAGGGCCGGCTTGGCCAGGGCGAGCTGGCTCACCCCGGCCGCCCGCATGACCACCAGCTCCCGGTCGCTGACCATCCGCGAGTACGTGAACAGGACCACCGAGAACGCCGCAATGGGCAGGATGACGGGCAGGAAGTTGGGCAGCAGCAGCATGGTCAGGCGCAGGAAGGCGCCTGCCGTCAGACCGCGGTTGACGATCATCTCGATGAACCGCAGGGACTGGGTGAGCCAGAAGACGCAGGTGAGAGCGACGGTCACGAGGACCATGCCGACCAGCAGCTGGCGCAGCACGTACCGCGTGAAACCGTCCATGGACGCCGATCCCGTCTCCCCGATCACCCGCCAAAGTGCGCGAAAACCGCCGGATAATCAAGGAATCTGCGAGGGAAGGGCGGTCTACAACCTCTCCTCGTCGAGGCCGAGGACCGACGGCGCGGCGGCGGCGAACATGGCGGCCAGGGCCGGCGCCTGAACCAGCACCTGGTCGGCGAAGAACCGCGCCGTCGTCAGCTTGCCCTTGAGGAAGCCCGGATCGCCGTCGCCGGCGCCCAGGCGGGCGTCGGCCGCCAGGGCGGCGCGGGCCATCAGCCAGCCGCCGGCGACGGTCCCCAGCAGGCGCAGGTAGTGGACGGCGCCGGCGGCGGCCGGCCGCGGGTCGGCGGCATAGGTCTCGACCAGCCAGGCGGTGGCCCGCTCGAGGGCTTCGAGCCCCTCGTCCAGCCGTTGGCGGATCACTGCCACGTGCTCGTTGCCCGACGCGGCGAGGGCGGAGTCGAGGGCACGCATCTGGGCCACGAAGGCGGTCACCGTGGCGCCGCCCTCGCGGCCCACCTTGCGGCCGATCAGGTCCATGGCCTGGATGCCGTTGGTGCCCTCGTAGATGGGCGTGATGCGGGCGTCGCGCAGGTGCTGGGCGGCGCCCGTCTCCTCGATGTAGCCGACGCCCCCGTGGACCTGGATGCCGGTGCTGGCGATCTCGACGGCGGCGTCGGTGCTCCACGCCTTGACCACCGGCGTCAGCAGGTCGACCAGGGCCTGGCGCTGGCTGCGGACCTCGGCATCGGGGTGGCGGCCGGCGAAATCGATGGAGGCGGCGACGAAATAGGCCAGGGCCCGCATGGCCTCCACCTGGGCCTTCATTGACAGCAGCATGCGGCGCACGTCGGGATGGCGGGCGATGGGCACCGGCGATGGATCGGCGGCCCCCATGTCGCGGCCCTGGACCCGTTCCAGCGCATAGTCGCGGGCCTGCTGATAGGCCCGCTCGGCGACCCCGACCCCCTCCAGGCCGACAGCCAGCCGGGCGTTGTTCATCATGGTGAACATGCACGCGAGGCCCCGATTCTCCTCGCCCACCAGGTAGCCGACGGCCCCTTCGTGGTCGCCGAAGGACATCACCGCCGTGGAGCTGGCGTTGATGCCCAGCTTGTGCTCCAGGGACACGCAGTGGAGGTCGTTGCGGGCGCCCAGGCTGCCGTCCGGGTTGACCAGCAGCTTGGGCACCAGAAACAATGAGATGCCCTTGGTCCCCTCAGGCGCGTCGGGGGTGCGCGCCAGCACCAGGTGGACTATGTTCTCGCTCATGTCCTGGTCGCCCCAGGTGATGAAGATCTTCTGCCCGGTGATGCGGTAGTGGGGGCCGTCGGGCACGGCCCGCGTGCGCACCTTGGCCAAGTCGGAGCCGGCCTGGGGCTCGGTCAGGTTCATGGTGCCGGTCCATCGCCCGGCCACCATGGGCGGCAGGAACAGCGCCTTAAGGTCGTCGCTGCCGTGGGCCTCGAGGAGCTCCGCCGCCCCCTGGGTGAGCATGGGGCACAGCCCGAAGGCCAGGTTGGCCGCGTGCCATACCTCCGACACCGCGGTGGACACCAGCCACGGCAACCCCTGGCCACCCAGCTCGGGGTCGAAGGGCACCCCGCTCCAGCCGCCGTCAACGAACCCGCCATAGGCGTCGCGGAAGCCGTCGGGGGTGCGCACCACCCCGTTCTCCAGGACGCAGCCCTGCTGGTCGCCGGGCAGGTTGAGGGGGGCCAGTACCTCGGAGCCGAAGCGGCTGGCCTCCTGCAGGATGGCGTCGACCAGATCGGGCGTCGCCTCCTCGTAGCCGGGCAGGCCGGCGATGGCGTCCAGCTCGGCCAACTCGTTGATGACAAAGCGCATGTCGGCGACGGGGGCGGCGTAGAAGGTCATGGCGGGGCCGTTGGGATTGGTTCGCGGAGATGGGGTTCGAGCCCACTATATAGTGCCGGCGGGCCTCCCGGTCCACGCGTGCGCAGCCTCAGCCGCCGACCACTTTCCCCGGGTTCATGATTCCCTTGGGGTCGAGGGCGGCCTTGACGGTGCGCATCAGGTCCATCTCGACGGCCGACTTGTAGCGCACCATCTCGCCGCGCTTGAGGCGGCCGATTCCGTGCTCGGCGCTGAAGCTGCCGTCCATCTCGGTGACCAGGTCGTGCACGATCCGGTTGACGTCCTCCCAGCGGTCCAGGAAGGCGTCGGTGTCCGTGGCCTCGGGCTGGCTCAGGTTGAAGTGCACGTTGCCGTCGCCCAGGTGCCCGAAGGGCACCACCCGCACCCCGGGGATCGCCGCCTCGACCAGGGCGGTGGCGCGGGCGATGAACTCGGGCACCCGCGAGGTGGGCACCGAGACGTCGTGCTTGATGCTGCCGCCCTCGTGCTTCTGGGCCTCGGGGATGGCCTCTCGGATGCGCCACAGGGCCCCGGCCTGGGCCTCGCTGGTGGCGATGACCGCGTCGGCGATGATGCCGTCCTCCAGGGCCCCGGTGAGCACCGTCTCCAGGGCCGGCCCCAGGGGCTCGTCGGCCCGCGGGCTGGTCAGCTCCACGAGCGCATAGTGGGCGTGTACCCGGGCGAAGGGGTCGACGACGCCGGGCAGGTGCCGGAGCCCGAAATCGAGCGCGATGCGGGGGATCATCTCGAAGGCGGTGAGCTGGTCGCCGCAGGCGTCGTGGGCGCGGCCGAACAGGGCCAGCACCGCATCGGGATCGGCCGCGGCAGCCATGGCGGTGGCCTGCCCATGGGGCAGGGGGAACAGCTTGAGCACGGCGGCGGTGATGACGCCGAGGGTGCCCTCGGCGCCGATGAACAGATGCTTCAGGTCGTACCCGGTGTTGTCCTTGCGCAGCGCCCGCAGGCCGTCCCAGACGCGGCCGTCGGGCAGCACCACCTCCAGCCCCAGCACTAGGTCGCGGGCGTTGCCGTAGCGCAGGACGGCGACGCCGCCGGCGTTGGTGGACAGGTTGCCGCCGATCTGGCAGCTCCCCTCGGCGCCCAGGCTGAGCGGGAACAGGGTGCCGGCCTCGGCCGCCGCCGTCTGGATGTCGGCGAGCACGCAGCCGGCCTCGACGGTCATGGCGTGGTTGAGGGCGTCGAGGTCGCGGATGCGGTTCATGCGGGCCAGGCACAGCACGATGCCGCCGTCCGGCACGCCACCCCCCACCAGCCCGGTGTTGCCGCCCTGGGGCACGACGGGGACGCCGGCCTCGGCGCACAGGCGCACCACCGCCGCCACCTCGTCGGTGGACGCCGGCCGCACCACGGCGTCGCAGGTGCCCTGGTAGCGGCCCCGCTCCTCCACCAGGTGCGGCGCCACCTCGGCCGGGTCGTCCACCCAGCCCTTGGGCCCGACGACGTTGCGGATGGCGGCAAGAACGGACTCTGGCGCGGCCATCAGCGGATCACCTCGATGGTGACGCCGACATCGAGTCCGGCCCAACTGCGGTCCGCAGTTAGAACGATCGCTTCCAGCGTCCGTCCCAACGCGATGCAGGCGCGGTCGCCCAGGGACAATCCCGCGGGGCGCGTCACCGCGCGCAGCCCAGCCGCGAGACGAGCGTGGTCCGGGTCGAAGTCAATGACCGGCAGCCCCAGCGGCGAGATCGCAGCAACCGCGGAGTCCAGGCTGTGTCCGGCCTCCACCGATTTGGCCAGTACTTCGGACAGATTGACGGCACCAATCACGGCACGGGGCAGGGCCTTGTTGACCGTTTCGGCACCCGGCTCCGCGTTCAGCAGTGCGATGACCGCCGATGCATCGAGGACGTAGTCACTCACGGGCCGCCTCGGCCTTGCGATCCTCGATCAATTCATCCACCAGATTTCTGCCGGGCGGCACATGTTTCCGGAACAGGCGTTGCGCGTGTTTCACCGCGGCGTCGACCGGGAATATGCGCACCTCGCCGTCTTCCAAGCAAAGCAGGACGTCGTCGCCGGGCTTGACGCCCAGCGCCTCCCGATAGCTCGCAGGAATGACCATCCGGCCCTTCGCGCCGACCTTGGTTCTTACCACGGACATGGGGCACATTCCATGGGAGGTGTCACTTCATGTTTATTGTGTCACATCGGCGCTACAGGGACAACCCTACCAAGTGTGGCCCCGGTCCTGGAGGATGCGCATGGCCTGGGCGATGCAGCGGGCGTCGTCGAGGGCCTGGTGTTTGGTGCCCGGCGTTTGGAAGCCGAACAGGTCGGGCAGGTCGCTGCTGACCGACGAAAGGGCCGGGCGGCCGACCGCTTCCATCAGCGGCGGGCCGACGTTCCGGAACAACCCGTCGTCGAGAGGATAGGGGATGCCGTTCAGGCGGCAGTTCTCGGCCACCACCCACTGGTCGTTGCCGAAGGAGAAGACCGCGCCCACGGTGTCGTCGACGAACGCGGCGAAGGCGTCCAGCGCCTCGGCAAAGGGCAAGCCGCGGGACTCCACATCGGCCTGGGTGATGCCCGTCAGGGCGATGAAGTAGTCGCTGAGCCGGGGATTGATGCGGGGCCGCACCAGGAGGTCGAAGGTGTCCACCTCGCCGAGGCCGGGCTCTCGCGCCAGCTTGACGGCGCCGATCTGGACGATCTCCCGATGCTCGCCCGGCCGGCTCCAGCCGCGCGCGTTGGATCCTTCCCAGGCGGTGTATTCGGTATCGAAGACGACCAGCGTCCCGTCCGCCGTCATCCGGCGCCGTCCTCGTCGTCGAGGATGGGCAGGCACGGCGCCGCCGGGCCCCGGTTCTCGTTCCTGTCGTCGTCCTCGTCGTCGTCGGCCGCCGCCCGGCGCAGGCGGTCGTTGATGGCCCGGCCCAGGCCGTGCTCGGGGATCGGCATCACCGCGATGCCGGCATGGGGTGGCCGATCCAGGTCCCGGATCATGGCGAACAGGTTGGCGGCGGCCTCCACCAGGTCGCCCGCCGGGCTCAGGTTGAGGGCGGCCCCGGCCGGCGCGTCCGGTCCGAAGGCCAGCAGGGCCTCGCCGGCTCGGGCCGCCGTGGTTTCCAGGCGCAGCGGCCGGCTCGGCGCGTAGTGACGCTCAAGCAGGCCCGGCGATCGGGGGGCGCCGCCGGCCGCCGCCACCAGCGGCCCGATGACGCCGACGATGTCCTCCTCCGGGATGCCGCCGGGGCGCAAGAGGGCCGCCGGGTCACAAGAGAGGTCGATGACGGTGGACTCGATGCCCACCCGGCACGAGCCGCCGTCGACGACGGCGCTGACCCGCCCGGCCAGGGACTCGGCCACATGGGCGGCGGTGGTCGGGCTGACCGCCCCCGACCGGTTGGCGCTCGGGGCGGCCAGGGGCCGGCCGGTGGCGGCGATCAGGTCGCGGGCCACCGGGTGGTCGGGCACCCGCACGCCGAGGGTCTCCAGCCCGGCGCTGGCCAGGTACGAGATGCCGGCCTCGTCGCGCCGCTGCCGCACCAGGGTGAGGGGGCCCGGCCAGAAGGCCTCGGCCAGGGCGGCGGCGCGCCGGTCGTCGGCGCCGGCGGCCAGGGCCGCGGCCGGGTCGGCGAAGTGCACGATCAGCGGGTTGAACCGGGGCCGGCCCTTGGCGGCGAACACGGCGGCGACGGCGCGGTCGTTGGTGGCGTCCACGCCCAGGCCGTAGACGGTCTCGGTGGGGAAGGCCACTAGGTTGCCGGCGCGCAGCAGCGCCGCCGCCTCGGCGATGCCATCGGCCGTGGCCGGCAGGAGGTCGACGTCGGCGGCGTCGATCATGCGGCGTCGATTTCGGCGTCCAGGCCGCGGGCGATGAACGGGGGGTTCTCGAATCCCGGCTTGCCGTAGCGGAACGGTCCGCCGTCCACGGTGGTCAGCGATCCGCCGGCGTAGCGCAGCACGCCATGGCCGGCGGCGGTGTCCCATTCCATGGTGCGTCCCATGCGGGGATAGACGTCGGCGCGGCCAGCGGCCACCAGGCACAGCTTGATGGAGCTGCCGGAGGTGATCTCCTCGCGCACGGTGAAGTTGGCCAGGTAGGCGTCGGTCTCGGGGGTGCGGTGCGAGCGGCTGACCACCACCGTCAGCCCGTCGGCCGGCGGCAGGCGGCAGGCGATGGCATGGGCGTCGCCGCCGTCGTCCTGGGCGAAGGCCCCGTTCTGGCTGCCCCAGTAGGTGGCGCCGATGGCCGGCGCGTGCACGACCCCCAGCACCGGCAGGCCGTTGTCCACGAGGGCGATGTTGACGGTGAACTCGCCGCGGCGCTGGACGAACTGCTTGGTGCCGTCCAAGGGGTCGATCAGCCAGAACGGCCCGTCGCCGATGTCGGGCACCCGGCCGGCTGCGACCTCCTCCTCGGCGATGATGGGAAAGGCGCCGGTGATCTCGTCCCGGATGGCGGCGAGAATCAGGGCCTCGGCCTTCTGGTCGGCCACGGTCACCGGCGAGGCATCGTCCTTGGCCTCGACCGCGAAATCGGTGCCATAGACCTCGAGGATGGCGTCACCGGCCCGGTGGGCGATATCGCGCACCTGGTCCACCAGGCCGAGGGTGATGTTGAGGGTCACTTGGGGTCTCCGTTGGTCGGGCCGGCGCCGGCCGCGCCCAGGGCGCGCCAAACTCGCTCGGGGGTGGCCGGCATGTCAATATGCCGCACGCCGAAGGGCGCGAGGGCGTCCACCACGGCGTTGATGACCGCCGGACAGGCGCCGATGGCCCCGGCCTCCCCGGCGCCCTTGGCGCCCAGGGGGTTGGTGGCGCAGGGCACGGTGTTGAAGGCGACGTCGATGGCCGGCAGGTCGGCCGCCCGCGGCAGCGCATAGTCGGCGAACGACGCGGTCAGCGGCTGCCCCGTCTCGCGGTCGAAGGCGGCCTCCTCCAGCAAGGCCTGGCCGATGCCCTGGGCGACGCCGCCGTGGACCTGGCCGGCGGCCAGCAGCGGGTTGATCACGGTGCCGAAGTCGTCGACCACCGTGTAGCGGGTCACCGTCACCGCCCCGGTCTCGGGGTCGATCTCCACCTCGCACACGTGGCAGCCGTTGGGAAAGGTCGCGGCCGGGGGCTGGAACCGCACGGTGGCGGCGAGGTCGGAAGCCGTGTCGGCGGCGGCGGTCAGGTCGGCCAAGTCGATGCCCCGTTCGCTGCCCGCCACCGAGAAGCGGCCGTCGGCGAAGGTGACGGCGTCGGCGGGCGTCTGCAGCAGGCCGGCCGCCACCGGGGTCGCCTTGGCGATCAGGTCGGCGGCGGCGGTATCCAGGGCGGCACCGCCGACGGGGATGGACCGCGAGCCGCCGGTGCCCTCGCCGAAGGGGATGCGGTCCGTGTCCCCTTGCACCACCCGCACCGAGTCGAAGGGGACGCCCAGGCGCTCGGCGGCGATCTGGGCATACGCCGTCTCGTGGCCGTGACCCGCCGACTGGGTGCCGATGAGCACGGTGACGGTGCCGTCGCCCTCCAGGCGCACCGTCGCCTCCTCGGGCGGCCCGCCGGCGCACGCCTCCACGTAGGTGGCGAGGCCGATGCCGGCCAGCCGGCCCCGTGCCCGCGCCGCCTCCCGGCGCGCCGGGAAGTCGTGCCACCCGGCAGCGGCCATGGCGTCGTCCATGTTGCGAGCGAAATCGCCCGAATCGTAGGTCCGCCCCGTGGCCGTGTCGTAGGGCATGTCCTCGGGGCGGACGAAGTTGCGCCGCCGCACCTCGTCGGGGCCCAGGCCCAGGTCGTGGGCGATCACGTCCATCAGGCGCTCGATCAGGTAGGCGGCCTCGGGGCGGCCGGCGCCGCGGTAGGCATCGATCGGGGTGGTGTTGGTGTAGACGCCTTCGCACACCCCGTGGAGCACGGGGATCCGGTAGGCGCCGGGGAGCATGCGGCCGGTCAGGTCGCAGCCGATGAAGGGGGCATAGAGGTTCAGGTAGGCGCCCATGTCGGCGTTCCAGGTGACGCGGAGGGCGTGGACCCGGCCGTCGCCGTCCACCGCGGCCTCGACGACGGCCTGCTGGGCGCGGCCGTGGGTGTCGCTGGTGAAGGCCTCCGAGCGCTCGCCCACCCATTTCACCGGGGCGCCCAGTTGCCGCGCCGCCCACAGGACCAGGGCCTCCTCGGCATAGTGGTAGATCTTGGTGCCGAAGGCGCCGCCCACGTCGGGCACCGCGACCCGGATGGAGTCCGCCGGCACCTTGAGGGTGTAGTCGGACAGCAGGTCGCGGATCAGGTGGGCGCCCTGGGTCGGCGTGTACAGGGTATAGCGGCCGTCGGCGAACGCCCCGACGACGGCGCGGGGCTCCATGGGCGCCGGCGCCACCCGGTTGTTGACCAACTCCAGCCGGACGGTGCGGGCGGCCTCGGCGAAGGCGGCGTCGGTGGCGGCGGCATCGCCGATCTCCCAGTGGCAGGCGATGTTGCCGGGCGCCTCGTCCCAGATGCAGGGCGCGTCGGCGGCCAGGGCGTCGTCGAGGGCGGCGACGGCGGGCAGCGGCTCGTAGTCCACGTCGATCAGGTCCATGGCGTCGCGGGCCTCGGCCACCGTCCCGGCCACCACCATGGCCACGGTGTCGCCGACGAACCGAACCCGGTTGCCGGCCAGCAGCGGCCGGCCCGGCCGCGGCGCCCGGTTGCCGGCCCGGTCGCGGATTCCCACCTGGCACGGCAGGTCGCCCAGGCCGGCGGCGCGGGTGTCGGCGCCCGTGTAGACGGCCAGCACTCCCGGCGCGGCCGCCGCCGCCGCCGTGTCGATGGCGCGGATGCGGGCGTGGGCGTGGGGCGAGCGCAGGAACACGGCCTGGACCTGGCCGGGCAGGGTGATGTCGGCCGCATAGCGACCGCGCCCGGTGAGGAACCGCGGATCCTCGGTGCGCCGCACCGGCTGGCCGATGCCGAAGCGCTCCCTCATGCGGCCTTCTCCCCGACCTCGGGCCGGGACACGGCGAACAGCTCGGTGTCGTGGTCCTGGCCGCGCAGGCGCACGGCGCCGAGGCTCTCGGCCCGCATGTCGTCGGGCAGGCGCAGCCGGGCCAGCAGCTCCGCCGAAATCAGCAGCGGCCGGTTCACCTGCTTGCAGGCGCGCTCGATGCGGGCGGCGGTGTTCACGGTGTCGCCGAAATACACGATCTCCTGCTTGGAGTCGCCGCATTCGCCGGCCACCACCGGGCCACCGTGGAGGGCGGCGCGGAAGGCCGGCACGACTCCGAACCGGCGGCGATAGACGTCGGCGCGGGCCGCCACCAGGTCGGTCATGGCGAAGACGCAGCGCAGGCAACGGGCGTGCTCCAGGCCCTCGGCCATGGGCCAGGTGACCACAACCTCGTCGCCGATATAGCGGTGGGTCTCGCCGCCGTGCTCCAGGGTCGCCTGGTCCAGGTCGAAGAAGAACTGGGAGATCAGGGCGTGCACACCTTCGTCCCCCAGCCGCTCGGCCAGGGCGGTGGAGTCGGCCAGATCGATGAACAGGAAGATGCGGTCCTCGCGCACCGGCCGGTGGTAGAGCCCGAGGACCATGTTGGTCAGCACCCGCCCGCCGATGATGCGCCGCATCTGGAGGACGAAGAACAGGGTGATGAAGACACAGACCGAGAAGACGTAGTCGCGGACCAGGCTGCCGAGGGCCAGCTCGGGCGACAGGTCCCCCGTGGGCAAGGTCAAGCGGCCGATCAGCACGGCCAGGACGATCAGCACCGAGGCGACGACGGTGCGGACGGTCAGGGCGACGATGAACGGGGCGCGCCGAATCCAGGCGCCCGAGGGTCCTTGCACGTAGAACAGCTGGAACGCGAACACGGAGCCGCCGATCAACGTTCCGTAGCCGGCCCCGTTGAGCATGGCCCTGGTGCCGAAGGGAAACCCGTAGACGGCGGACAGCACGAACACGTAAGGCACGCCCACGGCCGCCGAAATCGCCGTCACCAGCAGCCAGGTGCGGAGGTTTGCCGCCGTCCGGGCCGAAAGGGTCACGGGCGTGCCCGCGTCAGGCCCACAAGGCGCTCGGATCGTCCAGGTCGTCGCCCGAGACCTCCTCGGCGACGAAACGCCAGGCCTTGAAATCCGGCGACCAGTGGTCGGCCGCGAGGCCGGCCTTGACCTTGAGCTGGGACAGGAACTTCTCCTTTTTTGGCAGTCCCTCCCACACCGCCGGCAGGAACAGCGCGCGGGAGCCCGAGTCCTCGATGATCAGGCCGTCGATGCCGGGCCGCAGCTGGGCCAGCAGGTCGGCCTGGTCCGTGAACCGCATGGGCGAGGCGGCACTGAGCACCGAGATGGACAGGCTCAGGTCCTCAAGCTCGCGCGGCTCCAGCCGGGGGAAGCGGCGGTCGCCGAAGGCCGCCGAGTAGGCGTTCTCGGCCACGTCCACGGCCAGGGCCCGGTAGGCCTGGGGCGACCCGATGCAGCCGCGCAGCTTGCCCCCCTTCTTGAGGGTGACGAAGCAGGCGCCGAGACCGCGCAGGTCGTCTGTCTGCTGGCCGGAGTCGACCGGCAGCGGCTGCCCGTTGTCCAGGCCGTAGCGCACCGAGGCGGCGGCCAGGTGGAGCAGGGTGGTGCCGTGGCGCTCCAGCAGGGACCGGGTCTGGGCGACGAACGCCTCCTCGCCCGGGGTCTCCTCCTCGTCGGCCGTCTCCCCGGCGCCCTCCGCGGCCGGCTCGACGAACACCCAGGAGCCGTAGCCGACCACCCGGTCGCGGCCGCCGGCGGTGTCGCCGGAGTTGCGCAGATCGACGGTTGCGACCTGCAGTCCGCGCCGCCGGGCCAGGGTCAGCAGCCCGCCGACGGGCACCCGGCCGCAGGCTTGGTCGCGGCCCAGGCGGGACGGGTCCAGGGTCTCGATGGCCTGGCAGGTGGCGGCGTCCATGCGCCGGGCCGAGTCGTAGTCCAGGTAGTGGCTGAGGTCCGACGACACCACGATCAGGGTCTCGGGGCCGCCCCACAGACGCTCCAGCACGTCGGCCACCTGGTCGGCCGAGGCGTCGCCCACCACCAGGGGCACCAGGGCGAAGGACTCCAGGACCTCCTGCAGGAAGGGCAGGTGGACCTCCAGGCTGTGCTCCTGGGCATGGGTGGCGTCGTAGACCTGGACCTGAGGCAGGTCGAGGATCGAGGCGATGGCGTCCTTGTCCAGGGGCACCGGCCCCAGGGGCGTGTCGAAGGCGTCGGCGCCGCTGGCCGCCAGGCCGCGCACGGCCACCCGATGGCAGGGGCCGAGCAGGACGACCCGCCGGATACGGTCGCGGGCCGGTGCGATGCGCGCATAGGCCGACGCCGCCACCGGGCCCGAATAGACGTAGCCGGCGTGGGGCGCGATGATGGCCTTGGGCACGGGTCCGTCCGCACCGTGGACCTGCGTCAGGTGGAACTGGACCTCGGCTTCCAGTTGTCGGCGGTCGTCGGGGTAGAACATGCCCGCCACCGCCGCCGGTCGGACCGATGTCATGGCACCGCTCCTTTCGCCCCGGCGCTGACGCCCCGGCGCGTCGTCTTGACCCCGAATTCTTTAAGTAATCCCCTGGTTCCCGCGTGTAAAGGGAGGCGACGGCGGGGTCGGGGCCGCATTGACGGGGGCCGCCCCGGGGTCCACATTAGTTGTCGGGGGGTCCTGCCCGCGGACGGGAGAGGCGGCGATGACCGAATTGCCGGCCGGCGAGACCTTCGCCGAGACCCACCCGGGGCGCTACTGGCATGCCCTGGAGGACGGCCGCATCCAATGCGACCTGTGCCCCCGCTACTGCAAGCTGCGCGAGGGCCAGCGCGGCCTGTGCTTCGTCCGCGCCCGGGAGAACGACCAGGTGGTGCTGACCACCTACGGGCGGTCCAGCGGCTTCTGCGTCGATCCCATCGAGAAGAAGCCGCTCAACCATTTCCTGCCCGGCACGCCGATCCTGTCCTTCGGCACCGCCGGCTGCAACCTGACCTGCAAGTTCTGCCAGAACTGGGACATCAGCAAGTCGCGGGAGTTCGACCGCCTGCAGGACCGGGCGTCGCCGGAGACCATTGCCGCCGCCGCCGCCAAGCTGGGCTGCCGCAGCGTCGCCTTCACCTACAACGACCCGGTCATCTTCCTGGAGTACGCCGTCGACGTGGCCGAGGCCTGCCACGCCCGCGGCATCAAGACGGTGGCGGTCACCGCCGGCTATGTCTGCGACGAGCCGAGGGTCGAGTTCTTCCGCCACATGGATGCCGCCAACGTGGACCTCAAGGCGTTCACCGAAGGGTTCTATCAGACCCTGTGCACCAGCCATCTGGAGCCGGTTCTCGACACCCTGACGTACCTCAAGCACGAGACCGACGTGTGGTTCGAGATCACCACTCTGCTCATCCCCGGCGAAAACGATTCGGAGGCCGAGCTGGAGGAGCTCAGCCAATGGGTGATGACCCACCTGGGGCCCGACGTGCCGCTGCACTTCTCGGCCTTCCACCCGGACTGGAAGATGATGGACACGCCGCCGACACCGCTCGCCACCCTGCAACGGGCGCGCCGGATCGCGGTCAAGAACGGGGTCCGCTACGCCTATGTGGGCAACGTCCACGACCCCGAGAGCGACAGCACCTACTGCCATTCCTGCGGCGCCATGCTCATCGGCCGCGACTGGTACCAGCTCTCCACCTGGACGCTCACCGACGACGGCCATTGCCGGGCCTGCGGGGCCCGCTGCGCCGGTGTGTTCGACGGCCCTCCCGGCGACTGGGGGCGCAAGCGCCTGCCGGTCCGCCTGCGCGCCGCCTGACCGATTCGCCCTGTTGCCGCCGCGCCCGCCCGGCCGGCTCCGCCGCCGGCCCGCGCGTGATCGCAGGATGGCGGCCGGCGGCGGCCCCGGCGCATGACACGTCGGCGGCGACCTGCTAATGCTGTCGCACCTGTGGCAGGGACGCCGACGGCTCCACCATGAAGAAACGGGTTCTGCTGGGCCTCAAGGTCCTGGTGTCGGGACTGCTCATCTGGTTCGTGCTGAGCAAGGTCGACCTGGACGCCGCCATCGCCCGCCTGCTCGACGTGGCGCCGGCGATGCTGGCCTTGGCCGGGGTGGCGTGGATCGCCCAGATGCTCATCTGCGCCGTGCGCTGGCGGGCCGTGATGTCGTCCATCGACGCCGCGCTGCCCTACCCCAAGGTGCTGCGCCTGTGGTTCATCGGGTCGTTCTTCAACCAGGTGCTGCCCAGCGCCGTGGGCGGCGACGCGGTGCGCATCTACATGGGCTACCGGGCCGGGCTGAGCCTGAGCCAGGCGATCAACGGCGTGATGCTGGAGCGGGTGGCCATCGTGGTCGCCCTGGTCCTCATGGTGACCGCCACTCAGCCCGCGTTCCTGCCCCGGGTCCAGGGCCCGGCCGCCGAGTGGATGCTGCCCACGGTCCTGGTGCTGCTGGTGGCCGCGCTCGCCGGTGTGGTGCTGCTGATGACCCTCGACCGGCTGCCGTCGTCGCTGCACCGCTGGCGCCTGGTGCGCGGCATGGTGGCCCTGGGCGGCGACGCGCGCCGGGTGTTCCTGACGCCGCGGGCGCTGGTGCGCTCCCTCGGCTGGTCCCTGATCGGCCACGCCAACCTGACCCTGGCCACCTTCCTGCTGGCGCGCGGCCTCGACCTGGAGGTGACGTGGCTCGACTGCATGGCCATCGTGCCGCCGGTGCTGCTGATCATGACCCTGCCCATCTCCATCGCCGGCTGGGGCGTGCGCGAGGGCGCCATGGTGGCCGGGTTCGGGTTCATCGGCGTGCCGGCCGAGGGGGCCCTGGTGCTGTCCCTGCTGTTCGGTCTCTGCGGCATCGTGGTGAGCGTGCCCGGCGGCCTGCTGTGGCTGACCGGCGACCGGCGCCTCCCGGCGGCCGCCGAAGCCGCCACCGCCGAGGCGGCCCCCGCGGGCGATGGCGCCGCCCGGTGAACCGCCAACAAGCCATTGATCGGAGGGTGTGCGTCGCTACATTGAGCACCATCCGCGGCGGCGCGGGTCCCCCGCCGCCTGTTTCCGTCACAAGGAGCGGTCCGCGATGAAGATCTCCTTTGCCAAGCCGGCCGACGTCGACAAGGGCGCGCTCGTCGTCGGCGTCCTCGAGGGCCGCACCCTCACCCCCCCCGCCGCCCGCCTGGACGAGCGCCTGGGCGGCGCCCTGGTGCGCGCCATGGGGGCCAGCCGCTTCGCCGGCAAGAAGGACCAGAGCCTGACGCTGCTGGCCCCGCCCGGGGTCAAGCTGGACCGGGTGCTGGCGGTGGGCCTGGGCAAGGCCGCGGACCTGGACGCCCTGCGCCTGCAGGCGGTGGGCGGCCAGATCGCCGCCGCGCTGGCCACCAAGGGCCACACCGCGGTGTCGGTGGCCGTCGACGCCATCGACGGCGCCCCGCTGCCGCCGGCCGACATGGCCGCGCACCTGGCTTTCGGCGCCCGCCTGCGGTCCTACCGCTTCGACAAGTACCGCACGGCCCTCAAGGAGGAGGACAAGCCCAGCCTGCGCACCCTGGCCATCCTCACCGACGGCGCCGCCAAGGCGCGGACCGCCTTCGCCGTCCTGGACAAGGTGGTGGACGGCGTCACCTTGACCCGGAATCTGGTGTCTGAGCCGGCCAACGTCATCTACCCGGAGGCTCTGGCCAAGGAGGCCCGGACGCTCGCCAAGCTGGGGGTCCAGGTGGAGGTCCTGGGCGAGGCGCGGATGCGCAAGCTGGGCATGAACGCCCTGCTCGGCGTCGGCCAGGGCAGCGACCACGAGTCCCAGCTCGTGGTCATGCAGTGGACCGGCGCCCCCAAGGGCGAGCCCAAAGGCAAGGGCAAGGCCAAGGGCGGCAAGGGCGCCGACGGTCCCATCGCCTTCGTCGGCAAGGGGGTCACCTTCGACACCGGCGGCATCTCCATCAAGCCGTCTGCGGGCATGGAAGACATGAAGTGGGACATGGGCGGCGCCGGCGTGGTCATCGGCCTGATGAAGGCCCTGGCCGGCCGCAAGGCGCGGGTCAACGCGGTCGGCGTCGTCGGCCTAGTGGAGAACATGCCGTCGGGCAAGGCGCAGCGGCCGGGCGACATCGTCACCTCGGCGTCGGGCCAGACCATCGAGGTGCTCAACACCGACGCCGAGGGGCGGCTGGTGCTGGCCGACGCCCTGTGGTACTGCCGCGACCGCTTCAAGCCGCGGCTGATGATCGACCTGGCGACGCTGACCGGCGCCATCATCATCGCGCTGGGCAACGAGCGCGCCGGCCTGTTCTCCAACGACGACGAGCTGGCGGACCGCATCGCCGCGGCGGGGGACGCCGTGGGCGAGCTGGTGTGGCGCCTGCCCCTGGGCGAGGCCTACGACAAGCAGATCAAGTCCGACGCCGCCGACATGAAGAACATCGGCAACCGCGGCGCCGGCAGCATCACCGCCGCCCAGTTCCTGCAGCGCTTCGTCGACAAGACGCCGTGGGCGCATCTGGACATCGCCGGCGTCACCTGGTCGAAGAGCGACAAGGACACCGTGCCCAAGGGCGGCACCGGCTTCGGCGTGCGCCTGCTCGACCGGCTGGTGGCCGACCACTACGAAGTCCGGTAGCGGCATGACCGAGGTCGCCTTCTACCACCTGCAGACCTCGCCCCTGGACCGGGCCCTGCCCAAGCTGCTGGAGAAGGCCTACGGGACCGGCAAGCGGGCGGTGGTGCTGGCCGGCAGCGACGAGCGGGTGGAGGCCCTGGCGTCGCTCTTGTGGACCTACGACCCGGACTCGTGGCTGCCCCACGGCAGCCCGCGGGACGGCGACGCCGCCGACCAGCCCATCTGGATCACCACCGACGACGACAACCCCAACGGGGCCGCCTTCCTGTTCCTCACCGACGGCGCCCGCTCGGCGCGCATCGGCGACTACGAGCGCTGCTTCGACCTGTTCGACGGCAACGATGCCGCCGCCACCGAGGCCGCCCGCGCCCGTTGGCGCGAGGTCAAGGACGCCGGCCACACGGTCACCTACTGGCAGCAGTCGCCGTCGGGTGGCTGGGAGCGTCAGGGGTAAACACCGGTATTCGTCGCCGTCCCGGTTCCATGCCGGGGCTGCCCTTTCCAAACAGCCGCCACGAGCCTGACAACGAAATGTTACTTTATAACATTTCGTTCCTGGTCTAATAACCGCCCCATTCATCCGTATACGATCATGGGAGGGAACGGTGTTTTGGAGTTCAATGTCGCCTGTGACTCGGAAGATGCGCCGCAACTGGCCAACTTCCGTGGCGTTCCTCCTTTCAATTGTCGTCGCTGGCCCGCTGATGGCTGCGGAGCGGGAGCATGAGGCCCACGAGCATGGCCATGGCCGTCTGAACGTGGCCATTGAAGGGAACTCCATGGAGGTCGAACTCGTCTCGCCGGGCGCGGACATCGTCGGTTTCGAGCACGCGCCCGAGACACAGGAAGACAGGGCGGCGGTGGCAAAGGCCGTGGCGATGCTGAAAAAGGGCGATGCGCTGTTCGTCCCTCCCGAAGGCGCGGCATGCCGTCTGGAGGACGCCGAGGTGACGTCAGCTTTGATCGACGAGCATTATGACGATCATGATGACCATGGGCACGAAGAGAAGCATGCGGGGCATGAGGACGAGGAACACGCCGAGTTCCACGCCCATTACCATTTCCATTGTGAGCACCCGGACCGCCTGACGCACATGGACGTCAAAGTGTTCGAAATCTTCCCCGGAGCGCGGGAACTGGATGTCCAGGCGATCTCGCCCAAGGGCCAGACGGCGGCCGAGCTCACACCGGGGGCGCCGCGGTTGACGTTCTGAACCCCACCCAAGAAAAGGGGATTCCCCACATGGGCCAGGCAATGGTCCGAATGCGGGACATTCGTTTCCGATGGCGCCCGCGGGATCCCCTGGTCCTCGACATTCCCGTGCTGGACGTGGAAGAAGGCGAGCGGGTCTTCATCAAGGGGCCGAGCGGCAGTGGAAAGACGTCGCTCCTCAACCTCCTCGGCGGCGTCGCCGTTCCCGAAGCGGGCGCCATCTCGATCCGGGGAACCGAGATCACCGGGTTGCGCGGTTCCCGGCGGGACGCCTTTCGCGCCGACCATGTCGGGTTCATCTTTCAGATGTTCAACCTGGTTCCCTACCTGTCGCTCATCGACAACGTGGTCCTTCCGTGCAGGTTCTCGCGCAGCCGGTGCTCACGTGCGGTGGAACGAGGCGGAACGCTGGACGGGGAGGCGCGGCGCATCCTCGGTCACCTCGAACTCGACGTGGATGCCCTGGTGTCACGCCCGGTCACCCGCCTCAGCATGGGCCAGCAGCAGCGCGTGGCGGCGGCGCGCGCCCTGATCGGCGCTCCCGAACTGGTGATCGCCGATGAACCCACGTCGTCGTTGGATGCCGACATGCGCCGGTCTTTCCTCCGGTTGCTGTTCCGGGAGATCGAGGAGGCGGGTGCCACCCTCCTCTTCGTCAGCCACGATGCCAGCCTGGAAGATGCCTTCGATCACACCGTCGCGCTCGCGGCCATCAACCGCGCCGGCATGGACGGCTGAGGCTCGTCATGCCCCTCCTGTCCTTGTCCCTCATGAGCCTGCGCAACCGGTGGATCACCGGCTCGCTCACGGTCTTCGCCATCGCGGTCAGCGTCACCCTGCTGCTGGGAGTGGAGAAAGTCCGAACCGAGGCCAAGGCGAGCTTCGCCAACACCATCTCGGGAACCGATCTGATCGTCGGCGCGCGAAGCGGCGCCATCCAGTTGCTGCTCTATTCGGTATTCCGCATTGGCAATGCGACCAACAACATCTCCTGGGAAAGCTACCGCGACATCGCCGGCCTCCCCCAAGTCGCCTGGACCATCCCGCTTTCCCTTGGGGACGCCCACAGGGGATACCGTGTGCTGGGAACCAACCGGGACTATTTCCGGCACTACCGGTTCGCCAACAAGAGAAGGCTCGCTTTCTCCGCCGGCGGCCCCTTCGAGGACCTGTTCGATGCCGTCCTCGGTGCCGACGTGGCCAAGGCGCTGGGTTACGAGCTCGGGGACGCAATCGTGGTCGCCCATGGCCTCGGCCGGGCCGGTTTCTCGAAACACGACGACAAGCCGTTCCGCGTCGCCGGCATTCTTGCCAAGACGGGAACGCCGGTGGATCGAACCGTGCACGTCAGCCTGGAAGGGATCGAGGCCATCCACGTGGATTGGCGGGGCGGGGCCAGGGTTCCGGGTAAGGGCGTTACGGCGGACGAGGTGCGCCGCATGAACCTGGAGCCCAAGGCCTTCACCGCCTTCCTCGTTGGCCTCAAGTCCCGCCTCTCCGTCTTCGCGCTCCAGCGCCATGTCAACGAATACCGCGACGAACCGCTTCTCGCCGTCCTGCCCGGCGTGGCGTTGCAGGAACTATGGGGCCTGATGGGCACGGCGGAGACCGCGTTGACGGCCATTTCCGCCTTCGTCGTGGTGACCGGGCTGCTCGGTATGCTGACCATGCTGTTGGCCACCCTCAATGAACGACGCCGTGAGATGGCCATCCTGCGCTCGGTGGGCGCGCGCCCGGTTCACGTGTTCGGTCTGTTCGTCATCGAGGCCACCATTCTCACCGCGTTGGGCACCGTTTTCGGTTTGGCGTTGCTTTACGTGTCGTTGCTCATCGCCCAGCCCATTGTCGATACGCGCTTCGGTCTCTACATCACCATCGGACTCCCCACCGCTCGGGACCTGCTCGTTCTCGGCCTGGTGGTCGGTGCGGGCGTCCTGGTCGGCGCCGTACCCGCCTACCGGGCCTATCGGCAGTCCCTCGCCGACGGTATGATGGTGCGGACCTGACCTCCATAGCGGTGGCCACAATGCGTCTGCGTCTCGGCTTTTTCTTCGCTGCGGTGCTCACTGTGGCACCCGTGGCGGCGTGGGCCGAGGTGTTGAACCTGGAGTGGGGGGACCTCATTCCGCCAGGCGTTCCCGAGTTCAACAAACGGGGCGTCGTTTGGGATGACACGGTGCCGTCCGGCATCGGTTATGACCCGGATTTCTTCCCTCTCAACGAGCGCCTCGACGGCAAGGTCGTGCGCATTCCCGGCTACGTCGTGCCCCTGAACTTCGAGGAGGCCGCGACCAATGAGTTCTTTCTCGTTCCCTACGTCGGCGCGTGCATCCACGTTCCACCCCCGCCGCCCAATCAGATCGTCTATGTCAGGACCGAGAAACGGGTGGAGGTCGAGGACCTGTTCATGGCCGTCTGGGTCACGGGCCGCCTGACCACGGAGGGCAAGGCCTCGGAGATTGGGCAGGCCGGATACGGTCTGACCGCCGAAGCGGTGGAGCCCTACGAGGAATGATCAAAGAGGCTCGTGGCGACGAGTGGCGGGGCGGATGTTTTCGGAACTGCCCATAATGTCAGCCGTATACGGTCGTTCTTGTTGAGAAAAGCAGATACACGTTTGATGCACTGATCCAACGGCATCCTGAAACACTTTGTAAAACAACAAGCTCCGGAAGCCATGATTTCCGGGCAGCAGACCCCGGCCGGCGGCCGGGAGCAGAAGACCTGAAGACCATGGCGGCCGGTCGGCCCGCGAAACCGCCACCTATGCGACAACATAAAGCCGCCGCCGACCCGGATTACGGGCGGCGGCGGAAGTTGGAAAGAGGGAAAATAAAGGATTTCCCGGAGGCTGTTCTACCCGGGTCCATGCCGTTCCGCAACCTCCGAATTCGCGCCCCTGTGGCGGATCGTGGGAGCGCCCTTGGCCAAGGGACGCGTCGGATCCATCTCGCTCCTCACCGGCCGCCCAAATACGGGGACAATACGGGGACAGTATACCGATTTCTCCTATGAAATCAGTATACTGTCCCCGGATTCCCCGATTCCCCGGATTCCCCGGCCATGTCCCCGGATTCCCGGATTCCCGCGCCCGCCCCGGGATTCCCCGAATTGCCATCTGGTCGGCGTCAGGGGCGACGTTCCGTCCAAAGGTCTGATCCAGACCACTAGGCACGGGCGATGGATTTGATCTTGGCGCGGCGCTGGCCGGAGCGCTGGGCGATCTCGTTGTCCTGGTCCAAGATAGCGGTGCACGCCAAGTCCAGGAGGGAATCGCCAAAGGACTGATCGAGCAGATCGTTCGGAATTCGCCGGTTCGAGGTCACCGTGCCGTCCTCATAGGTTACGTTGAACACCATGAATTTCGCATTCTTGCCCTTGGGTTTCTTGCCGGCCATTGTTCGGTCTCCATCTGAATAGGGACGAGGGTCCAAGAAGATCACCAGACCCGCGTCTTATTGGTGGTGGCGGAAAGATCCATCCTCTCCCGCCACCGTTTCATCGTCTCGCCTCGGGGGTTACGCAACCACGCCCGCTGTCCGCCTGTGACGCTGGGGGTTGCGGCCGCCCCGGCCTGCACCGTCTTGAAGGGATTGTCGCTGGCGCTACTAGGGCCTCCGACCTCGGGAAGTCAAGGCCATTCGTCTCTTGCCGCCAATTCGGGCGCGCGGACCGCGGATCCGCATGGCCTGCGAACTTCGGCATTCGGATAATCCCCGACTCAAGCCACGGTCCGCCTGATGGTCCGCTTTCCCTCCCGGATCGGGCATCGGGGCTCCGGATCCGGCCCATTGCCCGATCGAAAGCGCACCCTCTAGGCGGTCATCGGGGATTCGGGATCCCGCCGGGTGGCCCGGTGCAGGGTCCAGGCGAGCACCGCGCCCATGGCCCCCATGGCGGCCATGGCCAGGTAGGCCCGGCCACCGAAGGCCTGGTAGAGGGGGCCCGCCGCTGCGGCGGCCAAACCGAGCCCGAGGCCGATGACCACCGACGAATAGAGCCCCTGGGCGGTGGCCGACAGGGTCGGGCTCACGGTGCGGGTGATGAAGTGGATGGCGCCCAGGTGGGCGGCGCCGAAGGTGCCCGCGTGCAGGGCCTGGACGGCGATCAGGGCGGGCAGGGCGTCGGTGCTGCCGAGCACCGTCCAGCGCAACAGGCCGGCCACCCCGCCCAGCAGGACCAGGCGGGCCGGGCCCACCGCCGCCACCACCCGGTTGCCGAAGGCGAACAGGATGATCTCGGCGATCACCCCTTCCGCCCACAGCCAGCCGATGGTGGCCTCGTCGTAGCCCGCCGCCTGCCAGTGCAGGGTGCCGAAGGCGTAGTAGACCGCGTGGCTGCCCTGGATCAGGGCGGCGGCCAGCAGCAGCACCGGGATGCGGCGGTCCGCCAGCACGGCGCGGAGCGGAAGGCGGCGGCCCTCGTGGACCGGCGCCCGGGTATCTGGGAGGGCGACGCACGCGGCGACGGTGAGGACGAGTGTCCCCAGCACCAGCGCGTAGACCAGATCCGGCGACCGCCCGGTCAGCAGGTGCCCGGCCCCCGCCGCGCCGGCGATGAAGGTCAAGGACCCCCACAGGCGGATGCGCCCGTAGTCCAGGCTCCGCGCCCGCGCCGTCAGCATGGTCAGGCTCTCGGCCAGCGGCATGATGCCCGACCAGGCGGGGTAGAAGGCCAGGCTGACCAGGAGGATGACGACGAACCCGTCGGCCCCGGCGAACAGCACGAAGCTGGCCACGGCGGCGACGGCCAGCACGATCATGGGGCGGCGGCGCTCGCCCCGCCGGTCGGCCACGTGGCCGATCACCGGATTGGCCAGAACCCGCACGGACAGTCCGATGGCCGCCAGCAGGCCGATCTCCACCGGCCCCAGGCCGCGGGCCGCCAGCCACACCGGCCAGAACGGCAGGTGGATGCCCACGACCAGGAAGAAGGCGGCGTAGAAAAGGGCCAGGCGCAGGCCGGGCAGGCGGGTGTGGGCGGATTGCGGCGGGGCGGGCATGGGCGCTCCCATACCCCGCGCACCCCCGGGCCGCAAGCGGCCGGGCAACAGCCCTCTGGCTCTTTGCGCGGTCAGGGGTTAGGTTTCGCCCCCGCGAGAGGGAGTCGGACATCGATGGCGCGGATTCTGGTTCTGGGGTCGGTTGCCCAGGACGAGGTGGTCCACCTGAACGAGCCGCTGTGCGAGGGCATCCACATGGCGGGCTCCTGGCAGGGCACCCGCCTCGGCGGCGGCGCCTCGTGCACGGCGGCGCCCCTGGCGCTGGCCGGGCACGAGGCCATGATCGTCGGCGCCGTCGGCACCGACGAGGTGGGCGCGGCGCTGCTTGGCGAGTTGGAGGCCAACGGCGTCGACACCTCGCAGATCGTGCGCGTCGACGGCGTCACCACCCGGTCCTACATCCTGGTCGACGACTCCGGCGAGCGCACCATCATCAACGTCACCCGCACCCGCGAGGCCGAGCCGCCGACGCGCATCCTGGACATCTCCGCCGACTGCATCTACGTGCGCTCGCGCGCCCTCGACGTGGTGCCCCTGCTGGCGTCGATGGCCGAGCGCTGCCTGGTGGTGGCCCACATGCCGCCGGCCGACGACGGCTGCCGGCCGGCCCATGTGCTGGTGGCGTCGGCGGCGGACGTGCCGCTGGACATCCTGGCCTCGCCCTTCGACGCGGGGTTCCGGGTGGCCGGCGGGTTCCTGGAGTGGGTGGTCATCACCCACGGGGCGCAGGGCGCCACCGCCTTCGGCGCCCACGCCAAGGTCAGCGTGCCGGCGCGCAAGGTCTCGCCGGTGGACACCACCGGCGCCGGCGACGCCTTCGCCGCCGGCCTACTCCATGCGCTGGTCCAGGGGGCGGGCATGCGCGACGCCCTCGAGACGGCCGCCGCCTGGGGCGCCCAGGCGACCCTGTGGAACAGCTCGGTGCTGCCCCCCGAGGCCATGGCCCGCCTGATCCGCGAGCCCGTCGCCGCCACCTGATCCCGCGCTTGACGCTGAAAACCGAGCCCTGAGCGACTAAGTTACCAGGCACGTCATCGCGGTTTGAAACGTGGCGCGTGTCGCGCGGCTCTAAGACGCCGGCCAGTGCAAGGAACCGGGTTCCGTCGATGGAAGACCAACGATCCATCAACATCTGGTATGTGTGCGGACTCAGCCTCTGCAATTTCGACTGCTCCTATTGCGCCAGCGGTCAGCCGGGTCAGGGAGATGGCCGCACCAACGACCGGATGTGGCGGAACGAGGACGATCCGGCGCGCTACCAAAAGGTCCTGGATTGGATCGGCCGGCAGCCTTACCGGATCGGGTTGCGTCTGCAGACCATCGGCGAGCCCTTCGTGTCGTGGGACTTCCTGAAGGGGGCCGTTCGGATCAGCGAGTCCCCCAACATCCGCTTCGTCGAGCTGGTCACCAACGGCTCCCTTCTGAAGAAGCGCTTGCCCCGGTTCATCGATGACCATGGCGCCGACCCCGGCCGGTTCAGCCTTTGGGTCACCTATCATCACACCGAGATCTCGGCCCCGGACCTGGTGGATCAGGTGGGTTTCGCGCGGGACCTGGGCGTGGAGGTGGTGGTCAATTCCCTGGTCTTCCCGGACAACGCCGACGACCTGCGCCATCTGGCGGCGCTCTGTCGGGAGCGGGACCTCCGGCTGAACGTGGACCTGGGACAGAACTTCAACGCAGCCTACGAAGGCCGGCCGTTCGTGACCGTGCTCGACGACAAGGTGGTGGCGGTCATGCGGGACCTGAAGACCGACCCGCGGATCCAGGTGACGTCGATCACCGCGTGGGGGTCGCCGGCCGGACTGCAGTGCTCGGCCGGGCACGACTACGTGCACATCACGCCCGATGGCGACGTCTTCCCGTGCCGCGGCTACCAGGCCGGCGGCCGCAAGACGCGGCTGGGGTCGGCCGTGGACGAGACGTTCACGCTCGATCTGCGCCAGGAGGAGTTCATGCGCTGCGCCCTGGTCAGGGGATGCACCTGCAAGGAGGACTTCCTGCACATGAGGATGGCCCGCACGCCGGGCCGCGGCGACCATCGCAGCCTCGGGCTGGGGTACCCGGGCACCGTGCCCGACAGCGAATTGGCGCTGGTGCACGGGAAGCTGCGGCGCATCCAGGGCGTGGCATTGATGCGGGTGCTCGAGTCCATGGCCGAGTGAGCGGATCCGCGCCGACGCCCGCCGGCGGGGCGTCGGACAACCGATGGTCCCTTGATCTCCGTGGCAGAGGGTTTAGGGTTGCCCGCATGCATGACGAAGCGGGCTCTTCCGCTTCCCCGTGACGCAAGAGGGACAGGTCTCGTGACGAATACCGAAGGTGAACCGTCTTCCCCGACTCAACCGACCATAGACGTCGACACGTGCGATGGGTCGTTCATCTGCATCGCCAAGGATTCGGGAAAGGCGTTGGACAAAGGGCGATTCACGCCCGACGAGCTGATGGCGCACATCGCCAACAAACTGAAGATCGTGGATACGGCGATCGAGAAGGACCGGACGCCGTTCGGCTGGGTCAGCAATCTGTTCAATCGCGAGGAGTTGGATTCCGTCATCCTGGACGGGGTCGTGCTCAGGCAGTTGTATGAAATGGCCGGAGAGACGCCCCCGGCGAAGATAAACCGCAGGTCAAGCTATCAACTGCATCATTCGACGGTGAGGCGGCTCCGTGACGATGCCATCGAATCCTCGTCCTAGACGTATTTGACGGCAGCCGACCTTGACCGGCGCTCCGGTCAAGGGGCTCGCGGCAGGCCCTCGGCCGTGGCAACGGGCCAGTCGGAGCCGGCGCTGAAGCAGTCGCACAGGGCCTCGGCCTCCAGCTCCGCATCTGATCAGGCTTCCTGTCGAAATCGGCAGCTCTGATGGAGAATGCGATCTCGGGACGACGCCGTTCCCGGTATGGTCGTGCCGAACGCCGAACAAGCGTTGTTTCGATAATTGTCGACCATCTATAATCAACCTTTCCAAAGCGAGCGGGGGTATTATGCGGATCAAAGTTGTCATATCCGTAGGAATTGCATTGCTCACAGCTGGAGGCTGCCAAACGACGGACAGCACCGGCGTCGTCGCCACACCGGTCGCGAGCTGCCTTGAGGAGGCGCCGCTTCCCTCTGACCTCAGCGTGTTATCCGTCCCAGCGGACGTGCCCGCCGACTACGCGCGCTTCTCGGGAAAGTGGCACGGCAAGTGGGAGGATGTCCTTTGCCACATCCTCGTGGTGACCTCGGTTCACAAGGACGGCACGGTCAAGGCAGTGTATAGCTGGGGTCGGTACTCGGGCTGGAACATCGACGAACCCGGTTCCAAATTTCGCCGCGGCAGGATCGTGGACGACAAGCTCAACCTCGATCGTTTCCAGAATGGGGCCCAGGCGGTCTACTGGTTCGAGGGGGAGGACTTGGTTGGGACTTACACCAATCGAAAAGGCGGCGTGAGTTACATAACTTTGGCCAAAGTCGAGTAGCGGGTTACACCATGCGTCGGATTCGTGCCCTCCTGCTAGGCGGGCTCGCGGCGATCGGCTTTGCCGCCTGTCAGACTATGCCGATCGGCGACGATGTACGCCTCACCAGACTGGTCGTCAGCGACGACCTGAATGACGGCGTCCCGTATACCGTGACCATGCCCTATCAGACCAAAGGTGGTAACCCGTACATAGCCCGGAAGGCATGCTTCACCTGGTCGGGCGAGGGACCGTACTGCTTCTCCATCCGCGATGACCCCAACGCCAAGGAGTTCACGACGCGCCTGCGCACCGGTAATCCCGGCTCATACGACCTCAGGGGTTACGTCGAGTACTCCGTCTACGGAGAGACGAAACGGTCCAACACAGTCGGCAAGTTGATCATCGTGCGTTAGGAGCACTATCGATCGGTCCGGCATCGCGGAGGCATGGCGTCGGATCAATTGGCCGGATTACGGCAGGCCCGCCGCCAGGTCGGTGAGGTAGCCGAGGCCGGCGATGGCGCGGCTGCCGTACCAGGAGACCATCTGGCCGTCGATGAACAGGGCCTTGTCCGCATGGTCGGGGAAGGCTTGGCGGAACTCGGCGATGTGCCGGTCCTTGAACGGGAAGGGCTCGGTCGAGAACAGCACCCGGTCCATGCTCTCGACGATGGCCGGCGTCAGCTCGAGGGACGGATAGCGCGCGCGGCCGATCCAGCAGCCGGTGCCCCAGCGCACCAGGGACAGCATGCGGGAGACGTAGGTATCCCGCGACACCGTCATCCACGGCCCCGTCCAAATCAGGTACAGCACCCGCCGCTCCGGCAGCCCCTCGGCGGCGGCGACGGTCGCGTCGTAGGCGGCGGTGAAGCGGGCGCACAGAGCCTCGGCCTCCGCCTCCGCCCCGAACATGCCGCCCAACAGCCGATAGAGCGCCAGGTTGTCACGCACCTCCACCGGATGGGTGATGACGACGCGGATACCGGCGGCGGCCATCTCGTCGGCCAGGTCGCGGGGCGTTTCGTCCACGTTGACGATGGCGTGGGTGGGGTGCAGCGCGGCGATCTTGTCCATGCGCACCGTCTTGGTGCCGCCGACGCTGGTCACCGCCTTGACCCGGTCGGCGGGGTGGACGCAGAAGGCGGTGCGCCCCACCACCCGGTCGCCGAGGCCGAGGTCGAACAGCAGCTCGGTGATGCTTGGCACCAGGGAGACGATGCGGGCGTCCGCCGGCGCCGGCTCGTGGACCGTCCCGGCGGCGTCGATGAGCCCGGTCATCGGCACCACCCCATCAGCGGGCGGCCTCCAGGGCCTCGTGGGCGGCCAGCCACGCTTCCTCCGCCTCGGCCAGGGACCGGTCGGTCTCGGCCAGGCGCATGTGCAGGTCGGTGAGCCGCTCCGCCGGCCCCTCGTAGGCCGCCGGGTCGGCCAGGGCCGCCTCCAGGGCCGCCTTGTCCCGGTGCAGGGCGTCGAGCCGGCGCTCGGCCTGGCGCGCCGCCTGGCGCAGGGGCGCCACCTCGGCCCGCGCCGCCGCCCGCTCCCGCCGCACCTGGCGCCGGCCGCCCGCGGCCCCGTCGCGGCGGCGGGCCTGGGCGCGGCTCTCCAGGAGCCGGGCCCGGTACTCGGCCAGGTCGCCGTCGAAGGGCCGGCAGGTGCCGTCGGCCACCAGCCATAGGCGGTCGCACACCAGATCGATCAAGTGGGCGTCGTGGCTCACCAGCACCACCGCGCCCTCGAAGTCGTTGAGCGCCTGCACCAGGGCCTCGCGGGAGTCCACGTCCAGGTGGTTGGTGGGCTCGTCGAGCAGCAGCAGGTGGGGGGCGCGGACGGTGGCCAGGGCCAGCAGCAGCCGCGCCTTCTCGCCGCCCGACAGGTCGGCGGCAGCGGTGTCGGCCCGCGTGCCGCCCAACCCGAAGGCCCCCAGGTGCGCCCGCACCTTGGATTCGGGCAGGGTATCGAGGGCCCGGGCCAGATGGGCATAGGCGGACGCCCCGGGGTCCAGCTCGTCAACCTGATGCTGGGCGAAATACCCGACCCGCAGCCGCGACGAACGCCGTTGCTGGCCGGCCGCCGGCGCCAGGCGGCCGGCGAGCAGCCGCACGAGTGTGGACTTGCCGTTGCCGTTGGCGCCCAGCAGCGCCACCCGGTCGTCGGCATCCAGGCGCAGGTCCAGGCCGCGCAGCACCGGCGGGCCGTCGCCGTAGCCGACGGACGCGCCTTCCAATGTGATCAAGGGCGGCGCCAGGGGCTCGGGTTCGGGGAAGGCGAAGGCGGTCGTCGGCTGCTCCACGACCGCCGCCACGGGCTCCATGCGGGCCAGCCTCTTGAGGCGGCTCTGGGCCTGGCGGGCCTTGGTGGCCTTGGCCCGGAAGCGGGTGACGAAGGCCTCGATGCGGCGGCGCTCCCGCTGCTGGACGTCGCGCATCCTGGCTTGGCGCACCAGGTGCTCGCGGCGGGTGCGCTCGAAGCGGTCGTAGTTGCCGGCATAGCGCACCAGCCGGCGGTCCTCCAGATGGACGATCTCGGCGGCCACCCGGTTGAGCAGGTCGCGGTCGTGGCTGACCACGATCAGGGTGCCCGGCCACGCCGCCAGGTAGCCTTCCAGCCACAGGGCGGCCTCCAGGTCCAGGTGGTTGGTGGGCTCGTCCAGCAGCAGCAGATCGGGGCGGGCGAACAGGGCGGCGGCCAGGGCCACCCGCATGCGCCAGCCGCCCGAGTACGCGGCGCAGGCGCGTGCCTGGGCCGCCTCGTCGAAGCCCAGGCCAGCGAGGACGGCGGCGGCCCGGGCCGGGGCAGCCTGGGCGCCGATGTCGGCGAGGCGGGTGTGGATCTCGGCCACCCGGGCGGGATCGGTGGCGTGCTCGGCCTCGGCCAGCAGCGCGGCGCGTTCCGCGTCGGCGGCGAGGACCACGTCGATCAAGGCCTCGGGCCCGTCCGGGGCCTCCTGGGCGACGGTGCCGATGCGGGCGCCCTTGCGCACCCGGATGGCGCCGCCGTCGGGCTGCAGGTCGCCGGCGATCAGCCGCAGCAGCGTCGTCTTGCCCGAGCCGTTGGGGCCGACCAGGCCGACCTTGTGGCCGGCCGGTATGGCCACCGTGGCGCCGTCGAACAGGAGGCGCCCGCCGAGGCGCAGGGTCAGGTCGTTCAGGTGCAGCATGGGAGGGTGATACCACGGCCCGGCAGGGGCGAAAACGCCGGGTTGCCAGGCCGCGGCGTTGCGGTTATAAGCCCCGGCGCGGGCCGTAAGGCGACTCCACGGGGCCATCCAGCACCGCCCCGCCGGCGCGACAGGCGCCGCCAACGCAAACGCCACCCGAGTCGACCATCACACAATCATGCATGAGAAGGATCGAGGCCATGGCCGTTGAACGAACGCTGTCGATCATCAAGCCCGACGCCACGGAGCGCAACATCACCGGCAGGATCAACACGTTCTTCGAAGAGGGGGGACTTCGCATCGTGGCCCAGAAGCGCCTGCATCTGACCCGCGCGCAGGCCGAGAAGTTCTACGCCGTCCACGCCGAGCGGGCCTTCTACGGCGAGCTGTGCGACTACATGTGCTCGGGCCCGGTGGTGGTCCAGGTGCTGGAAGGCGAGGACGCCATCGTCCGCAACCGCGAGATCATGGGGGCCACCAACCCGGCCAACGCCGACGAGGGCACGATCCGCAAGGCGGTGGGCCAGGACGTGCAGGCCAACTCCGTGCACGGCTCCGACGCCCCCGAGACGGCGGCCAAGGAAATCGCCTTCTTCTTCAGCGACTTGGAAATCGTCGGCTGATACCAGTCCGCACCGGTTTCAGCCCAGGCAGGGATGCTTCGACACGGCGCGTACGCGCCTGCTCAGCATGAGGTATGCGATTGAAAAACAATCGTCCTCCTCATCCTGAGCTTGTCGAAGGATGAGCCGCGGCAAGGTCGATTCCGGTCCGCCGAGGTCACGGTCCGGCGGGGTTCATCAGCGCGCCGTCGGGGATCTCGGCGCCGTCGATGATGACGCGCTCGCCGACCACCCGCACGCGCCCCTCGGCGATCAGGCGCACCGCCAGGGGGAAGATGCGGTGCTCCTGGCTCAGCACCCGGTCGCCCAGGGTGTCCACGTCGTCGTCGGGCTCCACCGGTACCGCGGCCTGGATGATGATGGGGCCCTCGTCCATGGCCGGGCGCACGAAATGGACCGTGCAGCCGGAAATCCGCGCCCCCGATTCCAGTACCCGTTCATGCACGTGGATGCCCTTGAACGCGGGCAGCAGGGACGGATGGATGTTGATCACCCGGTCGCGCCAACGCTGGACGAAGCCGTCGGTGAGCAGCCGCATGAATCCGGCGAGGCAGACCAGGTCCGGCTTGGCCCCGCGCAGGACCCCGTCGAGTTCGGCCTCGAAGGCCTGGCGGCCGTCGAAGGTCGTGTGGTCGATGACGGTGGCCGGGATTCCCGCCTCGCGTGCCCGGTCGATGCCGGCGGCGCCGGGAACGTTGGACACCACCAGCCCCACCTCGGCCGGAAAGGCGTCGTCCGCACAGGCGTCGATCAGGGATTGCATGTTGCTGCCCCGCCCCGAGATGAGCACCGCCAGTTTCGTCATCGCCACCGCTCCTCCCAGCCTTGCAGGACCACGGCCTCCCCGTCGGCGAGGCGCGGGACGATGCGACCCATCTCCACCACCGACTCGCCGGCCCGGGTCAGGGCCGACCGCGCCTCCGCCGCGGCTTCCGCGCCGACCACGGCCACCATGCCGATGCCGCAGTTGAACGTCCGGGCCATCTCGTCCGGCCCCACGCCGCCGGCCTCGGCGAGCCAGCGGAATACTGCCGGGACGGCCCAGGCGCCGGTGTCGATCTCGGCCGCCAGGTGGGGCGGCAGCACCCGCGGCAGGTTGTCGACGAGGCCGCCGCCGGTGATGTGGGCCAACGCATTGACGCCGCCGCCGGCCAGGGCCGCGAGGCAGCTCTTGACGTAGATGCGGGTGGGCGCCAGCAGGGCCTCGCCCAGGCCGCGATCGGACTCGAACGGCGCCGGCGACGCGTAGTCGAGGCCCTGGGTCTCGACGATGCGACGCACCAGCGAGAAGCCGTTCGAATGCAGGCCGTCGGAGGCCAGGCCGAGGACCACGTCGCCGGCCGCCACGCCCTCGCCGGTGAGCACCCGGCCGCGCTCCACGGCGCCGACGGCAAAGCCCGCCAGGTCGTAGTCGGCGCCCGCGTAATGGCCGGGCATTTCCGCCGTCTCGCCGCCGATCAGCGCACAGCCGGCGCGCCGGCACCCCTCGGCGATGCCCGCCACCACGGCCCGCCCGGTCTCCACCTCCAGGCGGCCGGTGGCGTAGTAGTCGAGGAAGAACAGGGGTTCGGCGCCCTGGACCACAAGGTCGTTGGCGCACATGGCCACCAGGTCGATGCCCACCGTGTCGTGACGTTCCGCGGCGACGGCCACCTTGAGCTTGGTGCCCACGCCGTCGGTGGCGGCGACCAGGACGGGGTCCGCGTATCCGGCCGCCTTGAGGTCGAACAGGGCCCCGAACCCGCCCAGGCCGGCCATGACCCCGCTGCGGTCGGTGGCGCGGGCCAGCGGCTTGATGGCCTCCACCAGGGCCGCGCCGGCATCGATGTCGACGCCGGCGTCCTTGTAGCTGAGGCTCGTCATGGGTCCCCCCGGACCGGGACGGGCGGTGACGTCGGCATGGGCGCCGACCATAACGGATCGGCGATGGTTTGCAAGACGCGGGGTCGGCAGCGCCGGGCCGGTCCGGGCGCGGTCAGCGGGCCCGTTTTTCGATCTGTTCCAGTTCGGCCCAGAAGACCTTGAAGATCTCGGCCCGCACCGCCTCGTCGCCACCGGCGCCCCCCGCCCGGTCGGGATGACACAGGCGGGCGAAGGCCTTCTTCGCCTCCTTGAAGGCGTCGCCGGCCGCCACCGGCCTGCCCGCCACCGGGGCCTTGGCCAGCCGCTCCTCCAGGTGCCGCGCCCGGGCCTCGGCCGCTTCGGCGCGCCGGTTGGCGTCGTCCACCCTGCGCAGCAGCTCTTCCGCCTCTTCGAGGCGGCCGAGCACGCCGGGCAGCTCATGGAGGACGTCGTAGCGGGTGGGCCGGGCCGAGCGGGTCTTGAGGTCGAGAACCTCCTGCTGCAGGGCGACGATACGCTGCCGCGCGGCGCGCAGGTCGTCGTGGCAGCGCGCCGAATCGGGCGTGAAGCCGAAGGCCCGCCACCCGCGGGAGCGCCGCACTGCCAGAAGCCCGGCCACGATCACCAGCGCCACCAGGGCGACCGCGGTCAACGCGTTCAATGGACACCTCCACGCCGTGCACCCGCGCCCTTGCGCGCTAATCGGGTGCTGTCCTTCACCGGGTCTTTGGATAATATCGGCCTCCGCCCGCCAACACACAATGGGTTCCGCCGTGCCCAGGAATGCCCGTCCCCCAATGCCTCGGAACCGTGGCGCCGGTGCGCCGCGGCGCCCGCGGCTGGTGGTCCTGGCCGTGGCCGGGCTGGCCCTGGGCGCCCTCGCGGTGCCGGCCGGCGCCGCCGACGTCTTCGAGGTCGCCGAGGTGGCCGTCGACGTCACCGCGGAAACGGCGGCAGCGGCCCGCAAGCGGGCCCTCGCCGACGGCGAGCGGGAGGCGTTCCGGCGCATGCTGCGCCGCCTGACCCTGCGCGCCGACTGGGGGCGGCTGCCGCGCCCCGACACAGGGACCATGGCCGACTTCGTGCGCCACCTGGCGGTGGCCGACGAGAAGACGTCGCCGGTCCGCTACCTGGCCAAGCTCACCGTCCGCTTCAAGGCGGGGGCGGTCCGCGGGCTGCTCGCCGACTACGGCATCCCCTTCGCCGTGACCCCCAGCAAGCCGGTGCTGGTGCTCCCCGTCTACCGGGCGGCCGGGGCGCTGATGCTGTGGGACGAGCCCAACCCGTGGCGGGAGGCCTGGGCCGCGGCGCCGCCGGCCGAGGGTCTGATGCCGGTGGCGCTGCCCCTGGGCGACCTGGCCGACATCGCCGCCATCGGCGCCGAGCAGGCGGTGGACGGCGATCCCCAGCGCATGGCCGCCGTGGCCCGCCGCTACGGGGCCGACGACGCGCTGGTGATCTACGCCAGCCGGCAGGTGGAGGCCGGCGGCCGTCCGGAGCTGGAGGTCTTCGTCACCCGCCACGGCCCGGCGTCCCACGACCAGACCTTCGTCAGGAGCTTCGCGCCCAAGGCCGGCGAATCCTTCGGCGAGCTTCTGGCGCGCGCGGCGGTGGAGATCGGCCACCTGATCCAGGATGACTGGAAGCGCGACAACCTGTTGCGCCTGGAGGCCCCCACGGTGATCGCCGCCAAGGTGCCGGTGCGCGGCTTGCGCGACTGGCTGACCGTGCGCCGGCGCCTGGGCGACGTGGCCATCGTCCGCCGTACCGAGGTGGTGCTGCTGTCCCTGGACGAG